>NZ_CP032869.1:932492-1243322 GCF_003576455.2 Mucilaginibacter celer
CGCTTAAAATAGATGGCCTGCGCGATTATGGCATTATTTACCTGAACGGTAAACGTGCGGGCATCCTCGACAGGCGTTTGAAACAGGATAGCCTGCAAATTACGCTGCCTAAAGGCAAAGTTAAACTGGAGATTTTGGTGGAGAACCTTGGCCGCATCAACTTTGGCCCATATCTGCTTAAAAACAAAAAAGGTATTACCGGCAAAGTTACTTTGAATGGTACCGAAGTAAAAAACTGGTATAGCTACGGTTTACCGTTAAATACTTTAAACCTTGCCGGGAAAGGCCTGCAAATAACCGGGGGCAAACCGGTAATTAAAAAAGCGGTGTTTGACCTGAAGAAGCCGGTTGATACCTATCTTGATTTGAGTAAATGGGGCAAGGGTACGGTTTGGTTAAATGGACATAACCTTGGTCGTTACTGGAATGTTGGTCCGCAGCAAACGGTTTATGCACCGGTGGAGTGGCTGAAGGCCGGTAATAATGAGATTGAGGTTTTGGAGTTGATTAAAACCGATCAGAATGTTTTGCCTTCGCTTGCGAAGCCTGTTTTGAGTGAGTTGAAAAAATAGGTTCAATTCATGAATTTATGCAGGAGCAAGCATTCACGCTTGCTCCTTTTTTGTTTTAAGCGCACATGGTGCCTGGACGATAGAGGTTAACAAGACAGAGGAGGACAGTGAACTTTTAGGCGATGAGTACTTTTATCAGTTACCACAAAAATCATTATAAGCCTTGAAACATCGCCTCATTTTTTCTACAATACTGTGTTGTTTATTTTCGTTAAATGCGTTAGCGTACAAACAGCCCACAGAAATACCATCGCCTAAAATTGTTAATATCGTCAACTTTATCCGCCTGCTTGAGCCGCGTGATGCTGCTATTACCGAAGATGTATTATATCAAACGGTGGTTAAACAGGTAGAGATCATGAAAAAATATCATCTCGGCGGTACATTTTTACTACAGTATGATGCCCTGATCGACCCAAGATATCAGAAACTGCTCAAAGCCTTACCCCGCAACTCGTTCGAAATAGGTGCCTGGTGGGAAATCCCGCAGCCACAGGTTGAAAAAGCCGGACTGAAGTGGCGTGGCCGCTACCCCTGGGACTGGCGTGCCAATATCGGCTTCGCAACCGGTTATACACCCAAAGAGCGCGAAAAACTGATCGATGTTTACATGGCCGATTTTAAAAAGATTTTTGGTTATTACCCCAAATCGGTAGCCTCCTGGTTTATTGATAGCTATAGTTTGGATTATATGTACCGCAAATATCGTATTGTGGCATCGGCAAATTGTAAAGATCAATATGGTACCGATGGTTATACACTTTGGGGCGGCTACTGGAACCAGGCTTATTATCCAAGTAAAATCAACTCGTATATGCCGGCCCAGCATGTACAGAACCAGATCCCGGTACCCATTTTCAGGATGCTGGGCAGCGATCCCATCCGCCAGTATGATAATGGCCTGGGCACAGCGCGTCAGGGTGTAGTTACGCTCGAACCCGTTTATAAATTTGGCGGCGGCGATTCGACCTGGGTTAACTGGTTTTTAAAATCATTTACGGAAGATAAAGCACTCGGCTTTAATTATACCCAGGCCGGGCAGGAAAATTCCTTTACCTGGGATGCCATGGCCAAAGGTTTCGAAATACAGATGCCGCTGCTGGCCCGTCTACGAAATGAACATAAAATAAAAGTGGAGACGTTGGAACAATCTGGACTTTGGTTTAAACAAAAATATAAAGTTACCCCGCCAACCTCGTTTACCGTAAGTAAGGATATTGAAGGCAGCAACCTGAAAACAGCCTGGTTTAACAGCCGCTTTTACCGCATCAATATGCTTTGGGAAAACGGCAATCTCCGCATCCGCGACATCCATTTGTTTGATGAAAACTTCCCTTCGGTTTATACCCAACAGGTGGCTACCTCAAACGAGTGTACATTTTTTACCCTGCCGGTTGTTGATGGCTATATATGGAGTAAGCCTAATGAAATAGGTGGTTTGTGCTTAAAGTCGGTTATTGATGGTAAGGAGATCCTGCTGCAAGGTGGCGATCCGGTATTTAGCAACAAAACAGCCGGTTCAATGCACATTTCATGGCCGCTTACGTCTGTAAAAGGATCATTAGAGGTTGATATGGATGAAAAGCAGATTAAAATGCGTTTGGTAAGCGATAAACAATTGAACTGGTATTTTGATATGACAACTGCTTCGGGTGCTACATTACCCTACACATCTATTGGAGCTAAACAAATAAACAGCAAATTTGAAGGAACAAGCTATGCTTTCAAGGCTGTTAAAGGTATTTTTAGTAAGCCGGGAGAAGGGATTGTGTTCAGGTTGAAACCGGAGGAGAATGTTGTTTTGTTTGATTGTTCAAGCCCCCTCTAAATCTCCCCCGGCAGGGGAGACTTTTGGGATATGTTTTTACTTTTTAAGCCCTCCCTTCCGGGGAGGGTTTGGGAGGGGCTAATGCCCCACACTCACTACCCGCGCCACTTTCCACTGTCCATCTTTTAGCTGCCAGATGTGTACAAATTTCATTGTGCCAATTATTTTCTGCCCGTTTTCGGTATGGATAAAAATATGGGTACCCATTTCAATAGCGCCGTAGCCGGGCATGGGGTATACCTCCAGGCTTTCTTTTACCAGGTCGCGGCGTAAGTCGGCGGCTTGTTTGTTTTCAAAAATGCCTTTAAAGCCGGCCATGGTCGCATCGTAACCGGTAACACCTTTTCCATCGTTGTAAAACTCAACATCAGGAGTGAAGAGGGTTTTCATCGCATCGAGTTTGCGGTTGTTAAAGGCGTTAAACATTACGCTGTCCATGTGGGCAATAGTGTTAAATAGTTGAGGATCTTTGGGTTTGAAAGCAGTGGTTTGCGCTTTAGCTGAGGTTAATGAAAACGCGTTAATGAGAACGGTTGCGATGGTTATTGCGAGTATATTTTGGACTAATTTTTTCATAGACTTTATAAGTTTAAATATAATGCATTGACGCCCGGCAGGACATACTTGTTACAGGAATAAAGCTAAAATGAAAACGGATTTTGTGTTAGGGATTGAAGCGGATACCGGCCTGTGGCTAAGGCCTGTGCAGTATGAGCGTAAAGCCCGGGCCGCAGGCAACACCCTTGTTCAGTTGGCAGTAAGGAGTAGGCAGTTTGCAGTTATCTGAACCGTTGATGTAAAATGATTACGTTGATTGCGCTGATTTTTTGTCTGAACTCGAATTTGGGGGAATTAAGGAATTAGCAGAATGCAAATCAAATTCGAAAAATTCTAAAAATTCCCCCAAATTCGAGTTCAGACAAAAAGAAAAATCCTACCCATCCCAAAAATCCACCCAAATCCCGGTTCAGACATCCGCGCAATCAAAACTATCAACAATCAAAATCGGTGTAATCAAAAATTAATCGGTGTAATCCCAAAAAATAAAAATCAATCGGTGTAATCCCCCCAAATAAAATCATGGTTCAGAATAAACCTTCCCTTCACACCAAAGTCAAAATCCCATCAATCTAACATAATTTAACATTTACCAAGGGTTGCGCTGTAATATTTGGTGCCGCTTTTGCGTAACTTTACTTATTAAATTAATCACAATGAAAAATAATATCATTATTGCGGCTTGCGTACTTGTGTGCAGCTTATTTGGCGGCATAGTGAAAGCCCAGCAACAAACAGCATTACTTCCTGATCAAAACCCGCGTTACGCCGAAAGCCAGGCTAAATATGCACGTGTGGCCGATACTTTAAACAGTTTACATGGCGTTACCATTCAAAATACCTATAAAGCGTATGATTGGTACGAGGCTAAGTTAGAACGCCGCCGCCAAAACCGCCAGTGGAGGCATGAGGAGCGCATGAATGGTTATTATGATTATTCACCATCATGGGGTTTATACGGTGGTTACTCGTACTCTCCTTTTTTAAACTACGGCTGGGGCAACCGCTGGGGTGGCTATGGTGGCCGCTGGGGCTGGGGAGGCCGCACCAGTATTGGTATCGGTTTCGGCTGGTAACAATTGCGCTAATACACAATCTAACATATCATAATTTACAATATACTACAGATGAAATTTAACAGGATCATAGCAGTTGCTGCCATCGCTTTTTCAGGAATATTAATTAACTCATGCTCGCGCCAGGTTACCCGCGTAAGTACCGATGAAACTATCGACGTAAGCGGCAACTGGAACAACAGCGATGCCCGCATGGCTGCCGACGAGCTGACCGGCAAAATTTTAGGTGCCGCCTGGATAGATACCCACATGAACGAGCATCAGGGTAAACGCCCCGTGGTAATAGTTGGCTTTGTTCAAAACAAAAGCCACGAACATATTGATGCCGAAACTTTCTTAACTGATATTGAAAGTTCATTCATCCAATCGCAAAAAGTACGTTTGGTACAGGGCGGTAAAAAACGTGAAGAACTGCGTGCCGAAAAAGCCGACCAGCAAACCAACGCCACCGTATCGAGCATGAAAAAATTCGGTATGGAAAATGGTGCCGATTATATTTTGCAAGGCTCAATCAACTCCATTGTTGATGCCCACAAACGCCAGAAAGTGGTTTACTACCAGGTAAACCTCGAGCTTACCAATATCCAGACAAACGAAGTAGTTTGGATAGGCGAAAAGAAAATTGCCAAATACGTAAAAAATTAATTCCGCATACCAATCATAGCGCCCCGAACACGGTTTGCCTGCGTTCGGGGCTGTTTGCATCATATAATGATCAATTCACGTACGCATATTTGCCGGGTATTTGCTTTTATTGGGCTAATGTTTTGGTTATCGGGCTGCGCCACCTATAACCAAAGTGTGGCACCTTACTATAAAAGCGTATCGGCCGGTAATTATACCCAGGCCGAAAAAGACCTCGATGGCAACAGCCTTATCCAGAAGCCGCGCAACAAGCTGTTATACCTGATGGAGAAAGGCCGCATCAGCCACCTAAGGGGCGAATACGATAACAGCAATAAATATTTTAACGAGGCCGATCAACTATTGGATCAGGGCTTGGGCGGCGCGTCTGACGCGGCCGTTGGCGTTTTGCTCAACTCCGCTTCACAAAACTATAAAGGCGAGGATTTTGAAAAATTCATGATCCACTATTATAAGGCGCTCAACTATATTTACCTGAACCAAACGGATGAAGCCATTGTTGAGGCCCGCCGTATTACATTACAATCGCAGCAACAGGGTGATAAATTCAATAATAAAGATAACCGCTACACCGACGATGCTTTTTCGTTGATGCTACAGGGAATGCTTTACGAGGCCAATAACGATGTTAACAACGCTTTTATATCATACCGTAATGCTGCCGAGATCTACCTCAAAAGCCCGGATAAAACTTACTACGGTACTACCATACCGGTAGGTTTAGAGCAGGACGTGATCCGCACCGCTAAACTGAACGGCTTTACCACCGAAGCCGATGAGTTTGAAAAAACATTCGGCATCAGCTATCAGCCCGGCAAACCATCAGAAGGCGGCGACCTGATATTTTTTTGGGAGAATGGTCTCGCGCCTGTTAAAACCCAGGTTAATATGTTTTTTAGTTTGATCAGGAACAGCGATGGCGATCTGTTTTTCTCTGATGCTGGAGGCGGTATTGTAGTCCCATTTAACTATACCGGCGACAGAGGGAAGGTAAACACCAAATCGGTTGAAAGCCTGAACGTGGCTTATCCTAAATATGTAGCTCAAACACCGTACTATACCAGTGCCACAATCACTAACAACGGGCAGGAAGCTTATTTAACCCAGGCCGAAAACATTAACGAACTGGCTTTTAAAACGCTTCAGCAACGTGCCTTAAAAGAACTGGGAGGGATCTTATCGCGGGTTGCCGTTAAAAAAATGGCCGAATACTCGGTAAGGGCCGCAGCTAAAAGCGATGGAAAAACCAATGGCTGGCTGGAAGGCCTGAGTTATGGTATACAGTTATACAGCTTGTTATCCGAAAAAGCCGATACCCGTAACTGGCAAAGTTTGCCGGCTTACATTTCCTATACCCGGATCCCGCTGCAAAAGGGGGATAATAAGATCAGTATTACGCTGAAAAATGCACAGGGTGCAAGTGAAACTAAAACCATTAATGTACAGGGTACAGGTAGGTTGCAGTTTTATAATTTTGCTACGTTGAGGTAAGCGAAGATTACTCACCCCGACATCGCTGCGCTCGTCACCCCTCTCTGTGCAAGCGCAAAGAGGGGAAACGTAATAGTTATAATTTCTATATTCCCAACCCTCTTTCCGGCTTGCCGAAGAGAGGGTGGTCCGGCGAAGCGTAGACCGGGTGAGTAAATTATGCGAATTGCTATTTTTCCTCCCATTACCCACATCTAAATCCCCGCTAACAAACCGCTAATAATTAATACGGAGTTTTAACCTGCCATAATTATTATTTTGCAATATGCCCGCCGATCAGATAACGCTAAGAGACGCCACCCCGGCCGATATTGAAACCATAGCCCAGTTAATGACCGATATGAGCTATCCTACCAGCCTTGCCGATATGCAGGCCCGCATGGAAGCCATATTCGCCCACCCGGATTACAGAACTTTATTGGCTGTTTATAACAATGAAATTGTAGGCCTGGCCGGTTTACAAAAGGGTTTGTATTACGAAAAAAATGGCAACTATCTGCGCGTACTGGCTTTTGTGGTTAAGGAAACTGCCCGTAACCTTGGCGTAGGCAAAATATTGGTTAAAGCCTGGGAAGACTACGCCGCCCAACAGGGCCTGCGTACCGTGCTTATCAATAGCGGTAACCGGGATGACAGAAAAATAGCCCATCTTTTTTATAAAAAAATGGGCTACGAGATCAAATCATCTGGATTTGTGAAGTCGTTTTAAGTATTAATCATCATCGTCGTCGGCTACAGGTTTGCCTGTAAGCTTCGCCGGGTATACCTTTTTACCTTTGGCGGCGTACCATAAAATGCGGTTCAATAAATCGTCGTTGCCTCCGTCAATATGGTTAAACTCGGGCCGTAATGATGCTTTGGCAAAATATAATGCCGGCCCCTTTAATGAAGCCAGTTTTGGGTTCATATCATTAAGCGGGATACGATTAGGAATTGCCTTATAGGTATATGATGATGCTTTCGGTCCGAAGCAATCAAACATTGGCAGGGCTGTTGCGTCGATGATATTCATAGGCGGGATACCCAATATCTGTTCGATAGAACGTACTACGCAGGTTTGATTATAGTTGGTTGATACCGTTTTTTGCGTTTGGCTGTACGGGCTGATCACGTAGCCGGTAGTGCGGTAGGCAGAAATATGATCCCAGCCGGCCTGCGAGTCATCCTCGGTAACAAAAACAACTGTATTTTTCCAGAAACGGCTTTTGCTCAACGCTTCAATAATGCGGCCTAAAGCAAGGTCATTATCGGCTACCATGGCTTCAGGTTTAGGCAAGCCCGGGCGGGTACCCTGGGTATGATCGGTTGAAAGGGCCATTACCATTAGTTCGGGCAGTTCGTCGCCGGGTTGTTTTTCATATCCTTCCAATTCCTTAATAAATGCCGAAGCCCTGATCTGGTCGGTTATTTTCAATTCGTCGGAGCCGGGGTAGTTTTGCGATAGCATGGGTCTTACCCTCGATATGGTGCTGGTATTATGAAATTTAAATGGTGTGCCTGCCTGGTACTGGTTGTAGATCTCCGTCCAGCTTAGTTTCTCATCGTAATGCGGCGTTGAAGCTTCACCATAGATCCTTACTTTTTTACCATGATCGGCAGCATTATTCCAGATAAAACCTTTGCTATCATAAACCAGCGCGTCTTCCTGTACGTGGGGGTAGCTCCTGAACCATGCCCTTACGTTTTTAGCCACATAATCGGTAACCATGGCGGCATCCGTCCACTGGTGGCCTTCGGCCGAGCATTTGCCCGATGCATAATAGTTATCCATCAGTACAAAATCGCGGGCTATCTGGTGTTGGTTGGGAGTTACTTTATCGCCGTAAATACATAGTGACGGTTCGCCTTTGCCTTGTGGCAGGTCGCCTAAAACCTGGTCGTACGTGCGGTTTTCTTTGATGATGTATAGCACGTGTTTAAATACCGATGGTTCGCCAATGCGTTCGGGCATCGGTTTTGGGGCAATGTTTTTACGTGGTAGCTGTTGGGCTATCTCTTGCCTGAAGGTGAGGTTAAGCGCTTTTACCTTTTCTGTATATTGATTTAGCTTTTGCTCATCAGGTAGCGGGATGACAGAAATGGTAGCTTTTTCATGGTGCGAGTTATAAGCCGTAACCTTATCCGGAACTTCCGATTTAAATTCTTTAGTGCTGATGCGTGAACCCTCACCTTCCAAATTGGTTACAAACAGCGAGTTGTGATCAACCAGTAAACCGCCCGGATAAGCTTCGGTAGGGATGAAACCTTTTATGGTTGATTTGCCGGCACCTGCAGTTGAGGCTTTTGCACCCAGTTGAACTACCGCCACTGCATTATCAAGTCCGTTGGCAACATACAGGGTTGTGCCCTCATCATTGATGGCCAGCGCATTGGGCGAATCGCCTATGTAACTGTTTTTAGCTGTTGTAAGTTGTACCGGGATTTTTTCAACTACTTTATAATCGGGGATACTGATCACCGATACATTATCGCTGTTGGCATTGGCTACATATAAAAAGCGATTGTCGTTGCTTTTGATGATAACATTGGGGTGTAAACCTACCGGGATTTCTTTTACCATATCACCTGTATTGATATCGGTAACCTGCACGGTTCCCAATAGGGTTGCGCCCGTTTTAGGGTCAACATAAGTGTTTCCGTAAGGAACGCCGGCTGTTTCGCGTCTTACGGTATCGGTAGGCATCGGGCCGCCCCAATTGGTAACAAAAATATGCCGGCCAACAATAGCTAAGCCGTAAGGTGCCACGCCGGTTGGCTTTGTCCATATAGTTTTACGGGTGTTCAGATCAATTTTAACCAGTTGGTTATTACCGTTCAGCGCTACATAGAGGTAATCGGTTCCGTTTTCGTTGTTGATAATAAGTTCATTAGGCAGTGCCAATGGTGAAGGTGCCACCGGGCTAAACGGAAACGCATTTTCTATGCTGATCTTCTCGCCATCCCAGGCGGCCTGCATTACAAACGATTTGTGGTTGCCGCCGTTTGATGCACTCCAGAAGATCTGCGTTTTATCGCCCTTTTTTAAAACTTTAATGCCCGAATAAGTGCTCATCAGGCCGTTGTATTGCTTATCGCCGGTGAAAGTCCATTTGGCTATCACTTTGCTTTTAACTGTATCAATCAGTGTGATGCCATAGCGGTCTTCAACTGCCAGTATGGTGCTTTCGGGGATCAGTTTTACGTCGAGGCTATGATTTTCAAGGTTAGGATCACCAAAGCTAATCACCTTTCCTGCCGGATCAATAATGCGGTTATAGGGCATCACAACCGGCAGTACGCGATTGGTAAGTGTGCTATCATCGTAAGCACTATGCATATTGGTTTGTTCGGAGACCTCTGCGCCGTTATCTTTTTTAACCGAATGGCAGGCGGAACCCAGCATTGCCGATATGGCCAAAACAACGGATAATATCCTGATCTTCATATTTTGCTTAGATAAGTATTTTTTGAGTTGCCGATAGAAGGCTTACCAGTTCGTTACCCGCATCTTCAATCCCTCCATTGTTTTGTATGGTGGTGCAGTTTTCAAGGTTAACGTCGAGCCCGGCAGTGCGGGCAATACGGGCGGCTATTTCCTCATCCGTTTCGCGGCCGCGGCCAGCCAGGCGCTTGATGAGCACTTCGGCACTGGCAGTTATTAAAATTACAAACAGATCGGGGTATAAGCGTTGGGCAACAGGCAGGTACTCCCGCGAGCCATTAACCACTACGTTAAAACCTTTATTAAGCCAGTTGTTAATTTCCTGCCCAATGCCGTAATATTTACCATGGCTTCCCCAGTGCAGTGCAAACATGCCACCTTTTTTCATCAGCTCAAACTCTTCATTGCTTAAGCTTACATGATTTTCGCTTCCGGCAAACGGCGGCCGGGTGATATACCGGTGGGCAAAGATCACGTTTTCTGATCCGTTAATCTGCTGGCGGGCGTAGTTCATCAGGGTATCTTTACCGGCACCTGATGGGCCGATAACGTAAAATAACTTACTCATATTTTATTGATAGTTGAGAGTAAAAGGTCGGTTGAGTTTTGTTGGATGGTGTTGCCAATTAACTGATGCGTTTGATCTGCGGCTTGTTTTAACGCATCTTCGGTGTTTAAACCATTAAAAAAGTGCTGCAGTATAAATAGGGCTAAAAATGCATCGCCTGTGCCGCCAAAGTTTTGGGGCTGCACCGGATGTAGGTAATTGTACAAGCCGTTTTTGCCGTAATAACGAATCCCAATTGCATCATCGCCGGTTTTAAGACTGGTAATGACCAAATCAGCCTTATGAAAACGCTGCCTGAACTGATCGATACAAACGTCATCCACATCTGAGGCATCGGGTGCATAATCGGTTAACAGTTTTATTTCGGTTATATTCGGGAAAACCATATTCGCCTGGGCAATCAGCTCCGGCCATCTCGTAATTATATCAGCAGGTACATACACCCTGCCATGATCTCCGCAAACAGGATCCACAATAATGGTTTTAATGATCGGGCGATATGTTCTTATCATTTCACTGATCACAGCCACCTGAGCGGCATTGCCCAGGTAACCAATGTAAAGAATCAGTTCAAGACCGCGATTAGCAGCCAGTTCAAATGTGCCCTGAAGCAATTCAGCAAAAGGCGGATCGAACTTTTTAATGAGTGCCATGTTAGTTAGCCCGTTTAAAAGCAGGCTCGGTACCGGCAGCAGCCTCTCTCCCAAAATAGTGGTGAAAGATTTTAAGCTTGCCGTTCCATGAACGGCGAAACTGCTGATAGCTAAAACATGGGGCACCTTTTTCATCTAATCGATAACAAGGGTTGTGGTGATGCCGAAATGATCGCTTGCGTAAAGGCCGCTTTCATCATCGGGCACATTTAATGTCACAGCCGAGTTAATAAACGTTGGGTAACCACCGTTTGGCAGGGGCAGAGAGAAGATCTGGTCAATACAGATCTGTTTATTGGCTTTATAATAAGCGTCGGTAAGGCTGTAATGCGGTTCGGTACCATTACCGGCAGTATAACAATCAATCGCGCGTGATTTTGCTAAAAAAGCTTTCACTTCATCCGAATCTGGCGTGGCGTTAAAATCGCCGCAGATGATGTGATAGGGGTGACTGGCATCTGTACTTACAAAAGCGGCCAGCGCTTCGGCCTGTCTTTCTCTTAAACCGTGGGCGTGGCCCAGGTGGGTTAAATGAGTGGTGGTTAGCAATATGTTTGTAGCAACTGGCAGGCTAACAGAAACCGTAAAAGCTTTACGGTCGTTATCTTCCGGAACAACAGGTAAATCGATCTGTTTAAATTTGCTCAGGGGATAAAGCGATAATACACCCAGGCCCGAGGTACTATTAACCAGGTGCCCCTCAAACAGGCGTTTTTTTGATCGTCCGGGTAAAAAGCAGTAGTTCATATCCAGTTCGGCGGCCAAAAATTTCAGGGTGTCGGCTTTTGCTTCTTCACTGTAAAAACATTCCTGGCAGGCTATAATATGGGGTTTTAATTCTTTCAGTTGCCTGGCCAGTATGCGCATGCGCAGCCTGTAATCACCATCACATTTCCACGTGTTTATGGTTATAATTTTAACGTTTTCCACAAAGGCAATATCAGGAATCTAAATTGTACAATCAACATTCAGTAATTATTAGGTTAGCATTAGTTTTATATTAAACATGAGGCAAACGGATATAAACTGATTGTGATTGATGGATATTTTAATATAGGATTGTGTGAATATTAGCCAATGATTAGCAAATGGTTTGATTTGTGTTTTTTGGGAAATGATTTAACAGAAAATGAGCTTTTTATTGTTAGGATTTAACAATGGGCTAATCTTTACTTTAACTGTGTTCGCTAATATCGTGATGGTAAAAATAGCTTATGAGAAAACACCGGCTTGTTATTATCGACGATCATTACGATATCCTCGAGATCCTGAAACACAACATGGTGCAGGAAGGCTACGAGGTTAAAATGTTCTTCAACGCGGTCGATGCCCTCAAATACATCAACGCTGATAACACCGACCTGCTGGTAACCGACTGGATGCTGCCCGAAATGGACGGCCTGGAACTTTGCCGCAACCTCAAAATGAGCCAATCTACCCGCGATATCCCCCTGGTAATGCTCACCGGCAAAAACGACGAGATAGATGCCGTAACCGCCCTCGAAGTTGGTGCTGAAGACTATATGACCAAACCCATCCGCATGCGCGAACTGATGAGCCGTGTAAAAAAAATCCTCCGCCGTAAAAGTAGTGAGGACACTACGAATAACCGGAAGGAGATTAAAGAAACCATCGAATGCGGCGTACTTCGCATGAACCTCGTTAGCTACAAAGTGTACATTAATAATGAGCTGTTAGAACTAACTATTGGCGAGTTTAAGCTACTCGAATTGTTAGCCAAACAACCCGGTAAGGTTTTTTCCCGCAACCAGATCATCGAGCGGATTAATGGCTCGCAGTATTTTGCTACCGAAAGATCTATTGATGTGCAGATTGCTGGGTTAAGGAAAAAGTTAGGCGAGTATAAGGATGCAGTGGAGACGGTGAGGTCGGTGGGTTATAGGTTTAATGAGCGGTTTGTTTAATCGCTAACCATCTTAAAGCCGTCATTGCGAGGCACGAAGCAATCCCCGATAAGCAGAGCGGCCATGCAAGTTCGCCTTGTATATAGGGGATTGCTTCGTGCCTCGCAATGACGTGGTAGATAGAAGGCTCACCTAACAATCCCCTAACAAAACAATATCCCTTCCCTAATTATATCCAAATAATTGCGGGCTAATTTTGATTCAAATCATTAAGCCCCGATGGAAGAACAGGACTTTATATTATGCGAGTGCGAGCTGGAACCGCTCCAGGCTTTCGTTGCCTCGATTGAAGAAAACTTTGATATAACCATTGCCAAAGCCCCCTCAACCTGCATGACCATGATCCAGGCTGAAGACTCGGTAGAGTTCCAGGAGTTTTACCTGGGAGAGGCGCTGACCACCGAATGTGAGATTTTAGTGAACGGCCAGCGTGGTTATGGCATTTGTTTAGGCGATGAGCCTGTCCGTTCTTATTGCGTTGGCTTTATTGATGCGCTTACCCAACTCCCTGGTGCCGATTTACAAGTTATATATGCTTTTTTAAATGAACAGCTACAACTGATCCGCAAGGCCGAACAATTGGAATATAACCAGATCATGCGCACCCGCGTTGATTTTAAACTGATGGAACAGGAATAATATGCAAACCGAACTACACTACGATACCATTTTTGATGCGCAACAGCATTTTCGTTTGCTGTTGGATAGCATGGCGCGTCCGGGAAAGATAAATACTTTTTCCTCATCGGATATTTTACCGCCGGCCGGTTTAGACCAGGCTGCCGCGCTTACCGGCTTTGCTTTATTGAATGCCGATACCAACTATCACATTATAGGTGAAAACATGGAAGATATTGCTACTTACCTGTTGGTGAACACAGCGGCCCAACAAGTGGGTATAGATATGGCCGATTATATCTTTTTGCCCGAAAATCATGATGGCCATGGTTTAGAAGAAGCTCGCGTTGGCACACCGGTTTACCCCGAAGACAGCGCTACATTGATTGCCGCTGCCGAACTGATAGGTACTGAAGTTATTATAGATTCTTTGAAGATAAATCTGCAAGGCCCCGGTGTAAATGGTGAAGCCGTGGTATGGGTTAAGGGCATCAGCCCTGAATTGTTGGATTATGTGAAAGAGCAAAACATCGAATACCCGCTGGGCATTGACCTCATTATTACCGACAGGCAAAACAACCTGCTCTGCATTCCGCGCAGCAACAAGTTTACTTACACTAAAACTAACTAAAACATGGGATACGTAGCAGTAAAGGGCGGTACCGAAGCCATTCACAATGCAGGCGAACTGGCGGAGTTTTACCGTGTAAAGGGCGATACTACCCCGATTGATATTAAACAGATTAGGGCGCAGATGCGCCTGGCTATTGATAAGGTGATGGGCGAGGGCGGTATCTACGCCCCCGAGTACGCGGCCATAGCCCTGAAACAAGCCGAAGGCGATGTATACGAAGCCGCGTTTATTTTAAGGGCTTTCCGTACAACCTTACAACGCAATTATTATTCTTATGTGATCAATACCCGCGAGATGTTTGTGAAACGCAAAATCTCGGCATCCTTCCGGGAAATTCCTGGCGGGCAAATTCTTGGCCCAACCCGCGATTATACTCAACGTACACTTGATACCGCTAAGGCTACCGAAACTGCTATAGATATAAATACCTTTTTAGATGGGTTTGATGCCAAAATTGATCCTGAAAAACTGGAAGGGATCAGCACATTCGGCAAAGTGATCGACCTGCTCCAACAGGAAAGTTTATTAGCCCCGCCCGATGAAACGGAAGATCGCCGGCTGATAGATATTACCCGCGAAGCGATCAAATTCCCGGCCCCGCGCTCGGCAAGGTTGCAGATGATGGCCCGTGCCGAAACAGGAGGTTTGATGGCTCTGGGTTATAGCAGCCAGCGTGGCTTTGGCAGCGTACATCCAACCGTTGGTGAATTGCGCTACGGCACCGTGCCTGTGCATATAAAAGATGCCAGCGGCCGCAAACGCTACATCGGCAAAATTGAGGTTACCGAAAACGAGATGATAACCGGTAGCAAAGCCGCCAAAAAAGGTGCTCCGCCATACTTTACCATTGGGTACGGCCTGTGTTTTGGCCATAACGAAACTAAGGTAATTTGTATGAGCACACTGGATAGCGCTATGCGCCGCCCCGAAATGGGTGCCCCTGCAAACGATCAGGAGTTTGTACTATACCATACCGAAGGCGTTGAGGCCATGGGTTTTACCAATCACCTCAAGCTGCCGCACTATGTTACTTTCCAGTCCAGCCTGAGCAATACCCGCGCGGCGGTTGAGCGGAGCAATCAAAATAACAAAGAGGTTGAACAGCAAATGATCCAGATGGCATCGGTTTAAAGCACCCTATCATGATTGAAAATACCAAGTACGCCAACAAATACAATTTTGCCTTTATTGATGAGGCTACCAAAAAGGAGATCCGCCGCAAGCTGCTGAAAGCTGTAGCGATCCCCGGCCACCAGGTGCCGTATTCATCGCCCGAGATGCCTATTTCGCGGGGATGGGGTACGGGAGGTTTGCACATTACCCTCGCCGTTATTGGTAAGGAAGATGTGTTTAAAATTATTGACCAGGGCAGCGATGCCAGCGTAAACGCCTGTAACCTGCGCGAGTTTGTAAACGGGATGACCGGCTGCAAAACCACTTTCGATACCGCTGAAGCCACCCTGATCCAAACCCGCCACCGTATTACCGAGGAGGAACTGACCGATAAGCAGATCATTGTTTTCCAGGTGCCATTGCCCGAGCCTTTGCGTATGGTAGAGCGCTACGAATACAAAACCCTGCAAATGCATGCCGAGGCGGATTACGCCAAAATGTACGTATCGCTATATGAATCATACGTGCGTCACGGGGCTATTATGCAGGGTGCCGGTTACCCGGTTATGGTGAACGGCAGGTATATCATGTCGCCATCGCCGATCCCACGTTGGGATACACCGAACCTGAACCAGGCACAAACCTTGTTTTTATTTGGTGCAGGCCGGGAAAAGCGCCTGTACGCGGTACCACCTTTTACTGATGTAGAGCCACTGGAGTTTGAGGATGTAAACTTTGAGATAGAAGATTTCAGCAAAAGCGAGTGCTATAAAACAGGGTATAAGAAAGCGTTTTTAGATGAGATCTACTCGGACGATGGCAGCCGCAAATTTGTGATCAGCGACAGCAACTTCCTGGATAAGAAAACCGAAAAGCAGGAAACCCACCAATACAGCAATAAATACATAGACCAACTGCAAGAATATGGCCTTTAACCAGGATAACTGGTTGCTGCGCGTGCGCAACCTGACCAAAATATACGGCGAACCAAATGAGCGGACACTGGCGCAAACCGGTCCGGAGTTTGGCTCCAACATCTGCCCCGAAACCGAGAGTATTGTGGCATGTGCTGATATCAGCTTCGACTTATATCCCGGTGAAGTACTGGGCATAGTAGGCGAAAGCGGATCGGGCAAAAGCACGGTGGTGAAAATGCTGTACTTCGATCTGGAAAAAACTTTTGGCGCGGCTTGGCTTAAGCCTTACAACGATGGACTGAGCGATATTCTTCAGGAATCGAACCAGCGCAAACGATACATCCGTAACAACCTGATGGGCATGGTGTACCAAAACCCGCGCGACGGGTTGAACTTCGGCTTTTCATCAGGCGGCAACATTGCCGAAAAGCTGATCATGGCCGGGCAGATGAACGTTGGCAATATCCGCGCAAGGGCCTCTGATCTCCTTAACAAAACTGAAGTTCCGGTGCAACGGATGGATAACCGCCCCGGTACATTCAGTGGCGGTATGCAGCAAAGGGTGCAGATCTCTAAAGCCATAGCCAATAATCCGCCGTTGTTGTTTTTGGATGAGGTAACTACAGGTTTGGATGTATCGGTACAGGCTAAAGTATTGGATCTGATCCGCGAGTTGCAAACCGATTTGGGGATTGCCATGATCGTGGTATCGCATGATCTGTCGGTGATCCGCATGCTTACCGATAGGGTGATGGTAATGAAAAACGGCCGCATTGTAGAAAGCGGTTTAACCGACCAGATCCTACAGGATCCGCAGCACGAATATTCGCAACTGCTGGTAAGCTCATTGTTATAATAAACACATACAGGCTGATATAAAGTAATGAACATATTAGAAGTTAACGACCTGAGCAAGGTATTCAACCTGCATATCCTTAACAATAAAAAAATTGAGGCCCTTGCCGATATCAATTTTACGATGAAGGAGGGCGAGATCATTGGGCTTACCGGTAAATCGGGTTCCGGGAAATCGAGTTTGATGAAGTGCATTTACCGCACGTACCTGGCCTCATCGGGCGAAATTATTTACAAATCGAACGATGGCAGCCTTGATTTAGTAAAAGCTGATGACCACAGGGTTATTGAGCTCCGTAAAACCGAGATAAACTACTGCTCACAGTTTTTAAGCGTAATTCCCCGTGTAACTGCCGTTGATGTGGTTTGTGAAAATCTGTTCAGAGTAGAAAAAAATAAAGAAGTGGCCCGCAGCAAAGCTAAAGAAATGCTGGAAGAGCTGGCCCTCCCCGGCGAACTGTTTGATGCCTTTCCGGTAACCTTTAGCGGCGGCGAACAGCAGCGCATTAACGTGGCCCGCGCCATCATCGCCTCACCACGGTTTTTGTTGATAGATGAGCCTACCGCTTCGCTTGATGCCCGTACCAAGGATGTAGTGATTGATATGATATTGGGATTGAAGCAAAACGGTACTTCGGTGCTTTGTATCTCACATGATGAATATACTTTGGAGAGATTGTGCGACAGAAGGATCGATCTGCAGTTTGGCAGGATCAATGAGGTGGAGGTTGTTTGAGGGGAGGTGAGTGGTTGATTAAGTTGATTGGTTGAATGGTTGTTTTACAAAGAACGAAATAAGAAAAGCACGGGATTGTGCGATTCCCTCCTTGGGAGGGTGTAGGGAGGGGTTTCATCGCCAGGCATAGCGAATAAGCAAGACGTACAAACCCCTCCCTGCCACAACACAATCCAACACACCCCCCCGGGAGGGAATAAAAAAATAAACAAAATGAGATCATTCATTATCAGTAATGCCACAGTAATCACTCCAACCGAAGTGCTCCAAAATACTTCGGTACTGGTAGAACATGGCATTATTACCCACATAGCCCCGCAAATTGATGAGCAACTTGCGGAATACACTATTGATGCACAGGGTGATATCCTGATGCCCGGCATTATCGATATCCACACCGATGCTATGGATGCCGAAATTGTACCGCGTACAGGTGCCGATATCCCTATCAATGTGGCCTTCCGCGAGTTGGAGCGAAAAATGAGCGGTTGTGGTTTTACTACCGTTTATCACTCCATGCACTTGGGTTATGACATGGCCGAAATGCACTCGCGCAGCAAATACACCCGTGATGAGGTTTTTGAAACCGTCCATCGCGCGGCAAAAGGCAGTACGCTTTTAAATAACAAGATCCACCTAAGGTTCGAACTATCGGGCGTAAAAGCTTACGAAAGCTGCTTTGAGCTGATGGATAAAGGCTATGTGCAACTGTTATCGGTAATGGATCATACACCGGGCCAGGGGCAAATCAGCAAGGAATATTTTATAGCTTTTGCCATAAAAATGGGCAAATCGGCCGAGGAAGCCGAACAGGCTTTTATTGATAAACTGGCCATGCCAATTATCAAGGAAGAAAAACTGGAAGCGATGATCAAACACGCGCAACAACTGCACATCCCCGTAGCATCGCACGATGACGACAGCGTGGAGAAAGTGAATTATATGCGCGGTTTAGGCATCGATATCTGCGAGTTTCCTATTACTATGGAGACAGCTAAGCATGCCGCCAAATTGGGCATGCACGTAGTTGGCGGTGCTTCCAATATTTTAAGAGGCGGTTCATTATCGGGCAACCTGAACATGAAGGATGCTGTTTTGCAGGGCGCGGTTGATTCGCTTTGTTCTGATTATTACCCGCCGGCTATTATTCATGCTATATTTAAGTTATATAATGAAGAGGGTATGCCGCTGCCCGACGCTGTGAAAATGGCTACCCTTAACCCGGCCAAAGCGGTTGGCATCAGCACACATACCGGCAGTATTGAAACCGGTAAAGACGCCGATTTGGTGATTGTAAAACTGCTTGACGGCATCCCCATGGTAACGCACACCATTGTACGCGGCCATATGGTGGCACAGGCCAGCAACAAAATAAATTATAATAAGGACTATCAACCCGATAATAATTTATCATTAACCAATGAGCTATAAGCAGGCAACAGCGGGCACTATGGACCTAACCTTTGAGGATTACAACCAAAGGCAGCTCCACGAAATTTCGACCGAAAGGAACCGGGAACGGGCTTTGGATGCCCGCCCTGCAGGCAATTTCATTTATAAAAACGATGGCTGGCAACCTTTGGAATATGAAGGTTTTGCCGTTGTGTCAATGCTGAGCGAAAACCCAGGCAACGAACCGCTTACCGCCCGCCTCATCGCTGTACAAAAGGAGCTGAGTTTAAACCTCTCGCCACGTACCGCTTTTTACCAGCTCCCGCCACAGAGTTTTCATCAAACCGTAGCCAATACTTTATCTGCCGATAGGTTTAAGCAACACATCCTCAATGCCGGGCTCGAAGAAACTTATCCATCCATTGTTGCCAACGCTTTTAAGCGCATCCCCTCAACCGAGGGCGAATCGCTTATCCGCATGAAAATGGCGGGTTTGAGTGTGTTTGGCACCGCTATAGGTATTTTGGGTGTTTTTGAAGACGAGGGTGATTATAGCCAGATAGTCAATTTTCGCTCGGCTTTTTATGCTGATGAACAACTGGCTAAGCTGGATGTGAGGATGACCCGCCCTTTCATCGGTCATATCACGTTAAGTTATATCGAACAAAACCTCAATAAAAACCAGAAAGAACATTTGGCTACTGTGGTTAACGAGATTAATGAAGGTTTGGCTATGGAGGAAAACTATTTCAATATAGCGCTAACCGGCCTGCGGAGATACCACCACCTGGCCGATTTTATGAAGAAGGATAACTACCCCGTTCATCAATTTTAATCAGCTTTTTTAGTGATGAAATATTTTGAAAACTTCCCTCCGGTTACCGAACAAAAGCAAGTACACCAGTTGGGCCGGGAACCCTATATCCAACCCGGTTGTATGGTGAAAGACAGCTGCCTTGGCGAGTGGACAGCCCTCGGTGCCGGTACCTGGCTGGTTGAATCAACGTTTGGCGATTATAGCTATACCGCAGGCAACGTACAGATCATCTACTCCGAAATAGGTAAATATTGCTCCATCGCCAACAGCGTGCGCATCAATCCGGGCAACCACCCGAAATGGCGTGTAACACAGCACCACATGACGTATCGCCGGTCTCATTATGGTTTAGGTGAGGATGACAAGGAGTTTTTTCAATGGCGCAGGGAGCATAAATGTATCATTGGTCATGATGTGTGGATTGGTCATGGCGCGGTGATTATGCCAGGGGTTAGCATCGGTACAGGTGCGATCATAGGCTCGGGCGCAGTGGTTACCAAAGATGTTGGCCCTTATGAAATAGCGGTAGGCGTTGCTGCCAAAGTGATTAAAAAACGCTTTGACGATGCCACTATCGAAAAACTGTTAGCCAGCCAATGGTGGAACTGGGACCGCGAAACCCTCGAACAAAATTTTGACGATCTGCTCAATTTAGAAGTATTCATCGATAAATATTGTTAATCATCATCCCCTATGAAAAAACTGATCACCGCCGCGGCGTTCATCGCTTTAACGGCACTTGCGGCCTGCAAAAACAAAACCGCGCTGGATAGCAACGGCGTGCCTGAAACCCTTACCATTGGCGTAGTTCAATCGGAAGGAGTGGAAGGAATAAAACAGGTTCGGGAGCAAATGCGCGATTACCTGTCGAAGAAACTGAATATGCCGGTAGAATTGGTTTACAGTAACGATTATACCGGCGTTATCGAGGCTTTGCGTGCCAACAAAGCCCACATTGCCGATATCCAGCCCTTCGCCTACGTTATTGCTACCCGTACCATGAAGCTTAACCCACTGGTTACGCTGGGCAATAACGGTAAGCCGGTAACCTATAAAAGCGTCATCATCAGCAACGCGCACGGTAATATCAAAACTATGGATGATGTGAAGGCGCATTCAAAAAACCTGGTGCTTGGTTTTGTAGAGCCCGCATCAACATCGGGCCACCTCATCCCAAGGGCTTATTTAAACAGCATCGGTTTAAACCCGGACACAGCTTTTAAGCAAACCATTTTTGCGGGTAACCATCTTACTTCGGTACTATCAGTAAAATCGGGCAAAACAGATATCGGCTGCACAACCAACCTCATTTTTATGTTGATGACCAAGGCCAAAATGATAAACGATGACGATATCCGTATTCTCTGGACATCCGACCCCATCGTGAGCGACCCTATAGTTGCCAAGGCCGAATTAAATAAAGATCTGCAAAAACGCATCCAACAGGCTTATCTCGACATGAATAAGGAACGCCCTGAGATATTGAAAGCCTATGTAAAAATCTTTATTAAAGATACCACGCGCCGCAGCTACATGGTATCCAACGATACTCTGTACAACGGCCTGCGCAAAATTGCAGGTGGTATTAAAAGCTTAAAGGCAAACTGATATGAAAGCGTTTATTCGTTTGCTGTTGGCAGGTTTGGTTGCAATGACCATTAGTGCCTGTAAAAACAAGGCCTCCCTTGATGCCAATGGTGTTCCCGGCAAACTGCTCATCGGATCGTATGGTGGTGATAACCCGGCTCAATATCGCGAAACGCTGGATCCTTTTGCCGCTTATCTCTCGAAAAAATTAGGAATGGAGGTTGAGTTTTTTTATACGACTGATTATCCCGCGTTGATAGAAGCCATGCGTTCAAAAAAAATCCACATGGCTCACCTTACACCTTACGCTTACATTCTGGCAACGCAAAAGCCGGGTTTGGAACCTTTGGTTACACTCGGCATTAAGGGTAAGCCCACGGTGTACAGCAGCATAATTTTCACCAATAAAAAAACGGGGCTAAAAACCATGGCCGATGTTAAGGCCCACGCCAAAAGCCTCACCCTTTGCTTTGCCGATCCGGCCTCTACTTCAGGGCATCTTGTGCCGCGGGGATATCTTGATTCTATCGGCCTCGACCCGGATAAGGCTTTTAAAGCAAGCATTTTTGCGGGCAGCCATGCCGCGGCAATTTTAAGTGTTAAATCCGAAAAGGTTGATATAGGGTGTTCCACGAGCGAACTGGCATTAGATAAACTGATCCGTGAGGGTGCGGTTAAGCGCGATGAGATTGTGATACTGTGGACATCGCCGCCTATTATTAATGATGCCATCGCTATCCGCACCGATCTCAACAAAGATTTTATCAAAAAAGTGCAGCAAGCCTACGTTAACGCCAACCGCGACGATTATGAGGCTTTTAAAAAGTACGTGCTGTTGTACTGGGCTGATCCGCGTCAAATGTCGTACGTGCCTGTGCAGGATTCGGCGTATAACTCGCTGCGCAGGATCGCATCAAAAATTAAAGATCTGAAACAGAAGTAAATAAGCGGTTTTAAAAGTTGTAAAGATGAGAAAACTGATAACAAACCTGTGTTTTTTAATCATGCTGCTCATATTTGGCAGTTGCGGCAACAGTGCCGACCTGGATGCTAACGGCATTCCGGGCAAACTGATCTTCACCATGTATGGTACCGACGATCCCGGCGCTTTGAAAGGCGCGGTAAAACCTTTTCAAAAATACCTGGAAAGCAAACTCGGCATGCCCGTAGAGTTTATTTACACTACCGATTATACATCGGTTATTCAGGCCATCCGGGCTAAGAAAACCCATCTGGCCTATCTAAGCCCGTTTTCGTACGTGCTGGCCTCGCAAAAACATGATATTACCCCTATAATAACCACCGGCGAAGATGGCAGGCAAAGCATGTATCACAGTATCATTTTCACCAACGTACATACCGGCATCAACAGCATTGCCGATTTAAAAACCCGCGCCAAAAACATCACGCTTTGCTTTGCCGACCCGGCTTCAACTTCAGGCCATCTCATCCCACGCGCCTATTTAACCACTCTTGGTTTAGATCCAGATAAAAACGCTTTTAAGGAAACCATTTTTGCAGGCAGCCACGTGGCTTCGGTACTGGCCGCGGCATCGGGCAAGGTAGATGTTGGTTGCTCGGCTACCGAGTACGGTTTGGAGATTGCCGAACGCAAGGGCGTAGTGAAAAAGGAAGATATTAAGGTGTTGTGGCAATCACAGCCCATAGTGAGCAGCCCGATTGTTGCCCGTAATGATTTGAATAAGGATTTTGTTAAAAAAATCCAAACCCTGTACCTGAACCTGGCCAAAGATGAGCCGGGTATTTTTTTGCCGTACATACGGCTGTTGCATGCTCAGCCCGAACGCTACTCATACCTGCCCGTTCAGGATTCGATGTATAACGGTATCAGGGCTATCGCCTCCGGAATTAAGGATTTGAATGTTGTTAAATAGTCGATAGTTGATGGTCCATAGTCCATAGACCATTGCAGGAAATATATAGGGATAGGTTTTCCTCATTCAAAAGGTTAACTATAAGAGTCATAAACTATGGTCTATGGACTATCGACCATGAACTAAAAACAAAGCACGATGATTGAAGTAAAAGGTTTGACCAAAACATTACCCAACGGTAGGAAACTGTTAAACGGCATTGATTTTACAGTGAAAAAGGGAGAGTTTGTAGGTATCCTGGGACCGAGCGGGGCCGGTAAAACGCTTACTCTGCGCTGCCTGAACGGTTTGCTAAAACCTGATTCGGGTTCAGTTTTGGTGGAGGATGAGCAGGGCAAAAAACACGATATCTGCCAGATCAGTAAGAAAGAACTGCGCCATGTGCGTGAGCGGATAGGGGTGATCTTCCAGGGATATCATTTGGTGAAACGCCTTTCGGTGTTGGAGAATGTGATGATTGGTAGATTGGGCCAGATCAGCACTTTGCGCAGCCTTATTTATGGTTTTACTGATAAGGAAGCTGAAGAAGCTTTGCTGGCTTTGGAAAAAGTGAAGATGGCGCATTTGGCTCAAAACCGTACGGGGAGTTTAAGCGGTGGTGAAATGCAGCGGGTGGCCATAGCAAGGGCCATATTCCAATCGCCTACTTTGTTGTTGGCTGATGAGCCTATTTCCAATCTCGATCCGAGTAATGCCAAGGTGATTATGAAGTTGATTCGCCCGTTATCAGAAAATATTCCGGTAGTAGGCGTTTTTCATCAGCCCGAGATGACGGCCAAATACTGCACACGCGTTATCGCCATAAGGGATGGCCAGGTTACTTACGATGGCGACCCTAAGCTATCGAATCAAACGCTTGCAGATATTTACGGTGAAGAACTGAGCCAGATAGAGCAGCACGAGCACATTGCATCCACGCCCGAAATAGTAAGGATATGATAATAGGACAAAACACCTACAGTTTTAAACGGTACCGCAAATTTGTGCTCCCGCTTATCTCGCTTATAATAGTAACGGCCGGTGCTTCGTTTGTTTGCGATGCTACTTTATTCAAATTGCGTACAGGTATTTTAAAAGGTCTCGCCTTTTTAAGATTTATGGCACCGCCGGATTGGACGGCATTTAAAGATATGCTTGAGCCCGCGCTACAATCGATGCTCCTGGCTTTATTGGGCACTGTATTTGGCACCATACTTTCGGTGATATTTGCCATGCTGGCTGCTTCAAATATTTCAAATAAATGGGTGCGCAATACCGCCCGTGTGCTTATTGCGCTGGAGCGTTCGGTTCCTGAAATTATTATCCTGTTACTACTGATTGCCGCCTTTGGCTTAGGGGCAACACCAGGTATTATATCTTTATCTTTAGGTTGTATAGGGATGCTGGGCAAGCTACTGGCTGATATTATTGAGGAGATAGATCCGGTGCTTATTGAATCGATGGAGTCGTTGGGAGCCAATAAAATGCAGATCATCTGGTTTGGGGTGATACCGCAAATCATCCCAAATCTTATTTCATACGCGTTGTTCAGGTTAGAGATTAACATCCGCCTTTCGGTGATAATGGGAGCGATAGGTGCCGGGGGCATAGGCTATGAACTCGACTATTCTTTCAGCATGCTTCAATATCACCGTGCTTTTACAGCCATGATCGTAGTTATTGTGATGATATTTGGCACTGAGCGATTATCGTATTTATTAAGAAAGAAGTTTAAAGTAGAGGGAGCTTTGCAATGAGTACGATTGAAATCATTATGCCATCCAAACGATACAGGCAAAAGGCCACAATTTTTATGGTGTCGGCCATTTTTATCCTTTTGGCCTGTATCTATCTCAATTTTAATCCCCTAATGTTTTTTACCGAATTTCATTTTGTGCGGGATCTGCTTGGCGAGATGTTTATGCCTAATTATCAAATGTTGTATGAAAATACTTCAACAGGCCTTTCTATCCTGCAAACTTTGTCGATGGCTTTTTTGGGTACACTGTATGGCGGCATCATTGCTTTTTTACTTGCCTTTTTGGCGGCAACCAATACAATGCCTTATAAAGCCGTGCGCGTTATTACACAGGTGTTTGTATCTGTATTAAGAATGGTGCCGGCATTGGTTGTGGTACTGATATTTGTAATAGCCGTTGGCCCCGGATCTTTTTCGGGAGTTTTAACCCTGGTTGTGGTTACGATAGGCTCATTTGCCAAACTCTTTACAGAAACTATCGAAAATGTAGAAGCCGGACCCGGAGAAGCCATTTTTTCGGTAGGGGCAAGCAGGTTGCAGGTAATCAGGTATTCCATTATCCCGCAAATTATGCCATCATTTATTGCCAACCTTTTGTATGCTTTTGATGTGAACATACGGGCCGCTATCGGTTTGGGCATTTTTGGCGGAGGTGGTATTGGCTTCCAGTTGCAAATGGCCAAAAGCGTGCTGCATTATAAAGACGTGATGGCACTTGTTACCATCATTGTTGTATTGGTGATTTTGGTTGAAAAGCTATCTGATTATCTAAGGATGAAGATTTTGGGTGATGGGAAGTTGAGTTGATTTTTTAGGTGAGTGGTTGATTGGGTTGATTAGGTGAGTGGTTGTTTTGTCTGAACTCGAATTTGGGGGAATTATTTGAATTTTTCGAATTTGCTTAGCATTCTGTTAATTCATTAATTCCCCCAAATTCGAGTTCAGACAACTTCGCCGCTATGCCATCCTTAACCATTCACTCAATCAACCATTCACTAAAAACACAACCACTCTCCTAATCAACCCAATCAACTGCTCACCCCTCCCTAACCTCCCGCTAACAATCACCCTATATTTTTACCCATCATAACATATACCCATAAAAATGAACACGCACCTGCTCACCAACGCGCGTATTGTAACCCCAACCGAAGATTTTACCGGTTCGGTGATCATTGAAAACGGTATTATCTCCGAAATAGTAAAAGATAAATATTACCCAGAAGGTATTGATTTGAAAGGGCAATGGCTTATTCCGGGCTGTATAGATATTCACACCGATTATTTAGAAAAAGAGTTATACCCACGTTCAGGCGCAGGTTTCCCATTACCCTTCGCACTGCATTTTATGGATGCCCGTGCGGCGGCTTGTGGTATTACCACGGTGTTTAGCGCGGTGAGTTTTACTGATAACGAAGAGAAAAACCGTAGCCTTGCCGAGGCGATGGAACTTTCAAAACAAATTGATGCTACCCGCCATTCCTTACTGGTGCGCCATTTTTTGCATGCCCGGATCGACCCAAATTCGGAAGGGTTGTTAGATTATTTAGAGCCGATGCGCCAGCTGGAAAGTTTGTACATGGTTATCTATAACGATCATATCCCCGGCCAGAGGCAATATACTATACAACAGCAGATTGAGCTGCGCACCAAAGCCTTCGGCATTACGCCCGAAGAAGCCATGCAGAAGCTGCAAAAGCAAATTGATAAAACCAGTAAGATCAACAACCGCGCACAGATTTACGAAGCTTTTAAAGATAAATACATCCTTGGCAGCCATGATGATACCACAGTTGAGCATGTGGAGGAAGGCAAATATTATGGTGCCACCTTATCCGAAATGCCAACCACTTTGGTAGCGGCCCGTAAAGCAAAGGAACTTGGCTTGTGGATTTGCCTTGGCGCGCCTAACTATTACCGCGGTGGCTCGCATTGCGGTAACCTATCAAGCCATGATGCCATTGCCGAAGATCTTTGCGACATCCTGTGTAGTGATTACCATTTCCCAACTATGCTGGGCAGTGTGGTTAAAATGATTGAAAACGGTATCAGCCCCGGCAAAGCAGTAAACATGGTATCCCTTAACCCGGCAAGGCTACTGAATTTTGATGCCGAAACCGGTAGTATAGAGGTAGGCAAAAAAGCCGATCTGGTAGCATTCAGCAGCGAAAAATCATTCGCCGCGGTATCATATGCTTTAGTGGATGGTATTATTAAATACAAGGCAGATTACAGCACAACTGTACAACCACTAACTGCCGAGCGAATTGAACTGAACACGCTGAACACCGGCGTATAAAATTATAAAAGCGGGAGAGGAAAGCTTTCGGCTTTAAGCCTTATGCTTTCAGCTCAAAAAGCTAAGCTCAAAAATGAAAATAGGTATTTTAGGCGATATCCATGAAGATATCATAGCGTTACAGAAAGCTTTTGATGTATTGGAAAAAGCAGGTTGCACCGAGGTGATTTGTCTTGGGGATATTGTGGGGTACAGGGTAAATACATATTACTATTTAGATACTCGCAGTGCCCACGAGTGCATCGCCATGATCCGCGCTAACTGCAGTACGGTTGTCATCGGCAATAATGATCTATACCAGGTTAAAAAACTCCCCAAATATGATGGCGGCCTTGGTTTCCCGGAAAACTGGTATGAGCTTGATTTTTTTGAACGCAAAAAATGGAGCGATGGCAGGGTGCTGCTTTTTGAAGAAGTACAGCTCAACGCCCTCATGACGAGAGAAGATAAAGCCTGGCTCGAATCAGTTCCTGATTTTGCTGTCCGTGATTTTAACGGGCATAAAGTATTCTTCTCGCACTTTGCTTATCCCGATCTGCATGGCGTAAAAGCCAGTTTTCCGCAGGTAGCCGAGGCTTACCATGAGCATTTAGGCTTCATTGAACAAAATGGCTGCCGTACCGGCTTTAGCGGTCACATGCATTTTGAGGGTGTGAGCATTTGTAATGATGAGCATATCGAGCGCAACCCCTTTGGCAAATATCGCCTGGCCAATCAGGTACAGTGGCTCTATGGCCCTTGTGTTGCCCGCAGCAGTTTCAATAACGGTGTTATGGTGTTTGATCCGGAACAATTTACAATCGAGGCTGTTCCCTTGCTTTTTGTTTAACTATAAACTATTGATCATGAGATATTTTTACGCTTTGTTTTTTCTGCTGTTTGGCTTTAACGCTTTCGCTCAAAAGGCCGACCTGGTGTTAACCAACGGTAACATCATTACCCTAAAACAAAAAGGCGACCGTGCGCAGGCCGTTGCCATTGCCGGCGATAAGATTATTGCCGAAGGCCCGGTAAAAGCCATCAGCAAATACATTGGCAAACAAACAAAAGTTATCGATTTAAAAGGCAAAACCGTAATGCCCGGTTTTAATGATGTGCACCAGCACCCGGCACCGCTATATACTTTTGATAAGCCTTACGCCACGCTTAAGCTTGATACGGTAACATCAATGAAAAACCTCATTGCGTTGCTTAAGCGCAAAGCGGCTATTACCCCGAAAGGAATGCTTATAAGAGGAGTGGGCTATAACGAAACTAAATTGGGCGGTCAACCTATCCGCGATAGTCTGGATAAAGCTACGCCTGATCATCCTATTATTATTTCGCATGTGAGCGGACATCTTTCGGCAGCTAATTCAATGTTGATGGAAATGAATGGCATTGATGAAAACACTGCCGATCCGGCTGGTGGTGCTTTTGAACGTTATCCCAATAGTAAACGCCCTGATGGTATTTGCAAGGAGGTAGCCGCTTCCTATCTGCATAAATCAAAACAGATCAAATACCCGCCTCAACCTACCGCTGCTGAAGAAATGGAGGGTTACCGGCTATACTTTAACCAGGTTTTGGCAAGTGGCGTCACCAGCATTGGCGACGCCTGGACAACGCCAGAAAAAGTGGTGGTTTACCGTAAACTGGTAGCCGAAGGTTTCCCAATGCGTTTTAACGTATTGATGGGCACACCTTATGCCGCCGATCTCATCAGCGGAAAAATAAAACGCAGCAACACCGATCATTTACGCATAGAAGGCGTAAAGGTGGTACATGGTAACTCCCTGAGCGGTAAAACCTGCTGGTTGTATGAGCCTTATGATATGATCAACCCAACCACTGGCAAAAAAGATTACTATGGTATTCCGCCGGCGCGCAGCCAGGCTTCGCTGGATAGCTTGTTTTTGGCCATTCACAAAGCCGGTTTGCAAATTGCCTGCCACTCCAACGGCGACAGGGAAATTGATATGGTGATCTCGGCTATCGAAAAAGCGCAGAAAGCTTATCCTCGCGGCGCAGCCCGCCACCGTATTGAGCATTGCAGTATCACCAACCAGGGCATTTTGGATAAGATCAAAGCCGATGGTATTGTCCCCGTGTTTCATTGCTATATGTACGAACTTGGCGATAAAATGCAGGTTTATGGGGAGAAACGCATGAGCATGCTGCATCCAACAAAAACAGCTACGGATATGGGTATCACCTACGCCCTGCATTCGGATGCGCCTATTTCACCCTATCCGGCTATGATCCGTTTGGGCAGCGCGGTTAACCGTAAAACCAAAGATGGCGGCATAGTGATAGGAGCAAACCAGCGCATTGATGCCGAGGAAGCGATTAAAGCCTATACTTATGGCGGCGCTTATGCTACTTTTGAAGAAGGAAAAAAAGGCAAGCTGCTGGCCGGGCAGCTGGCCGATATGGTGGTTTTGGATAGTGATCCCACAACCGTCAATCCTGAAAAAATCTATGATATTAAAGTAGCAATGACCATTGCCGGCGGTAAAGTGGTTTTCGGTAAATAGTTTTGTTTGAGCTGAAAGCGGAAGGCTTAAAGCTTTATTGGCTGATTTTATAATAAATGCCGATTGGTTTTATATAATTTTATCACACCAAAAAAATAAACTTATGGATACTTCACTTTTTGAATCTGTTGATCAATATATAAGCAACCTGCTTGGCGGCGAGGATGCAGTGCTGAAAAGCGCCCTGAAATCGATGAAGGATGCAGGCATTCCGGCCATCAATGTTTCGGCTAACCAGGGTAAATTTCTACAGGTACTCGCTCGTTTAAAAGGAGCAAAAAAGATATTGGAGATAGGTACGCTTGGCGGTTACAGCACCATTTGGCTGGCCCGTGCACTACCTGATGATGGTCATCTCATCACCCTCGAACTGGAGCAAAGCTATGCCGATGTTGCCCGCCAGAACATTATTAAAGCAGGTTTGGATCCTGTCGTCGATATTAAAGTGGGCAAGGCGATGGATAGCCTGGCCGAACTTGATGCCGAAGATGAAGGCCCTTTTGATTTGATTTTTATTGATGCCGATAAACCGCCTTATACCGAATACTTTGAATGGGCGCTAAAACTGTCAAAACCGGGTACTTTGATTGTGGCCGATAACGTGATCTGCGAGGGTAAAGTGCTTGAAGATACTCACGAAGACGAACGCGTTACCGGCGTACAGCGTTTTAACAAAGCTGTTGCCGCCAATAAACAGGTAACAGCAACCATTATGCAAACAGTAGGCACTAAAGAGCACGATGGTATGGCTATTATTGTGGTGAATTGATAAACGAAATCACTGCCTGATCAATATTATTTCTGCGTTAATAATCCATCCTTCTGCGTATAGCTCTTATTTTTTTTTATGTTTACTATCCGATATAAAACCGGGTTAACAAATTAAGAAAAGTAAGGGAAGAAATGAATTTTGGCGGGGTTACTATAAAGGATATTGCTAAAGAGCTGGGCATCTCACCATCCGCGGTATCAAAGGCGTTAAAAGATAGTCACGAAATTGGCGAAAAAACCAAGGCATTGGTGTTGGAATGCGCCAAGAGGCTTAATTATCAGCCTAATCTTAACGCGCAGAGCCTGAAGCAGGGCAACAGCAAATCGATAGGCATTGTGGTATCCACTATCGATAACCAGTTTTTTTCGCAGGTAATTAACGGGATCGAATCGGTTGCACACAGCAGGGGCTATAATGTTATAATTACCCAAACCCACGAATCGTACGAATTGGAGATGCAAAACGTTCGTCACCTTACATTCCGTTCTATCGACGGGCTGCTGATCTCACTTTCAACCGAAACTCAAAATATCGATCATCTTAAACAACTCCATAGCAAAGGCTTGCCTATAGTTTTTTTTGACAGGGTAAGCGATGAAATTGACACACATAAGGTAGTGGCCGATAACTATACAGGTGCTTATGATGCCACAACCCAGCTTATTAATGCCGGCTACCGTAAAATAGCGCATATCACCAGCTCGGTCAATGTATCCATCACTGCCGAACGTTTAAAAGGCTATCGCGCAGCCTTAGCGCAGAACAATATTAAAGATGATGAAACGCTGATTAAATACTGCCCTCATGGCGGTAAGGATCTTAACGAAATAGAGAACGCCTTGGGTGAATTATTTCATAACGAGAACCGTCCCGATGCCATTTTTACGGCATCCGACAGGATCACCACCACAACATTATCTCTTTTGCATAAATTAGGTTTTAAAATTCCTGCAGATATTGCGCTGCTGGGCTTTACCAATACCCAACTGGCCGAAGTTTTAAACCCGCCGCTAAGCTCGGTATATCAGCCAGGCTTTGAAATGGGCAAAAAAGCCACCGAAATGCTGATCAGCGTTATTGAAAGCAGGTACCCGGTAACCGAGTTTGAAACTGCAGTGTTGCCCACCGAGGTTTTTATCAGGGCTTCATCGCAGAGGTAGGAGGCTTAGAAGTTAAGGCTAAACAAATTATAAAGGTATAATTGAGTTGTTATTGCAATGACGGCGGGGTTGCAATAACAACTTTAAACCTATCTCAGTCATTTCCGAATAAAATGTTTAATAAATGTAATTATAACATTTGTTGCTTTTCTAAAATCTTTTATTCACTTTTAGCGCTGTTATAAACCAAGCTAAAACCTTTCAGCGCTATGAGAAAACTGTTTAACGTTTGCCTGCTGTTGCTTTTATTTTCCGGAACTACTATAGCCCAAACTACCACGGGTAAAACCTTCACCAACCCCTTAATGCCTTCGGGGGCCGACCCATGGGTTATTCAAAAAGATGGATTTTATTATTACACCAACTCGACCGGAGGTAATATCGTGATCTGGAAAACAAAGGATATTACCGCTTTAAGTACATCTCCTAAAAAAGCTGTTTGGTCGCCGCCCGCGGGTATGGCTTATTCACGGGATCTTTGGGCGCCTGAGTTGCATTTTATAAATGGCAAGTGGTATGTATACTTTGCTGCCGATAATGGCGATAACAACAATCACCGCATTTATGTAATTGAAAATTCATCAGCAGATCCAACTCAGGGCACCTGGGAGTTTAAAGGTAAAATAGCTGATAGCACCGATAAATGGGCCATCGATGCCTCTGTGTTTGAAAGCAAGGGCAGCTGGTACATGATCTGGTCGGGTTGGGAAGGCGACCATAACGGGCAGCAGAATATCTATATAGCAAAAATGAAGGATGCTTTAACCATTGGCAGCGAGCGTGTAAAAGTATCAAGCCCAACTTACACCTGGGAAACTAACGGTGATTTGCGCGACGGTGATTTGACGCACGTTAGCGTAAACGAAGGCCCCGAAATATTAAAACATGGCAATAAACAGTTCCTCATCTATTCGGCCAGCGGCTGCTGGACTGATTTTTATGCTTTGGGGATGCTTACCGCCGATAAAAACAGTGATCTGTTAAATCCTGCTTCCTGGAAAAAATCAGATCAGCCGGTATTCAAACAATCGCCCGAAAATAGTGTGTATGCGCCGGGGCATAATTCATTCTTTAAATCGCCGGATGGGAGGGAGGATTGGATTATTTATCATGCCAACTCAAACCCTAACGAGGGCTGCGGTAATAAACGCTCGCCGCGTGCCCAAAAGTTTAGCTGGAATAAGGATGGATCGCCAAATTTTGGCGTACCGGTTAAGGATGGACAGCCATTGGTTAAGCCATCGGGTACTAAATAGATAGCGTTAGACAAGCGGGTATGTGATGGCTTTATGCACTGTAAACCGATTGCCCGTTAACAAAAGTTTGTTTAACCTTGATGGTATTGAGTTGCTCGTGCGAGATTTTTAAAGGATCTCCGTCCAGTACAATAAAATCAGCAAATTTACCTGCTGCGAGGCTGCCGGTTTGTTCCGTTTTGCTAATCAAGGCGGCATTATAAGTATAAGCTTTCAGCGCTTCGGCCACGGTAATGGCTTCGTGGGCGGCTATAATGCTGCCCTCATCGTCTGTTCGGGTAACGGCTGCCTGTACACCTTTAAACGGATTAAGGTTTTTTACGACCGGGGCGTCCGATGACAGGGCCATTAAGATGTTGTTATCGATGACCGATTTAACCGGGTAGCATCGGTTAAGATAGTCCTCGTCCAGATATTTAATAAAATTTTTGCCCAGCTCGCTGATAAAAATGCTTTGCATGGAGGTGGCTATCTCATACTTGTGCATTGCCTCCAGATGCTTAGTTTCGGGTAAACCAAGATGTTCTATGCGGTTTTTAATATCAGGAAACAGCTTTTTTAATTCCTTATAACTATCAATAACAAATTGAATAGCGGCATCGCCAATAGCGTGGGTGGCAATACTAAGGCCTTTTGCAGATGCCTGCGAGGCGAGGGTAATATACTGATCCTTGTTTAGCCGTAAAACACCCTGCTCTGCCGAGTTTTTATAAGGGCGTTTAAGCGCAGCCGTTTTGCCGCTCAGCCCCCCGTCCGAAAAAAATTTAACGGTATTTACATTAAATTCATCCGACGTGTAATAATCGGGAATGGGATAAGGCTGGTCGCCGCCATCGGGCAAAATTATGGGGATTGCATTAAGCCGGAAACCTAACCGGTTTTCGCGATGCATTTCATAATAGGTATCCAGTAACAAAGGATCAACCGCGGGATCGGTAGCCGAGGTAACACCGTATTTGTAAAGTTCTTCACGGGCGGCAAGCACCATCGTTTTTAGCTCGGTTTTGGTATAGGGCGGGATATTTTTGGTGATGAGGCCCAGCGCTGTTTCGGAGAAAATGCCGTTGGGTTTGCCATCATCACCTTGATAAATCACGCCGCCATCAGGTACCGGAGTATTAGCTGTTATATTACACAACTTCAAAGCCTTGCTGTTGCAAACGGCAATATGCGCGCAGGTGCGGATAACATAAACCGGACGATCTTTTATTACCTTATCCAGATCGGTTTTGGTGGGGATCTGCCCGTTTTTCCATGCGGCTTCGTTAAAACCCCGTGCGGTTATCCATGCTGCTTCGGGGTATTGCAGAGCATAATCGGCAAGCATTTGCAGCAAATGATCAAGGCTTTGGGCTCCGCGTACATCAAGCATGTAGGTTTTCAGATTGCCTACTTTCCAGATATGAATGTGGCTGTCGTTCAAACCCGGCATCAGCGTTTTGCCCAATGCGTTTATCACCTGTGTGCCAGGCTGGATGAGCGATTGCAAATCACCAAATCGCCCAATTGCTTTTATACGGTTACCGCTTATGGCAAGGGTATCATAAGCATTATTGTCAAATCCATCCTGAAATGATAAAATGCGAGCATTATAGATCAGCAGATCCCCGCTCCCTGTTTTGAGGGAAGAAAAATCTGCTGGTATTGATTGGTCCCCGTCCATCTTATTTTCTTTTATCATCCGCCCGTTTAATGGCTTCTTCCAAAACGCCAAGGGCCTCGGTTAATTGTTCATCGGTAATTACAATGGGGGGCAGCAAACGCAGGCAGTTGCTGAACAAGCCCGCACGAATCATGATAAGGCCCTGGCTTACCGCATCCCTGATAATCTCTAAAGTTACATCCATATCCGGGTCTTTGCTGTCGCGATCTTTCACAAATTCAACCAACTGCATAGCTCCAAGGCCCCTTACATCACCAATAATAGCGTATTTTTTCTTCCAGTTTTCAAGCGTGCTGCGCATCAGTTCGCCAACCTGGTTAACACGTGTAAGGAAGCTTTCGCTTTTAATAATTTTAATAGCCTCGATAGCAGCCACGCAAGCTACCGGACTACCTCCATAAGTGCCGCCCACACCGCCGGGATGTGGTGCATCCATAATTTCGGCCCTGCCGGTAGTTGCACTGATGGGCATGCCTGCACCTATCGATTTGGCGCTCACCACCACATCCGGCACCACATCAAAATGCTCTACAGCATAAAATTTTCCAGTACGCCCGGCCCCGCATTGTATTTCATCGGCAATCATCACAATACCGTATTTATCGCATACCTTGCGTATTTTTTGCAGATAGGCTTTAGGCATAGGTATAAAACCGCCCTCGCCCATAACAGGCTCAATAATTATTGCCGCCAGCGATTCGGGATCAACCTGCGAAATAAACGCAATATCCAGTTGTTTGATGCAATACTGTACATATTCATCATCGGTCATCCCCGGCAATTTGCGGTACAGGTTAGGCGCGGGGATGCGGTAAATATCAGATACAAAGGGCCCCATTCCTTTTTTAAACAAGGAGTATTTGCTGGTAAGGCTTAAAGTTAAAAGTGTACGGCCATGATAAGCCCCCTCAAAACACAGTACCGAATTACGTTTGGTATAATATTTTGCCACGTTTACGGCATTTTCCACTGCTTCCGATCCTGAATTGGCCAGCAGGGTTTTCTTTTTAAAATCGCCGGGAGTGATATCGTTCAGCAGCTCGGCCAACTCTACATAAGGTTCCATGGTGGTAACCAGCGTACAGGTATGAATATACTTGTCAACCTGTGCCTTTATGGCATCAACCACGGCATCATTACAATGCCCCACATTGATCATGCCTATGCCGCCCGCCAGGTCAATAAGCTGGTTGTCATCCACATCCCAAACCAAAGCCCCCGAAGCGCGCTCAACTACCACCTCTGTCGATTTCGCCAGTCCCGCAGGCAGGGCATTCTTCCGGCGTTCCAATATTTCAAGGCTTTTTGGGCCGGGTAATGCTGTTTTTAATTGTATGTGTTTCATGTTAATTTTTTGGGATTACACCGATTAGTTGTTGATTACACCGATTTTTTGTCTGAATCAGAATTTACAGAATTTTAGAATTAACAGAATCTATCTGTTCTAATTCTGAGCATTCTAAAATTCTGTAAATTCTGATTCAGACAACTTTTTCAATATCCAGCTTAATCAATACCCCGTAATTGCCGCAAACCGGGTCGTTTACGTGTTCGGGCATCAGGGCTATTGGTTCGAAGCCTATTTTCATTTGTTTGCTTAGGGTTGGGTCTTTGCGTTTGCCTTCCAGTAGTTGCTGGTAGTAGGTTTCGCCGCTTATTTGTTGGCTAACAGCACCGTAGCCGCTCATCATCCCCACGGTAAGCTGGCCTTTTAAGCCGAGCTGCCGGGCCATGTGGTGGCGGGCCCGGTAAAGGTTGCGCGCCAGGCCCTGGCCGCGGTAGGATGGGAGGATGCCCATATCAAGGCCGTAAAGCCAGTTGCCATCGGGATTATGGTTACTGAGCCAGCCGCCGGCGATGGTTTCGCTGAAGGTATGGTGATAGTTGGCAAAATCAAAATCGGTACGCATGGTGCTGGTCATGCCTATCACCTCGTCCTGGTCGGTAATCACAAATTGCCCCTCCGGAAAAACTTCGAGGTGGCGCAGGTAGTGTACCGCCCTGATATGCTCGTTGGCCGATAGAGTGGGGAATACTATTTTCTGCAGTTCTTCCAGTTGGTTTACGTGTTCGGTGCGGGTGTTTTGCACAACCAGTCCGCTGGGTAAAACTTCGTAATATGCAGGTTTTTCTGTTGTCATGATGTTTAATGGCTAAGCAATGGTATAACCCATAACAATGTAAATAATGGTTGATATTGCGAACGCGATAAGCGCATAAGGCAGTTGCGAAAACGAATGTTTAAGGTTGCTGATATCGGTACTTTGCGATGTAAGTATGGTGGTATCGCTATACAGGCAGGCATTTGAACCCACTACCCCGGTGCTTACTACCGCGCCAACGCTTATCAGTACATTGGCCCCAAGCGTATGCGCCAGCGGAATAACAATAGGGATAACCACCGCGTATACCCCCCATGATGAACCGGTTGTATAGGTGATAAGCGTGATAGAGAGAAAAATAATGGCCGGCAAAAGCTCTTTACTGATATAGGGTTTAACGCCGTTGATGACATAGCTTGTTAAGCCCATTTTATCGCCCACATCCTTCAAAATATAGCTCATCACTACCAGGGCCAAGGCATAAACCATACTGTTAAAGCCCGAAAAAATGGTTTCGCTCAATTGCTGAAAGGTGCCCAGTTTGATAATAAGGTAATACACAAAGGTAAATGCCACACCTATCATAATGCCTTTAAGTGCATCATAGTTCATTAAAAAAGTACAGATGAGTGTTATAGCTATGGGGATAATAAAATACATGGAACTGGCCTTTTTGCCGTTCCCGAACCCCGATGCCTGGATATTGATCTCTTCGGTATCAGTTGGCAGGGCTACCACATTGTTCAACGAAAGGGCTTCGGCCTTTTGCATGCGACCGATCATCGGCACCAACCCCATGATAACCAGCGGGATCATGAACACCGATACCCAGCCATACGTAACATACGGAATAACCGAAAGGTAAACATGGTTGCCTTGCCCAAGAGCAGCGAAATTGCATTTTTCGAGTATAGAACCGATAAACACCGTCCAGGTGGAAAGTGGTACAATAACGCACCAGGGAGCCGCGGTGGTGTTAACAATATAAGCGAGATACTCGCGCGATACCTTAAAATGGTCGGTTATTTTTTTCATGGTGATGCCTACGGTTAAAGCGCTCAGGTAATCATCCAGAAAAATAAATAAACCTAAAAACCAGGTGCCAAAAAGTGCCGCACGTTTGGTTTTGATGTATTTGAGGGCGTCTTCGCCAAATTTCATAGCACCGCCGCTTTTTACCATGAGGCCTATCAATGAGCCGTACAGGCCGCAAACCAGTATCACCCAAACGGTACTGTCGTCTTTCATTACCTTGTAAAAGGTGGCAATAAAATCGCTGAAAAAATTAGTGTGATCATGATAACCGATGATAATAAAACCCACAATACAACCCAGCAGTAAGGCCTCGAACGATGCCCTTAAGGCAATTGCCAGTACTATTACAACCAGTGGTGGGATTAATGCGAGTGCACCGTATGTCATGCGTTATATTGTTGTTTAATTGTATTATGTTTTATCCATTTTTTGCTTATCCCTACCTATAACTTAATTAAAAATCAGGTCATGCTGAACTTGTTTCAGCACCCACTCGCTAACCAACCATGCCAGGCAAAATGGCTACCTGTCCCGTGGGATGCCGAAACAAGTTCGGCATGACGGTAGGAGATGAGCCGCGTTGGACGCTGCGTTTCTCCGCTGTCCAAAGTTTCCGACTTCGGATATGCTAAGCCTGTAGTTTGCAACTAAAGGCTTGCAGCAACACAGCGTTTACTTCATACATCCTTACTTTTTCCCTTACAATCCCCCAATACTTATCAGCTTTTTCTCCATATACTCATACAACCCCTCACTACCGCTTTCATGCCCCTGTCCGCTCTGTTTCCATCCTCCAAAAGGCGATTCGGTGCCATGTGGGGCCCATTCATTGATGCCTACAATACCAAACTCCAGCCGTTCAGATGCATAAATGGATGTTTTTAAATTGTTGGTGAAAACAAAGGATGCCAACCCGTATTCGGTATCGTTTGCCCTGGCAATGGCATCGTCCAGATCATCAAAAGAAAATAAAGGCAGCACCGGACCAAAAATTTCATTTTGGGCAAGCACCGAGGTTTGTTTAAGGTTGCCCACCACGGCAGGCTGCAAAAAATAACCCGATTGCAGATGCGCAGGCATGCCGCCCCCGGTAAAGATCTCGGCCTGTTCGTTAACTGCCTTATCAATTAGCGCCTGCACGCTTTCTTTTTGTTTTTTGGTGATGAGCGGCCCTACGTTAACGCCCTCCTCAAAGCCATTGCCCACCTTAAGTTTGCTTACGTAGCCGGTTACGGCATCGGCAAATTGCTGGTAAATGTTTTTATGGATATAAATGCGTTGCGGCGAAATACACACCTGTCCGTTGTTCCTGAAGCGGGCAATGGCGGTGGCTTTGGCTATAGCATCAACATCCACATCATCAAATACCAGCACCGGCGCGTTTCCGCCCAGCTCGAGCGAGAGTTTGGTATGCGTGCGCGATGCACCATCCATCAGTATTTTACCCACACGGGTGCTGCCGGTAAAGCTTATTTTTTTTAGCAGCGGGTTGCCAAGCATTTCATCGCCAATGGCAGCCGCATCGCCATAAACAATATTTAATACACCCTGCGGCAAACCTGCCTTTACAAGCGCCTGCGCCATGTGGATTGCCGAAAGCGGCGTTTCTTCGGATGGTTTGGCTACTACTGTACAACCTGCAGCAAGCGCGGCTGCCCAGGCGCGCGCGGGATTGTAAGCCGGAAAATTCCAGGCCGTAATAATGCCCGTAACGCCAATGGGCTGGTAAATAACCGAGCTCCGCTTATCCGGCCTGTTGGTGGGGATTACACGACCGTAGGCGCGTTTGGCTTCCTCTGCGTACCACTCAAAAAGGTTGGCGGCAACGGTCCACTCGCCTTTGGCTTCGGGCAGGGGTTTGCCGCTTTCAAGTACCATGTCGCGGGCAATGTTATCCAGGTTTTCGCGCAGATAGTTAGCTGCCTTTTTTAGGATCTCGGCCCTTTGGTATGGTGTGGTTTTGCTCCACGAACCGAAGGCTTTATACGCAGCATCGATAGCCGCACGGCAATCGGCAGCGTTGCCGGCGCTTAGCGTATCAATAACCTGTTCGGTAGCCGGATCTGTTAAATCCATCTCGTTTTTATCTGCCGCTACTACCCATTCGCCATTGATGAATTGTTGTTTCATGTTGTATTTATGATTTTTCCCCAGTGCCGGCCTTACGAGGTTTTTAAAACTTCGTAGAGCTTTAACAAGAGGTTTTTATAATTGGTCAAAAAAAATTATGCCGTTAACTCCGCCAATCCAGCTTCAATAACATCCAGCCCCGCATTAAGCAAAGCCTCATCAATAATCAGCGGACTAAGCACCCTGATCACATTACCGTTAACCCCGGCGTTTATTACAATCACGCCGTGTTGGGCACAGTAGCTGATGAGTTTTTTGCAGAGAACATCATCCGGTTTAAAAGGATCACCATCAATAACCAGTTCAAAAGCCATCATGGCACCGAGGCCCCGTACATCACCAACGGCGTTGTACTTTGCCTTCATGGCTTCAAAACGAGAGCGTACGATATCGCCAACTTTTGTACCGAGGGCATTGATGTCAATCTCCTCCATGTACTTGATGGTAGCCAGCGAGGCCGCGCAACAAACCGGGTTACCGGGATAGGTGCCGCCGATGGTTGATGGTTTACAGGCATCCATAATATGTGCCCTGCCAATAACCGCGCCGATGGGCATACCGCTTCCCATCGATTTTGCCCAGGTTGAAATATCGGGCGTTACCCCGTAATGTTCATAAGCAGCCCATTTACCGGTGCGGCCGAAGCCGCTTTGCACCTCATCCAAAATCAATAAAATGCCATATTTATCGCATACTTCGCGCAGGCCGCGCAGGTATTTTGCCGGTACCACATTAAAGCCGCCCTCGCCTTGTACGGGCTCCATAATAATGGCGGCAACCTGGTCGGCAGGTACATGGGTGTGAAAAAATGTTTCCAGCTCGCGTAAATGCACATCTGAGAAATCATCAATACTCAGATCCTTGCCATAACGATAATAATCAGGGAATGGGATCCGGTAAACCTCGGGCGCAAAGGGGCCGCAGCCCAGTTTGTAGCCAACTTTGGAGGTTAAGGTCATGGCCATCATGGTACGGCCGTGGAAACCGCTTTCGTAACAGATCACGGCTGGTCTTCCTGTTGCCTGGCGGGCAATTTTAATGGCGTTCTCAACGCTTTCGGCGCCCGAGTTGGTGAGCATTACCTTGGTGCTATCGCCGTGTGGTAGTAGCGTAGCCAGTTTTTCGGCCAGTTGCAGGTACAAATCGTAAGTGGCTACATTAAAGCTGCAATGGATCATCTTTGCCGCTTGCTCGGCAATGGCGGCTACCACGGGCGGCGGGCAATGCCCGGCGTTCACCACACCTATTCCTCCGGCAAAATCAATCATCTCCCGGCCATCCGCGTCGGTTATAATCGCCCCGCTGGCATGCTCCGCCGTTGATGGGTTAAAGATACCGATGGCGTTGGGTACGTATTTTTTTCTTTTAGCTAACAGTTGTTCTGAATTGCTCATAAGCCCCCTCTCAATCTCCCCCGGTAGGGGAGAATTCTTTTTGTTTATAATGATTTTTGTTTGGTTTTGTGTGATAAGGAAAGCCCTCCCTTCCGGGGAGGGTTGGGTGGGGCTGCCACCAGTTTTGTAATCATTTCTGCCGCTAACCTACCGGTTTGCGCCGCGCCGTTCATATATCCCTGGCAGTTGAGGCTTACATGTTCGCCGGCGAAATAGATCTGGCCTACGGGCACGGCTTCCCAGCCTGCTATAGTGCTCCATTGCCCTTTTTTAAACGTGCTGTAACCACCCATGTTGTATGGGTACTGGCTCCATAAAAATTTCACTGTTTTGCTGTTGAAGCCTTTTTGCGCACCGGGATAAATTTTTTCCAATTGGGGCACTATTCGCCTGGTTAAATCCTCAATTTTTTCATTGTTAAGTGTATTGATGATATGGCCGCCGCCAAACAGGGTAAAACTTGCTTCGCTTTGTGATTGCATCTGGCTGCTGTCCCATCCGCAGCCCAATTCCAGGTCGGTAAAGGTATAGCCTGTTTTGCCTGCTTTGCGCCAGGCCTTATCGTTAAAACCCATAATAAACTTACCGCTGTTTCCGTAGCCTAATTCATCAATACTTTTGCGTTTGGCGGAAGGCATGGGTACATCAAAATTTATTTTGCGCAGTATGGTGAATGGTATGGCCATAATTACATAATCGGCATTTACTTTTTTAACAGCACCGCGGTGCTCAAAGCTTAATTGATATTGGTTTGTTTTATTTTGGCTGATGGCTGTAAGCTTATGCCCGGTTAAAACCTGGGCTTTAACCTGCTCATAAAGCTTATCGGTTAAATGCCCGCTGCCGCCTTTTATTTTAAACACCTCGTGCTCATCACCAAAAAGCTCATATTCCTTTTCGGCAGCCACCGGTTCGGTAAACATTATGAGGAAGTTAAGGGCCGATTGTTCGGTGGTTTCCATGCCGTACTCCATGGTAAGCACTACATTCAAAAGCCTGTATAGCCAACCGGTAATGCCAATTTGGGTAAGATATTGGGCAATAGAAAGCTCATCAAGGTGCCTGAACAAATGACCCGTGGTATGGTCGATTTTTTCGGGTAACGATTTTACATCTTTTTCTATCAGTTTAACAAAAGGCCGCATGGCTGTTTTCAGGTCTTCGCCGTTGAGGTGTTTGCCTTCAAAGTAAAATGTTTTTGGGTCGAGCTTATCCTCTTTCAGATTGTAAAACTCAACACCAAGCTCCCGGGCCAAGGCAAAAATTTCTGTATGATCGGTATCCACAAACTCACCGCCTATATCGGTGGTGATGCCTTTGCCAAATTTATCGCGGAGGGTAAACATGCGCCCGCCCGCACGGCCCGAGGCTTCGTAAATGGTGCTGTTTATCCCTTTCTTTTTTAACTGGTAGGCCGCATTTAATCCGGCCATGCCGGCACCCACTATAACTATATTACGCCGTTTATCATCAATGGCCAAAGCGTTCAAAGCAGGTGCCAGTGCCAATCCGCCAGCTACCAACCCGGCATCACGCAAAAAGCGGCGTCTGCCCTCGTCTGCCGGAGCAAGGCCATCCGCTTCCCTCAACGAGGAAAAGAAAGCTTTTTTTATAAGATGAACTAACGGACTACGCATAGAGCAATTAGTGAATTAGTGAGTTAGTGAATTAGTGAGGGATAACGGGTTTTTAATTCGCTAATTCACTAACTCACTAATTCTCTAAATAATTTAATATCCCTTATTCTGTACTACCACACCACCCGTCGCACTGATCTCGGCCTGCGGTATAGGCATAATCGGGTTTACTTCATCACCTAAAACATCGGCTACCTTTTGTGTCCGGGCCAGGTCAAACAGGCGGTGCCCTTCAAAATTCAGTTCGGCCCGGCGTTCGTTTAGTACGGCGTTCAGGTAAGCCTCATCGGTAGGTACGTTTGCTGCAGTAAGTTTAGCCATACCCCGATGTTGGCGAACGTAGTTCAGATCAGCCAGACCGGCGGTGCGGCCCAGAGCCTCGGCGCGGATCAGGTAAACCTCGGCCAGGCGAATAATATAGGCCGAGTTATCCCTGGTGGTTTCGCCACGGTATTTTTCGGTGCGGCCATCGGGCTGAATGCTCTGGTCAACATTTTCATAATCAACCAGGGCCGAGCGGGCATCGGTAGGCCGACCTGTAAAAAACGTGTTCAGGTCTTCGGCAGCCAGGAAGGTAACATCGGTGCGCAAGGCATCATCGCGTACATAGGTAAGGCCGTTATAGGCGCTGTTATTTTGCTGATCGAAAACCAGTTCGAATACGCTTTCTCCGGTGTTTTTTTGCGTGTAGATCTTGGTGAACTCGGCCGTTGCCAGCAGCGCATAATTGCTGTTGTTGATAACCAGAGTGGCAGTGGTAGCGGCACCGGCCTTGTTGCCCTGGTACAGATAAACCCTGGCCAATAAAGCATTGGCCGCAGCCTGCGAGGCGTATTTACTGCCATTATCAGTATTTAACAGTTTAACGGCCTGTTGGGCATCGGCAATGATCTGTTTATATGAGTCGGCTACGCTGCTCCGTTTAACAGGTGTTGCCGGATTAGCCGTTGAGGTCACTATCGAGATACCAAAAGCCGAGGCATTATCCCAATGCTCGCCAAACATACGCAGTAAATCAAACGATGCCAGGCTGCGGATAAAGTAGGCCTCGCCTTTTATGTTTGATAGCTCGGTGGCATCGGTGCCGGGCACTTTGTCGGCGTTTTCGATGATCTTGTTGGCGGCGTAGATGGAGTTATAGATCTGGATATAAATGGCCGAAGTGTAAATATTGCTTGGCGATACGGCCTTATTGGCGATATCGGTTAAATCGATTACATCGTAGCCACCTGTGGTACCGTTATCTGAGTAGCATTCGGCCAGCAGCGGGTAGTAACCGCCATAATAATTTTTGCTTTGCAGCGTGCTGTACATGCCTATGCGGGCACTGCGCAAACCGGCAACGTTTTTAAACACTGTGGCATCGGCAACTTCGTTAGGCGAGGTTACATCCAGCACCTTTTTGCACGATGTTTGGGCAACTGCTATCAGCAACAGAATAATTGATATATATTTTCGCATAACCGGTTCAATTAAAATTTAAAGTTTACACCCAATAAAACTGTGCGGGCCTGCGGATAGGCCGCGTAATCAACCCCCGCCGTAGTTGGCGAGCTACCCCCGTTCGAGCTCACTTCCGGGTCGAAGCCATAGTATTTGGTAAAGGTGGCCAGGTTTTGGGCCTCTAAATAAATACGCAGCGAGCTAAATGCCTTAGGGTGCTTCGGCCTGATGGTATAACCAAGGTTAACGGTCCTGATCCTTAAAAACGAGGCATTTTCAATAAACTGCGATGAGTTTTGCAGGTAGTTTTGAAACACCATGGATGCCCTCGGAATATCGGTTATATCCCCCGGATTTCGCCAGCGTTTGTTAACTATGGTGGCATTGTTGGCATACACCTGGTAAAGGTACTGGTCGTCATAACCACCATCGCTCCAGCCCAGGGTTTGGTAAGTTGAGCGGATGAGATTGTACACTTTGTTACCCACGCTAAACTGGGTTGATATATTCAGATCAAAATCGCCATAGCGCAAATTGTTGGTAAAGCCGCCAAAATAATCGGGAGTGGCTTTACCCAATACCTGCTGATCGTTGCTGAATTTAGGTAAGCCTGTTTGCGGATCAACCCCCAAGTATTTGTAGCCATAAAATGAACCAACCGATTCGCCAACTTTAAGGATGTGGGTAGGGAAGAGGTCGCTGTAGGCAAACAGCAGTTGGTTATCTGATGATAGCTCCAGTATTTTGCTTTTGATAAAACTTACGTTAAGGGTGGTGGTCCAGCTAAATTTATCGGTTTTAATGGGGTAAGCACTTACCGAAAACTCCAGACCCGTATTCTGAATATTACCGGCGTTAATGGTACGCGTTGCAAAACCGGAGGTAGCCGGCAGCGGCGCTTCGCTCAATAATTCGGTGCGGTTACCTTTGTAGGCTTCTATTGATCCGCTTATTTTACCACCGTACAACTCAAAATCCAAACCGGCATTGATCATTTTATTGCGCTGCCAGGTTAAATCAGGATTACCTATATTGCGCGGTTTTAAACCCGACACGCCATCATAGCGGCTGGGCTGATAATAACTCTGATACTGAAAATCGCCTATTTCCTGGTCGCCGCTAAGGCCGTAGCTAAAACGGAGCTTGAGGTTGGTGAGCCATTTGGAGCCATCAAGAAATTTCTCTTTAGAGATAACCCAGCCGGCAGATACTGCAGGGAAAAATCCCCAGCGCCGGGAAGGATCAAAACGGGATGAACCGTCATCACGAATGCTGGCCGAGATCAGGTATTTATCATCATAAGCATAATTGGCCCTAAACAGGAATGATAACAAGCCCCACCCCGAATGCAGGCCGGTGGCACCGGTGATGGTTGATGCACTTGAAATATTGGTAAGCCCCGTACCCTCCGGAAATCCCTGCGCGTTGATGGAGGTGTTTTCGGTGCGGGTTGATTGTGCGGTGAAACCGCCCAGTAAATTGATACTGTGTTTTTGGGCGAATGTATTTTGGTAGGTTAGGGTATTCTCGTTAATAAGCGTGGTATTGGTATAGGTGCCTTTGATAGCCTTGCCGCCCACGGCCGAAGCATCGGATGTGATGGCGTCAAAAAACTGGTCATCACCCAGGCTGGTGTAATCGGTGCTGAATGAGGCGCGGAATTTCAGGTTTTTTAATACCTCAATATCGGTAAATACGCTACCCAAAAAACGGTAATTTTTGGTAAATGCCTGGATCTCTTTGGCGGATTTTACGGGGTTGTCGCTCAGCCAGCTGGCTTCGTACTGGGTATAGTCGGCGTATGAGCCGTCTTTATTGTAAACCGGCATTAAAGGCGATGCACCCAGCGCGTTGGTTACAATACCGGTATAGGTATCATCATTAAAACTGCGGCGGTTTTTGGCATAGGTGAATGATGATGTAGTGCCGATGCTTACCCGCTCGCTCACCTTGTTATCCAGGTTAAAGCGAAACGAAGCCCGTTTATAATAGTTTTCTATCACGATACCCTGCTGGTCGAAATAGCTGCCCGAGATAAAAAATTTGGTTTTATCACTGCCGCCGCGTGCCGATAATTGAATGGAACTGATGGGGGAGGTACGCAAAATCTGGTCGAGCCAGTTGGTGTTTACCTTTGATTTCCAGTTATTGGGCAGCGGGTTGGTAAGCACCGCCGGGTTAAAGCCATCCGGAAACTGGGTTGGATCCTGGTTGTAAAGCTTTAAATCCTGCTTGCGGGCGTCTTCTTCCAAAGCTACAAAACCCTGGTTATCCAAAAACGGGATGGTATGCGCTACGTGTTGTACGCCGCTGTAGCTATCAAAACTAAACTCGGTTTTGCCGTTTTTGCCATGTTTGGTGGTGATGAGCACAACGCCGTTGGCCGCCCGCGCACCATAAATAGCCGCTGCCGAAGCATCTTTCAAGATCTGCATCGATTCGATATCGTCGGGATTGATGTCGGATATCGAGCTGATATTCTGGCCTTGGCCAACAACCGTACCATCAGTAGTGTAGGAGGTGGAGAGTGAAGAATTGCTTTCGCTGATCATCGGGATCCCGTCAACCACATAGAGGGGGTTACTGGCTCCGCGCACGCTTACTAATAAACCGGCACCGGGCGTTCCCGATGGGGTGGTTACCAAAATGCCGGGTATTTTGCCCTCAATGCTCTGGGCCAGGTTGGATACCGGCTGATCTCTGAAATCTTTATTGCTGATGGTGCTGATGGCCGATGTGAGGTTTGATTTTTTTTGCGTGCCGTAACCCACCACCACCACATCATTCAGCTGGCTTTTGGTTTCTTCCAAAACAATGGCAATGGTATTTTTGCCGGCAACATTGGCCGTAAATGTTTTAAAGCCTACGTAGGATATGGTTAACACCGGGTTGGCAGCCGGCACGGCGATAGAAAAGCCGCCGTCGACCGCTGTTATAGCGCCTTTGTTGGTACCTTTTATAAATACCGAAGCACCAACAACGGGCTGGCCCTGATCATCTTTAACGGTTCCTTTTACGGTATGATCCTGTGCAAGGGCTATGGCAGGTGCCACTAAGCAAAGCCATATGTTTAAAACAGTAAATAATAAGCGTAAAGGTTGTTTCATAGCGTGGTTTTAGGTGATTATTTACATTTTTATTCGGGAAAAGAACGGGTGTGGGGTGTTTTATAAATATCACTAAGTCAGATGAGGAAAAATATAAGTCAAAAATATTTTTTAAACTATTTTTTAATCGTTGATATACAGGAGTTTGGAATTGGTCATAAATAAGTCTAATTTTAAGTCAGAAGTTTTGACTGCTTTTGATCACAAGGAGAGGGATTGGTGAGATACCGGTTGTGACTTAGTGTATCTTGTTTTGGTAATAAACTATTTGTTTTACCCGGATTTTTCTTTTGTTAACTGAAGAAAAATTAAAATTATCTGCCATTAATGCATTTATCCCGAAAAATACAAAAGGCAATAGCCGATCATCAACAAATATTAGCTGCTTTAAAGCTGAAAGGCAAGGAAAATAACTGGGTTAATTTTACACGAACCCAGTTTAACCTGGTTGCGCGGGTTATTAATAAGCAGATAAGCAAAGAAGTAATAGCAAATCCCGATCTGGTAGAAATGGGCCTGATCATTGGGCGGCAGCAGCTCAATAATCACCTCGAAACCCTCCGCTGCCACAATGTTTACGATTTTATAAAGTACCTGGGCAATATGGGCGAGTACCGCGTTTTTAACTGGATAAGCGGCAAAACCCTGCAAAGCTACTGGAACGGCGGCGAAGCCAAATATGTAAAGGCAAACGCCTTACTGGTTTTTTTACAGGTGCCCTTTAACCAATGGGACGAATGGCAAAAGGAAACCGGTAAAAGCACCGGCCCGTACCGGCATAGCCTGGCCAAAGCGCCGGTTATTGGGATGGGGCAGGGTAAATCATCAATGGCTGTTATTAAAAGTTATTTTTTGGGGAACTATTTTTTATACTATCAAAAAACAGATGGCAGCAAAAATGTAATTAAAACGCCTTTTGTTTTAAAGGAGAGTGACAGCGGACAGGTAATTGTTCAATCGGTATCTGAGGGGCACCGGTATAGCGGCAAGGTGATTGGCATACGCGATGGCTGCCTGTACATTAACTGCCAGAACCTTGATTTTGAGGAGATGGAACAGTATGTATTTAACCTGGGCCTCGAAACCAAGCCCGAGGTGCTTTTCGGGGTAAGCAATACCGTGAGCGTTAAAAACCGGCAGGCGGTAGCGCTTAAAAATATCCTCGTTAAACAAAAAAGTAACGATCCGGCTTTTGAAAGTATTCCGGAGGCTGAAATTCCATTCAGCAGGTATTATGATACGGATTCGGAGGAGGCTATTATTGTGAATTATCTTAAGCAATCGCCTAATAATATTATCACTACCGCTACCTGTTGTAACCTGGATGATATTGCGGGGTTGGCGAGGGAAAGTGCCTGAATGATATGCTTTTAAAGCCTGTGTGCGGGAAAGCGAGGACTTGGAACGGATAGCCCGGCCGCAGGCAACGCCCATGTTCAGTTTGCAGTTAGGATTTGGCAGTTTGCGGTTGCGAGCCTGGGATGCGGCGTAATTTTCAAACAATCCTTCCTATCCCGCTTGATAAATGTCAAGTTTCTTTTTATCATACATCAATGTGCAGGTTTTGGGGGCGGGGTACATTTGTATCAACAAAAACGATACAAAATGTCAAAAACAATTTTTATAACCGGAACAAGTACAGGGTTTGGTAAATTAACCACTATTACCCTGGCAAATGCAGGCCATACCGTTATTGCCGGTATGCGCGGAGTGAATGGGAAAAATGAAGCTGTTGCCAAAGAGCTTTCGGCATTGCCCAATGTTGAAGTGGTGGAGATAGATATTACCGACGATGCCTCGGTTAAAGCTGCCTTTGAATATACGCTAACCAAATACGGCCATATTGATGTATTGGTGAACAATGCGGCAGTATCCGGTTTTGGCTTGCTGGAGGGCTACTCTATAGATCAGATTAAACAGATGTTTGAAGTGAACTTTTACGGAACCCTGCGCACCATTTTTGCCGTATTGCCGGGCATGCGTAAAGAAATGAATGGCCTTATCATCAACATCACCACAGGCGCCAGCGGCCATACGCTGCCTTTCATGATTCCTTATTTTGCCTCGAAATTTGGTGTGGAAAGCATTACCGAGGGCTTGCACGACGAGCTTGCACAATACAATATTGAAAACGTGAGCATTCAGCCGGGCGTATATCCTACCGAAATGAACAATGGCAGCAAGGCCGGCGTACATGCTGATAAACCTGAAATTATTGCTGAATATGGCGATGTGGCCGCCCAAAAGTTTAACGCAATGGGCACAGCCCTGTTCAGTAAAATGGCCGAGTTTAATATGGATCCGCAAACTATTGCCGATGGTATTCTGCACCTTGTAGAGATGGAAAAAGGCAGCAGGCCAATGCGCTATCCGCTTGATGCCGTTGCCCAGGGCACCGACCAGGAATTTATTGATGCCCGCGCGGCCATCAAAGCAAAATGGCTGAGCAAATACAATAATTAAACAGCCGGGCTATAAAATAAAGTTTCAACTCAAGGCAAATATCCGCAGATAAAAGGATATTTGCCTTTACTATGTTTGCGCCTTTAAAAGAATACATCAGCCAAAAAGCTACACTTACCGATGCCGATTATGCTAAAATTGAAGCAGTTTGCATTTATAAAAAACTACGCAAAAGGCAATACCTGTTGCAGGAAGGCGATGTTTGGCGATATAACGCTTTTATAGCTAAAGGACTAACACGTTTTTACAGCGTTGACGAAAGCGGCCGTGAAAATATTGTAAGCTTTGCCAGAGAAAACTGGTGGACCGGCGACCGCGCCAGCCTGCTTACCGGCGAACCATCCAAAAATAATATCGACGCCGTTGAGGATACTGAACTGGTGATGATTGCCAATACTAATTTTGAGAAGCTTTGCAAGGAAATACCTGCTTTTAACGATATGGTGAATGCCATTATTAACAAAAGCTTCATTACCAGCCAAAGCCGCATCCAGGCTGCAATAGCTTTCACTGCCGAACAAAAATACCTTGACTTTATAGAAAAATATCCAGATCTATCGGTACGTGTACCGCAAGCCATGATAGCCTCATACCTGGGCATTACGCCCGAAACGTTAAGCCGGGTACGAAAGGAAACGGTAAAAAAACATTAAGCGAGGGTCTGCATCAGGCTGATGTTTTTTTGCTTTAATGGTTGCAGTACGGTTTTGCCGTAATCGGTAAAATATTGATGGTGTTGTAAAAGGTGCAGGTTAATATCCTGCCATTCGGCTTCGGTGTAGCGCTTATCTAAATGTACGGCCCATTCTTGTTTCAGGCAGTGGGCAAAATCCTTATAGTTTTCGTCGGCAAAGTGGCGCATATCGGCATCGCAGATCACCTGTTGGGTAGTGTTTTTGGGCGATTGCGGCATTTTGGTTGCTGCAATGCAATCCCAAACCTGCTGTATAAATTCGTCGCCATAGTGGTGCTGCATTAAAAAGGTGCCGGCTATAACAAGGCTGGTGTCTTCGTGGCCGGTATAGTGGTATAAATAACCGGTATCATGAAACCAGGCCGCTACTTTAACTATAGTGGTTTGATCGCGGTTAAGGCCGCTGTTTTTTGCAATTTCGATAGCAGCGTTAACCACATATTGGGTATGCCGCAAATTATGGAAGTACATGGTTGCCGGCAGTTGCTTTTTCATCAGCATGCTAACGTAGGCGGCAACTTTTTGTACTATATTAATTGCAGGCATTTAACTGCTATACTACCCCCACATTCTGTAGAAAATCTGGATAAATGTTGAGGCAGGCAATCGTTCAACAAAAAAATGACACTTTTATCCATATTGTGTAAACAGGCAAAATTCTGTGTTCAAACAATGATTTATATCCTTATTTTTAAGTCAATAATTAACCTCATTACATGAAAAATACCTACCACATTGCCCAGCTTTATTTACGCCTTGCCCTTGCCATTGGTTTTTTATTACCTGTTGCCGATAGATTAGGCCTCTTTGGGCCCGCAGGCCAAAACGGGGTAAGCTGGGGAAGCTGGGATAATTTTGTGGTTTATACCAACACGCTGATACCCTTTGTTAACCACTGGGTTGCCGGCGTAATGGGTTTTTTGGCCACAGTAGCCGAAGCTTCGATAGCGGTAATGTTTATTGTTGGTTTTAAGATAAGAGTGGCGGCCTTAACAAGCTTTGGGCTTACTTTAATTTTTGCGCTGTGTATGGCCATATTCCTGGGCTTTAAGGCTCCTTTCACTTACTCGGTTTGGGCCGATAGCGCAGGGAGTTTATTGCTGGCATCGATACCTGTTTACAGATGGAGCATTGATAATAAATATGATGAAACGGATAATTGAGGCTTGAATACCAAACGCCGCCTGTGCGCTTGCCGTGTTTAAATTTTGCTTATTTGAAGTTATTGAAATAGCCGGACAATAAGGCTGTATTCATCTCGTCGCTTACGAGGCCTATATACTGATCGGGGCGCAGTAAAATAAACAGTTTACCTTTTACACCGGCCTTGTGCCAGCATGCTGCATGGGGTAGGTTAATCACATTGATATAGCCTTGCAAATGCGCGGGCAAAAAATCATGCTGCCGGATATCGCCAACGCAAAGCAGGTAGAATTTTGTTTCAGTTAACAGGCTCAGTAAACTTTGCTGATGCCCGTCATGATCAATTAAAATATGAGGGCACCTGTCGCCGGCTTTAAATTTTAATTTTTGCGAACTACAGTTTATTGAGAGCCTGCTTTTGCGATACGAATAACCAATTTGCGATAATGTTTTAAATGCCCGCCGTGAAAAGAACGGAGCAGCCAGAAGCCATTTTAAAAATATCGGAATAAAACATCGGCGAAAATAGTAAACATACCATTGCTGCCCGGTCATGAAGCCGAAGATATTATCAGTAAACCTGAGCAGCCATTGGGCAAATGGATATCGCTCATCATGATAGGTGTTCAGTAATGGTTCGGCTGCTGCTTTGTTTAACACCATAGCCAGTTTCCAGGTAAGGTTATAGGCGTCCTGTAACCCGGTATTCATGCCCTGCCCGCCGGCCGGGCTGTGAATGTGCGCGGCATCGCCCAATAAAAAACAGTGTCCAACCTTAAATTCATCAACGCAGCGGTGGTGCAGCTTATACACCGAAAACCAGTTAAGAGTTTCGATGTTGAACGGTATTTTGGCGGTTGAATGGATAACGGGTTTTAAATCGTCAAAATCAATCTCTTCGGTTGCCATGAAGTGTTGCGGCAGGGTGCCCAGTATGCGGTAGCTACCATTGCCATACATCGGGAAAAAAGCACAAAAACTTTGGCGCGACAGGGAAGCGATGAGTTTATTGGTAGGTTGCAGCCAGTTTAAGTTTACATCGGCCACAAAAAATTTATTTTGATAGGTGCCGCCAATAAAATCAAGACCAAGCTGCTGCCGCACAGTGCTCGATGCACCGTCGCAACCAAGCAAATAATCTGCTTCCACAAAAAAATCTCTGAACGGGTCGGTTTTATCATATAACCGGGCTTGCAGGCCATCTTCGTTTTGTGCAAAACTCACCAGGCTGGTACGCCATAAAACATCGTGACCAAGCATTTTAAGATCGGTATATAGCAGGTCTTCATTTTTAAACTGTTCGAAGGCCTGCAGGTTTGGGAAATCGGTAAGGCCCTGGCCGGCATTAGTTGTTTTCAGCGTGGCTTTTTCACGGCCATTCATAAATATCGAAAAACTATCTATAACCTGTCCCTCTTTTAAAACGGTATCGGCTAATCCCATTTGCCGGTAAATTTCCATACTACGGGCCGTAACCAGCATAGCCCGCGACTCGGCAACGGGCGCGGGCTTGCTATCAATAATAATAAAATTAATGTTAAGGCGGGCCAGTTGGCAGGCGGCCATCAGGCCGGTTGGCCCGGCACCAATAATAATTACCTGTGTTTGCACCAATGTTTGCTGTGCTTGTTTTTCATAACGTTTTGTAGGGCGCGGTAGTATTATCGCCAGTAGTTGTTGGCGGCTGCTATTACAGCAAATTCGGTAGCAACGGTTTGGCCAACGGCTATCAGCATGGCGGCATCTTCGGCATAAATGCCTCGTAATCTGCCGCGTACTTCGGCATCGGGTTGGGTTACTTTAATAATAAGCCTGGCCATTTTTATGGCAAGCTCGCGGCCTTCCTGCGGTGTTGCCGTGATCAGGGTGTTGCCGGGGATGAGTTCTACAGATTCAGACATGATGTTAGTTAATTTTAGGGGTATTAGATGGATATATGTTATTGACGATAGCTATTTAAATAGCCGGCTGCAGCAAGGTACCCTGTTTCCGGTAATCTGAAAAATTGGTACCCGTGGCGTTTTTAAAAAATTTGCTGAAATGTGCCAGATCGCAAAAACCCAGGTCATATGCTATCTGTTTCATGCAACTGTCGGGATACACAGCCTGCCGTTTGGCTTCGCTGGCCACGCGCTGGCGGATGTGATGGCCTGCCGACTGGCCTGTTAATTTTTTCACAACCTCATTAAGATAATTGGGCGTAACCGACAGTTGATCGGCATAATCAGACACCATTTTGTACTCACGGAAGTTTTTCTCAAGCAGGCCCGTAAAGTTTTGTAATATTTCGGTATTGCGTGACGGTTTTGCGGGCTGCGACACGGCCTCAAACTGGCGCGATAAATAAATCAGGAATATTTTGAAATAACGTTTTAAAATCTCGGCCCGGTATAAATTGTGCCTGCTGTATTCTTTCATCATTATTTCGGTAATATCCAGCATGTCTTCGGCCAGCTCGGCATCAATTGTAGTACTTTGCATCATGCTGAATAATTGATAAAAATGCCCGTAGGTAGTTTCGCGACCGTAATCATCGGCATCTAAAAATGAATCAGTAAACGAAATTACATAACCCTGCAAGCCCCCGCCAAAATTAAGATCGTGCAGTTGCCCTGGCTTTATGAGCAACAGTTGATTGATGCTGATACCCTGTTTTTGCAAATTGAGCCTGTAGTGGCCACTGCCGGCCGTGATCCATATCAGCATAAAATAATTGTTTGGGAGATCGATCCCATTATCCCGAACCGATTGGATTGTGTGAATTTTGAAAGGCAGACAACTGGCTGCTTTTTCAAAAGGTAGCGGCGCAAAATCGTTGAAGTGTTTCATGGTTGCTTATTTTAGGGCTGTTAAGCGTTTCGTGCTATTCCCAATATCGTGCCGTTTTTATAAAATACTGAATATTAGGAGTTTGTGATTTTTTTTAAATTAAATAGCTAACGAAATATCATTAAATACACTGTGGTTGATCGAAATATCGCAGCTTATTCCTGTTCCGATTGCTGCGGTTAGTAAAATTTTAGTTGGTTGCTTGTGCTTTGTCTGCAGCATTTATCCTTGTTACATTGTGAGGGCATATCGAGGTATCAACCGGTGCAAACCTGCGTTGCAGCGCCCGGGCTCCATTGTAAAACATATCCGGCAGGTTTGGCTTGCACGGGAATGATTTTTAAATTGATCAGGTATAATGTTATCGAGGTAAAAAAGTATAAGTTATTTCTGCCGGTTATAATATTAGGGCAAATACCAACCGCTGGTAAAACCCACATGTACAATAAGTAATTTATACATCAAAATCCGTACTTAATACATTGATTTAGTTTTTGATATATATGATTTTTATAAGTTGAACAGGTGCCTGTATTGATTGCTTTAAATAGCGTATAATTTATAAGGTATCTGCCTGTTTTTGTGGTGATTGTAAAAATAGTATCAAGTGAGCATCAATATAATTATCCGGCTGCCTTATTATAAATTGATACTGATTAACCACATATCTGTGTTAGCCATCAGTACTATCGTCCTTTTATTGGTGGCTTTGGCATTCGCTTTCAATCTATATTATTTAAAGCGTCACAGTAACTTCCTGTTAATTGAAAAGCAAAAGGAAATTAATGAACAAAACCAAAGCCTGCAGCTTTTAATTGCCGATAAAGACCGCTTAATTGACGAAAAAAACTGGCTGCTAAAAGAAGTGCATCACCGGGTTAAAAACAACCTGCAAATAGTGATGAGCCTGCTCAATACCCAATCGGCTTTTTTAAAAAATAATGCCGCGCTTACCGCCATCCGTGAAAGCCAAAACCGGGTTCAATCAATAGCTCTTATTCATCAAAAATTGTATGCCAGCTTAAGCGTGGCTTATATTGATATAGCTGTTTACATTAATGAACTGATTAATTACCTGGGCGATAGTTATGATGTATATGACAAGGGCATCAGGTTTGAACAAACTATTGAGCCTGTAAAAATGGATGTAACCCAGGCTATTCCGGTAGGCCTTATGCTTAATGAGGCCATAACCAATGCCATTAAATATGCTTTTGCAGGTGCTAAAGGAACCATTAAAATAGGCCTCGAAACACTGGATGATGCGCACATTATACTACAAATAAGTGATAATGGCATAGGCCTGCCCGCAGACTTTGATATTAAGGAAGCATCATCATTAGGTATGGAAATGATGAAGGCGCTAAGCAAGCAACTTGATGGTGATTTTAAAATAGAAAGCAACAATGGTGTATTGATTACGCTTGTTTTTGGTGCCGAAAAAAAATTCGGGAACCTTGATAATGAAGATAGCTAATGGCCTAACACCTGTTAGGTGTATGTAATTTATACTACTGAAACCATAATTAATACATTGATTGGGGCACTCCCCGCCCCGAACTTTACATTATTAAACTGAGGTTAATTATTGAGTATTAATTAAACCCGGTTGTAAAGTAAAGTTCGACTATGAAAAAGCTTATTTCTTTCCCGGTGGCGTTTTTGGTAAGCGTGCTCATGTTTATAATTACCGGGCTGTTTATTACGCTTAACACCGGCCTTATGCAGCCTTTGTTGCCGGCCCGGTTTTTTATGGTGGCCCTTGAAGCCGTTTGCGCATTAAAATTTGCCCTCCTTATTATTATGTTAATGCCAAACAAGCCTGCACTTATACAGGTTGCGTGGGGCTTTTTGCTGGCCGATGTGCTGGCTATACTTTTATGCGTAACACTTAGCGGCAGTTTAACTATGCCTGTATCCATTTTCATTGTGCAGGCCATGTTTATCATCTACCACATGGCAAGGCAGGGCAGGTTATGGATTTACAAAAGCGATAACGCAACAAGCATCGGGATAGAAAATGAATTAATAACACCGGGTATTTAAAAATGAGACGGATATGCAGCAGAACCATAAGCTGATAAATGTAATTATCGACCTGCAAACGCGGGGCTTTAACCACGATTTTGTTATCGAGAACGAATATATCAGGTGCCTGCAGTACAACGAACTGATATCGCCCGATGATTTTGAGATACTGGAAACATACCATTGCGATGACCGAGAGGGTGGCAGCCTGGTGTACGCTATCAGGCTGAGCAACTATGATGTAAGCGGGATTTTGATGAGCAGCTACCGCTCGTACATCCGCGGCATGTCATTAAGGTTGTGGTCAAAATTTAACAACGTAATCAAATTAAACTACACAGCAGCAAAATAAAGGCTTATACATAAAACTTATGAACAGGGGAATCAGAAATATTAACAGCCTTGGCGCAACTTTGCCCGAATACACCACTAACGGGGCATACATAGGTAACTGGAAAATTCAGCTCCGGTCAAACAAAATTGCTGTTTGTCCGCGTATGCGCAAAATACTCGAACTTGAAAAAGGTTATGACGATAGTCTTAACGATTTTTTTGATCTGGTTAAGCCTGGTCAGCTAAATCAACTGATCCACGAGTTTAAGGTAGCCTGCTTTAACGGCACCCGGTTTGAAAAACGGGTGCAGATAGTAACCCCACGGGGTACCGAAAAATGGGTTCAGCTAACCGGCGTATTGTATTCGCGCCGCTGGGGCACAGCCGAGCAAATGATAGGCACGGTTGAAGATGTTACCCAAAAAGTAAATGAAGAATGCCTGGGTATGGCCATTATTAACCATGAGCTGCGTGCGCCTTTATCAATCATCAAACTCAATACCCAAACCTTAATTAACCAGTTGGGGCATAGCATCAATAAACAGCCGGTTAAGCTTTTAAATATGGTTGATCAGCATATTAACGGCTTTACCAGGCTTATTGAAGAATACCTGTCGGCATCCGCAGGCGATGATAAAGCAGGGCAACTTAATTTTAGTTTGTTTGATTTGAACGATTTAATTGATATCGTACTTGGCGAAATGCGTATTTTATACACCAGTCATCGGTTTTGCAAATTATCGGCCAATGAGCCGGTATTGATAAGGGGCGATAAGTACAAAATTATGCAGGTGTTGATCAACTATTTTACCAACGCGGCAAAGTTTTCGCCGCAATGCTCGCGCATTACCATCAGTGTAAACTGCATAGACAGCCATGTTGAAGTGGCCATAAATGACGAAGGTGCCGGTATTAACGAAGAGAACGGACAAGTGCTGTTTCAAAAATTTTACCAGTGTAACCAAAAATCGGTAAGGCAAAAAAACAGCAAAGGTTTGGGCTTATACATTGTTAAAAATATTATTCAAAAACACGGCGGCACGGTACGGGCCGAAAATGGAGCTAACGGAGGTGCCGTATTTTACTTCAGTTTGCCAATTGGCGAGCAAAACAAATTTAACACAACCGGGCAGGAGGCGGTAAAACTAATGGCATAAAACGGTAAGCGTTAAGTAAAGAAATAATAAAAGATAAAAAACTCTTTTATTATTGAAACTAATACCTACATTTGCTTCGTAAAGCAATGGGAATATTTTCAAAAACATGTGAGTATGCTATAAGGGCTGTTTTTTTAATAGCCCAGCGCACGGCCGATGGTAATAGGGTAGGGATAAAGGAAATAGCTGCCAGCATTGATTCGCCCGAGCATTTCCTGGCCAAAATACTACAGGATTTGAGCAGGCGGGGCATTATCCAATCGGTAAAAGGGCCCAACGGTGGTTTTTACCTTGATGAGCAAAGCCTGGCCCGCCCCCTGGCCGATGTGATAGAAGCTGTTGATGGCGGAGGCATATTCAGGGATTGCGGTTTGGGTTTGAAAGAATGCTCATCAAAAAATCCCTGTCCGCTGCACTTCGAATTTTTAGATGTGCGCAACCGCCTGCAAAAAATGCTCGAAAATATTACCATAGGCCAGTTTAATGAAGATTTGAACCTGGGTATTGTAGTGCTTAAAAAATAACGCCGGCCCGGATATCACAGGGCTGCTTGATCCCGTTTTTTGGTGAATTAAAACTGAAGTTCATCATTAAAAGATCAATTTAAAAGATAAAAAGGTATTAATATATTTTAATATGAAACTCAAAATCTACTTAGTTTTTAGCCTGTTAACAGGTTTGGTGTTGCTATCCGCCGGTAGCAGTGCCCATGCCGCCGAGGTATTGAAAGCTACCCCGGCTTTTAATACAGCTGCCTGCATTTTAATAGGGGTAACGGTGTTTTTACTGTTGCTGTTATTACTTTGGCTGATACGCCTTGCCCGTGGCCTGCGCGAAGATGAAATTGCCCGCGAGAAATATGGCGATAAATGGGTTTTCAGGCAGATCAATAACCTGAATAGCCGCCAGCTCGATCACCTCATCAGGAGGCGTAACCTCCGTAAAAAGTCTGCCGACGGAAGCAGCGGATCTGATCAGGGTTTTAACGCAACTATTATTGCCTTGCTGCTGATGCTGCTTGCCCCAACGGCAAAGGCCCAAACTACCGATGTCGGCAGCCATTTACTTACCAGCCCCGGCATGCTTATTATGCTTACGCTCATCTTTATCCCGCTGTTGGTAACCGTACTGCTGGTAGGGCTTAAAATCCGTAACATCGCCGTAAAAACCCATTATAGCCGGATTAAAAAAGAAACGAATCAGCTGGCGCAGGCTGCCGATGATGATGCCGTGTATGAGGACTTGTTAAAACGCAAACACGCCCTCGATTACCGTTTAACCAATAACGAGCTTGCAGGCGATATTCCCCCTAACGATTCGAGAGGTATTTTATTGAATGTGGATGAAGTACACGGCCCGCGCTTTTTCGCTTCTAAACGTAAAGCGGCACCTAAACATCAAACCGACCCAAAACTGGTGCGCTTGATTATGTGGTACCTGGGCAGCGCGGCATTGTGGCTGGTACTGGGGACATCTGTAGGAGAGTACATCGGCATCAAATTTGTATCGCCCGATGCCGATCATATCAGCTGGTTAAGCTTTGGCCGCCTCAGGCCGGTGCATACCAATATGGTTTTCTGGGGATGGTCATCCATGGCGATGATTGGGCTTGGGTATTACGTGGTAACCACTGTAAGCAATACGGTTGTTTATAATATCAAATGGGGGTATTACTCTTTAATACTCATCAATTCATCCATAATTATTGGCAGCCTCATGCTCATGGCCGGTATCAACAACGGCGGCGGCGAATACCGCGAATACATCTGGCCGGTAATGGCGCTTTTTGCGGGGGGGATTATTGTAAGCCTGGTTAATTACTTAAAAACCATCGCGCAGCGCAAAACCAAAGAGATTTATATCTCTAACTGGTACATCGTTTCGGCCATGATGTTTTTAACCGTGATAGCTACTGTTGGCTACCTGCCTTTTTACCAGAATGGCCTGGGCGAAACCATTGTGCAGGGTTATTACATGCACCAGGCGGTGGGCATGTGGTTTATGTTTTTTAACCTGGGGCTGGTGTACTACTTTTTGCCGCAGCAGCTGAATACACCTATTTACTCGTATAGTTTGGGTATCCTGGCATTTTGGTCGCAGATATTGTTTTATACGCTGATAGGTACGCATCACTTTATATTCAGCCCGATACCCTGGTGGCTGCAAACGGTGGCTATTGTAGGTAGTATGGGGATGCTGATCCCGGTATTTTCGGGCACTACCAATTTTTTGATGACGTTTAGGGGCAATTTTAATAAAATTGGCCGCAGTTATACGCTGCCGTTTTACATAGTAGGCATCCTGTTTTACTTCACCGGCTCAACCCAGGGCACCGCCGAAGCTTTCAGGGAAACAAACCTCATCTGGCACTTTACCGATTTTACTACCGCCCACTCGCATCTTACCATGTACGGCATCATCGCTTTTATGCTTTGGGCCAGCATTTATACCATAGTACCCCGGCTTACGGGTAAAGAGCCTAAACAGGGTTTGGTGGGCGCGCATTTCTGGATGGCATTAATCGGTTTACTTTTTTATACCATCCCCCTTATGGTAGGCGGAACATTGAAAGGTATTGCCTGGACAGAGGGCAAGCCCTTTATTGATAGCGTAGTGCTGATGGCCCCGTACTGGTTGTGGCGCGCCATTGGTGGCACGCTGATGTGGGCATCGCACCTGGTTTTTGCCTGGAACATTTATGTAATGTTTGCCGCCCAAAAAAGCGAGGCCGATATTAAAAACGAAGTTTTTGAGCAATTGGATCAGTTACCTGTTAACGCCTAACCCCTGCAATCATGGAAATTTATAACGATCATAAAAAGCTTTTTACAGCGGCGCTGTGCCTTTTTTTACTGCTTACTTTTTTTGTAGCGATAGGGCCCGCGTTCACCAGTCAGAATAACAACGCGCCTTTACCGGGCAGTAAGCCGCTAAGCAGCCTCCAAACCGAAGGTAAAGCTGTGTTTATTGCCGAAGGCTGCGTAGCCTGCCACACCCAGCAGGTGCGCAACGTAGAGATGGATAAGGTTTGGGGGCCGCGCCCCAACGTAGCTGCCGACTACGCCAACATAACCCGTACGGATGTATGGCGTAATACCGCCACGCTGATGGGATCGGAACGTACCGGGCCCGATTTAACCAATATAGGCACCCGCCAACCCGGCGACGATTGGCATTACCTGCATTTGTTTAATCCGCGCTCGGTGGTGAGCCAGTCGGTTATGCCATCTTATGAGTGGTTGTTTGATATTAAAGATTATGCCTGGCCCAATGATGTGGTAGTTAACGTGCCCGATGATTTTAAAAAAGGCATCAGCGGTAAAATTGTGGCATCGCACAAGGCTATGGCGTTGGTAGCCTACCTTAAATCATTAAAAGAAGTTACCCTGCCCGATGGTAAACCTGTACCGTTGTTTTTATACGGCAAAACCGCTGCCGAAAAAGCAGGTGGCGCTACGAGTAAAGGGGCCGGTACCAAATCCGGGCCCGACGGCGAGGCTTTGTATGCCACCAATTGCCAAAGCTGCCACCAGGGCAACGGCGAGGGATTGGTTGGCGCGTTCCCGGCGCTTAAGGGCAGCAAGGTGGTGCTTGACGATAACGCCGAACTGCAGGTAACCATTATTATGAAAGGCTACAATGGCCGTGTAAGCGAGGGCTACGGTGAAATGCCGCCCGTAGGCACCAATAATAATTTAAAGCCCGAAGAAGTGGCCGCCATTGTAAATCACGAGCGTTCGAGCTGGGGCAATAACTCCAAAAAGGTAACGGTTGACGATGTGAAAAAGATCATCGCCTCGTTTGATAAACCGGCCTCTGTGGCAGCAAAAAAATAATCAACTCAACAATCACAACATGAAAAAATATATCATACTACTGCTTGTACTGATGATAAGGCTGGATGCTACAGCCTGCGAATCGTGCAAAAAATCGGGCGGTTTTACCGGCATAACCCATGGCCCCGGCCCGGACAGCAACTGGGATTACCTTATTGTACTGGTAATGGTAGTAATTACGCTGTACGTACTGGTGGCCAGTATTAGGTGTTTCATCAAACCCGGCGAAAAGAGTGAGCAACACATTAAACGGATGATTTTAAACAACATGAAGCCATGAGAGATCAAAGTTTTGTAACCCTGTTTATAGATGATGATGCCACCCCAATCGGCGAATTCCCGGCCCCGGTAACCTTCGATCTGGATACCCGCAAGCTTACCGATGGCAACCATACGCTTAAAGTAGTAAGCAAAGATCACCAGGGTAAGGAGGGCATTAAACTGATCCCGTTTGTAGTGCGCAACGGCCCCGCCATAGCTATCGAGGGTTTAAAAAAAGACGAGATAGTAGAAGGTGTGCTGCCGTTGATGATAAATGCCTACGGCAAAGGCGATCAGAAAACGTTTATGCTGCAAGGCAGCGAAACCCCGCAAAGTATCCCCTGGTGGCTGGTGGCAGGCATTATTCTGTTTGTGGCCTGGAGCGGGTATTTTATTATCACATCGCTGGCGGTGAAGCTGTAAGTAGAGATTAGTGATTGGAGGTTAGAGATTAGAGATTAGTTGTCTGAACCATGATTTGGGGGTTAGATAGGATTTCTATTTGGGGATAGGCAAAAATCCTATTAATCCCAAAAATCCCCCCAAATCCCGGTTCAGAAAAATATAAAAAGGAAAAAAATGAACGATATACAAAACCTCACATCAATCAAACTACTGGTTGATGATTTTTACCACAAGGTGCGGCTCGACGGATTATTGGAGCCCGTTTTTGCCGGTGTTATTGAAAACGACTGGCAGCCGCACCTTGATAAAATGTACGCCTTTTGGAATACCGTGCTGTTTGGCGTAGCCGGATTTAAGGGTAACCCTTTTGCAAAACATGCGCCGCTTTTAATCAACGCCGATCATTTTACCCGCTGGCTGGAGCTGTTTAGCCAAACTGTTGATAGCCACTTTGAAGGGCCTGTAGCCGTGGATGCTAAAAGCAGGGCAGGTTTAATGGCGGTGATGTTTCAAAGTAAATTGGCCAATATGAAAGGCGGGCCGGGTAGGGTGATTGTGTAACTGCGTTTATGCTGATAAAAAGATAAAATGTTATGGAACAGCTTCAAACAAATCAAAACTTCCAGGTAGTTAAAATTGACCTGAAGGCCGATGCAAGCATGCAAAGGCACATCGCTACATGTGATGCCTGCCTGCTGGTTGAAGAAGGCAGCGCTCTGCTTATTTACGCGGGCGAAACTTACGAGCTAAACAAAGGCGAAACCTATGTAATACCAGCCAACGAACAACACATGCTAAGGGTAATTAATGATTTTAAAGCCTGGATAGTTTTAGCCAATGGCGCGCAAATCAGGTATGCTGAGCCGGAAGAGGTTAATTAATATAAAATAAGATGGTAATTGAACAAGTGCGCGAGCAAATGCAAGAGGCCGCCGGGGCGGTGGTAAAAATTGTAAAACAGGGCGGTAGCTATAAAATGATGGCTATCGGCCTGAAAAAAGGCGCGGTGCTGAAAGAGCATAAAACGGCCGTTCCGGCAACGCTTATTGTAATTGAAGGCGAGGTGTTATACAACGAGGCCGGGCGATCTGTAGAACTGAAAAAAGATACTGATTTTGAAATACCCGTAAACGTGCCACACGGGCTGTTGGCTAATGAGGATAGCATTTGTTTGCTCATCCAGGGTTGATTTAAGCAGCATATTCATACATATATAATCTGTTAATTTATGATCACTAACAAACAAAAAGAGTTGGTTAAGGCCACAGTGCCGGTATTGAGGGAGCATGGCGTATTATTAACCACTCATTTTTACAAACGCATGTTTACCCATAATCCCGAACTGAAAAATGTGTTTAACATGGGTAACCAGCAAAACAGTAAGCAGCAAACCGCCCTTGCCATGGCTGTGCTGGCCTACGCCGAGCATATTGAAAACCCTGCCGTGTTGATGCCCGTTGTTGACGGCATAGGCCAGAAGCACATCAGTTTGGATATCAGGCCCGAGCATTATGCCATTGTAGGTGGCCACCTCATCGCTTCCATAAGCGAAGTATTAGGCGATGCCGCTACTCCCGAATTATTAGAGGCCTGGACAGTAGCCTACAATCAACTGGCGGCCATCATGTCGGGCCACGAAAGTAAACTGTACGCTAAACAGGTGGAGAAAAAAGGCGGCTGGACAGGCTGGCGACCGTTTGTGGTGAAGGAAAAAGTAAAAGAATCGGCCGAGATCACGTCGTTTTACTTATATCCTACCCATGGTGGCGAAGTGCCAGATTTTACGCCCGGCCAGTTTTTAAGCGTACGCTTGTTTTTGCCCGAGCTTAATTTGCTACAGCCACGCCAATACAGTATCTCAAGTGCTCCAAACGGCGAATATTACCGTATTTCGGTAAAACGCGAGGCTGGTACCCATTTGTTGGCCGATGGCATGATCAGTAACCGCCTACATAATTTTGTTAACGAGGGTGATATTATTGAAGTTTCGGCACCGGCAGGTGGTTTTGTTTTGAATGCTGATAGCGACCGACCGGTTGTTTTTATAAGCGGTGGCGTTGGGCAAACTCCATTAATGAGCATGCTGGAAAGCCTGGTTGAAAGCGGCAGCAAACGCCCAAAAACCTGGATTCATGGTTGCAGGGATAATAACGTGCATGCCTTTAAAGAGATGATAGAGTACTGGGAAAGCAAAAACGCCGATGTTAAAAAGCACATTTTTTACAGCGAAGTAACCGGAGAAGAATCTGCAGACTGGTATAACGGCTGGGTTGACCTTAACCAGTTAGGCGATGAAATTTTCGCGCACGAAACGGAGTACTACATCTGCGGCCCGGCCGGTTTTATCGAACTCCATTACCGCGAATTGCTAAGCAAGGGAATTGATAAGCAACTGATCCATTTTGAAGAGTTCGGCCCGCAAACTTTGCAGTTGAATTAATTAGCAAACATATCTAAACTACCGAGTGTCATGCCGAACTTGTTTCGGCACCCCACTTGCTAAGCGGCCATGCTAAGCAAGTAGGCTACTTATCCTGTGGGATGCCGAAACAAGTTCGGCATGACATTTGGATAGTTGTTATTACTTCATGTAAACAAACGAAACACTATCCTTTACCGCCAAACCACTCATATTTTGGCCAACATAAACAATAGTATATTTAGCAGGCTTGCTAATATCAAACGCTTTCAACAAATCGGCAGTTACCGATAAGCTGTCTTTGGTATTAACTTTAATATAGCTGGCAGCAGGTGGCGGCATAATACGTTTAGCCATTGGGCCTTTGTATTGCATTTCCTGGCCGCTTTCGTCTTTTACCTCCAGGTATTTGCTCATTAATGGTTCAAAAGGTGTGTGCCATTTGCAAAACTGGCGGGCGGTATCGGCATTGTTATAAACGGTGAACTTTAGTTCAACATGCTCACCAACTTTAATGGTGTTTTTAATTTGCATTTTGGCAATTAGGCTATCGCTAACCGTTTCTTTAACAGTTTGATTACCGGCAGAATCGGCCGATGCCGATGTTTTTTTGGTGTTGTTTACGCTGCAGGCAGACAGAGCCAGTAAAGCTCCGGATAAGATTATTTTGTAGTTTTTCATACGCAAAGGTAACCATTTTGGGCATGGCTCATGTTAAATCAGCGTTATTGAAAAGCTTTACGCCTCAAATCTTCCTTCAATTTATCAAACCTCACCCAATAAATGTGGCAGTGTTTTTCGTCGGTGCCTTTGGTGTAAAACATATACTTCCCATCCGGCGTAACATACTCACCCCACCGGTGCGCATCGCCATCATTAATTAGCGGACCGAGATTTTGCGGCACCGTCCACGACTTATCTGGCTTGCGGAAGGTAATACCCAATTCGCATTCATAATCCGGTTTTTCCTTGTAGCTGATAATCATAAACGATTCATCCGGCGATACATAAAAATCGCCGTCAAAAGCCTGGGTATTAATTACCGGGCCGAGGCTTTTTACCACATCAGGGTTGCCGGGTTTAAAAGTGCAGAAATCATAATTGCTGTAATCCTTTGTCTTGCCCGTGTCGGTGTTGCTGCCGATGTAAAAAGTGCCGCTTTGCGTAGGCATCAGATCGTACAGGCCGAAATCCTTTTTCAGGAATAGTTTGGGTTCGGTCCAGCCGGTTTTGTTGCGGTGCGAGATCCAGGTGAAGGCGTGTCTGCCATCGCCTTGCCCGCCGGCCAGGTACATGCTTTTGCCATCGATAGAAAATGTTGGGGTGTGATAACCGCGATGGAGCACCATCGGCCCAACCCATTTCTTCCCGTCAAATTTAAAATACCTTATTTTAAGGCCCATGGCATTAAACCAGTGCATGGCATTATCATAATAAAACTCCTTACCATCTGCCGAAAATGCCGACCTGCCCATCGCTATCCCGCTATCCGGTATCAGCAGGTGCCGGGCAAAAAGCCGGGGTGTATCATTAGGTGGCGTTTGGCCCAGCCATGCATTGGGGCTATTAAAAAAGCTTTTTTGCGCGCTGAGCTTATTGCAGATACAGCAAAATAAAAACGATAAGATGAATAATGATTTCATAAGGTTTTGAATAAGAGGTCGGTCATTTTAAATTTTTATCGAAGGTAGGGGATGGTTGGGCCTAAACCGGGTTCAAAGCTGTTCAAGTTTGTGCAAAGCGGGTTCAGGTTGCGGATGAGCAACTAACAGCGGTAAAAATGGCGCGCCGCCGATTTAACCCAGTCTTAATATAACTTGCGTATTTTTACACCATGGAGCAAATGACAGTAATTTCTTCATTGAAGCACACCACCCCGGTTATCAAAAAAGATCAGCCCGACGATAGTTATAAATTCCAGGCCGCTCCAGCGGCTTCCGGTAGTTATCCTTACCATTTAAATATTGATAATGTTGTACCCGGTATCGTGGGGAATAAAATGATATTTCATATGGTGGGTGATACGGGCAGTATCCGCAACCCCGGTTCGCAAAGGCGGATAGCTGCTTTGATGGCAAAGCAGTTTGAGGCGGTTGCAGAAACTGATCAACCTAAATTTTTATATCATTTAGGCGATGTGGTTTACAATTATGGCGAAGCCAAAAATTATTACGACCAGTTTTTTGAACCCTATAGCATATATCCCGGCCCGATATTCGCGATTGCCGGTAACCACGATAGTGATATAAATCCTGCTGCCGAAACGCCCTACCAAAGCCTCGACGCTTTTACCACCGTATTTTGCGATACCGTTTCGCGCCCTGTAGCCCTGAGCCGTGAAATTGACCGCAAAAGCATCACCCAACCCAATATTTACTGGACGATGGATACCCCGCTGGCTACCATCATCGGTCTGCATACCAACGTACCCAAATACGGAGTGGTAACTCGTGAACAACGCGATTGGTTTATAGAGGAGCTCCAAAAAGCCGATACACAGCGCCCCGATAAAGCTATTATACTTTGTATGCACCACGCGCCGTATTCGGCAGATATTAACCATGGCGCCAGCCTGCCGATGATTGATTTTCTGGAAGGGGTTTTTAATGAAACCGGCATCCGTCCCGATGTTGTTTTCAGCGGACACGTGCATAACTATCAGCGTTTTAATAAGCGCTATAATGATTGTGTGATAATGCCCTATATTGTAGCAGGCACTGGTGGGTTTGACGAATTGCACCCCATTGCATTAACAGATAACGAACGTTTTACTGCTGATGACTACAGGTTTGACGGTGTTAGCCTTGAATACAATTGCGATACCCGCCACGGATTTTTAAAAGTGAGTGTTGAAAAAGAAAGTGCCGGTATTGCCATCACCGGCGAATACTATACCACCGATGAAGCGGGAAGTATTGCAGTTTTAACCGACAGGTTTGTGATAGAGACTTGAAAATTTAATATAACGGTAATCTCATCGGCTTTAAAATAGTTTAAATTTATCAGCGGTACAGGGCAACTACTCCCAATAAATCAGCAAACTAATTTAAAACAACTAATTATGGATCCTTTAGCAAACGCATTAAACTGGTTCGAGATTCCGGTAACGGATATTGAACGCGCGCAGAAATTTTATGAGGGAATTTTCGCTATGCAGATGTTCCCCCTGCCCGAAATGATGGGTATGAAAATGGCCGGCTTCCCGATGGATATGAATAGCGGTAAAGTTTCGGGAGCCTTGGCACAAAGTGATTTTCACAAATCATCTGCCGAAGGCGTTATCGTTTACCTGAATGCCAACCCCGAGATCCAGGCGGTGATTGACCGTGTTGAAGAATTTGGCGGAACAGTAGCCATGCCCCGCACCGAAATCAGTCCCGAAATTGGCGTTATGGCCTTTTTTATCGATACTGAAGGTAACCGCATTGGTTTGCACGCTCAACAATAATAGCGGACCAAAATTAACATAGAACAAAGGCGGGAGACTTTGATCTCCCGTTTTTGTTCTATGTTAAAGTTCGATGCTTGCAATAGCCCTATCCAAAGCCGTCGCCTGCAGGTCAGGTACTTTGATACCCTCAACGCGGAAGGCTTTGATATCCGTCATCCCCATAAAGCCTAATACAGCGCGCAGGTACGGCTCGGTAAAATCATAAGCTTTCATAAATCCTTCCGAATACACACCGCCCGATGCTATGGCCAGGTAAACCTTTTTGTTTTTTACCAAGCCTTCGGGGGCTTTGCCATCGTATTTAAAAGTTTTGCCTGCGCGGGCAATATGATCTATCCAGGTTTTCAGGGTTGATGGGATGCTGAAATTGTACATTGGGGTATCAATCACAATGGCATCGGCAGCCATCAATTCGGCAATGGCCTCGTCCGAATGTTTTACTGCTTCTGCCAGTTCTGGCGTACGTTTTTCTTCGGGAGTATAAAAAGATGTAAGGTGCGCTTCTTCCAGGTGTGGATAAGGTGTCGCGCTTAAATCGTGCGTAGTTAGTGTATTATCCGGGTTGGCCGATTGCAATTCTTTCACCACCGCGTTACCAAGCTTTACGCTGAATGAAGCTTCGCCCTGCGGGCTGCTTATTAAATGTAGTATTTTCATTTCTGTGTGTTTTGTGAAAGCAAAATTACTTGGGTTTAGTATCAAAAAGATACTACTATCCTGTAGGATACCGGTATCCTACAGGATAGTAGGGCAGTTAGCAGTTTTGAGTAGGCAGTTTGCAGTTGGTTTGTCTGAACCGGGATTTGGGGGGATTAGTTGGATGGGCAGGATTATTGTCTGAATTAAAATTCCCTTTTCGGTACCGTTCCAGTTTTAAAGGTGGAACACTTTGAGTGAAATTAAAAAATGGAACACCTGATAATCAGTATCTTGCAAAATTGTAAAAAAATCAAAAAATACAATTGGAACACTTTGGTATTGATAATCAGTTGTTTATAAAAAGTAAAAATCAAAAGTGGAACACCCTGTTTTTAAAAGTGGAACACTGACAAGATCTTGTCAGTAGATAGTGAATTTAATTGCTACAAATGGTGCTTAACGGTGCGTTTTTAATGCCTGAGCGGGGGCCGCGTTAAGGATTGCAGTGAAAAGCCCGGAGCGCGCGGGGGGGCTGTGGGCAGGCAAGGCGAGGACTTGTAACGGAAAGCCCGCCCGTTGGCTAACGGGAACGCCCTGACTTAGAGATTAGTGATTAGAGATTAGTTGTTTTATGGAGAATTATACTGGTTGATTTTTATTTTTTGGGATTACACCGATTGATTTTTGATTACACCGATTTGAACCGTTGATTTTTTTGACTACGTTGATTTCGCTGATTTTTTCTTTGGTGATAAAATTGATTTTTAATTACACCGATTTTGTCTGAATCGGAATTTATAGAATGAAGGAATTACCCGAATGCTTTTCAAATTCTATAAATTCAAATAATTCCCCCAAATTCGGGTTCAGACAAAAAGTAAATCCTGTATATCCAACTAATCCCCCAAATCCCGGTTCAGAAATTTAACCGCCAGTAAATTTGTTTTTTAACCATAAATTAAAGGTTTTGCGTTGAATTAACCCATTCAGCCATACGTATTTATACGTTTTTCAATAGCGTAGATACACGCGGGCAATTACGTGCAGGCACTTGCAAATTATAAAAGCCTGATAGCCAACTTTACATCAACATCAGCGGGTTACCGCAGCCACCTATAAACACATCTATTATCATGATTTACCAGGCCGTAAGTTTTTTAGCCGAGCAGTTAAATAATTATCTCAAAACCACCGACGGTAATTCGACACTTGCCTCAAATTTTACGCAACTTAAAAATGTTGCGCACCTGAGCGACGACGAAATCAAGAACCTGGAAAATGTCCTGGTAACGCTGGTAAACATCTCCGAAGAGTTTACCATGAAAAACATTCCCAACTATGTGCGCGATGGCGACAACATCAATTACCGCAACGCGCCTATGTACCTTAACCTGTATGTGCTGTTTTCGGCTTGTTTGCATACCTCGTACGAAAAATCGCTCATCTTCCTGTCGCACATTGTAGAGTTTTTCCAGGGGAAGAACACGTTCACCAAACAAAACAGTCCCACTACGAAAGTTGGCCTTGGCGATTTTCGCCTCATACTGGATATCTATTCGCCCACATTTGAGCAGGCCAACTACCTGTGGAGCACGCTGGGCGGCAAGCAGTTTCCTTATGTACTGTACCGGGTTAGGCTGGTAGAGATCCTGAGGGATAACGTAAGCGAAACACGCGGCATCATCAAGAAAATTGAACTGAGCGAGAAACTGAGTTAATGATTTGTGCGGGAGATTGACCTGTAAATTATAACCTTATGACACTCAACCTGAACTACGAAACGCTTTTCGAGATCAATATCCGTCACCATTATCACCTGGACGATGGAGATAAGCTCTTCGATACACTTACCGCCGATGCGCAGGTAAACCTGTTGAAACGCTATGATATCGGCAGCTTTTTGTACATCGTGCCAACCAAAGCTACCCGCGCAAAGTTTGCCGGTTTGCATGTGGTTTATAAGCAAACACCAACCGGCATCATCACCGGTGTGCCCTATACTTTAGACGCGGGAAAAGAAAAACCGCAGCTGGTACCGGCAGATAATGACGTATTCAGTTTTAACCTAAGCATTACTGATGGCCTGTTTGCAAACTATAGCTCATTGCCTTTGCAGGCACCGGCCGGCATGGTGTATTATTTTACCAATGATCCTTCGTATTTGCCACGTGTATCGCCGGCATTAACTGCCACGCCAAACGTGTACAAGGCAGCAACCGATTATTACCCCGGCGATATGCTGGTTGATAACCAGGCCGCACCAACAAAGCTCTTCATTGCACAAAAGAAAAATAACCTCGATCCGGCTGCAGGAGGGACACCGGCAGGCAACTGGATCACCGACACGCTGGTAGGCGGCAAACCTTTGGCTTACGCCGGGAATAACGACCTGATCCAACAGTTCGGTCGGATTTTCATCTACCAGGTAACCGTAGCCGGCAAAGCGCCCGATCTGATAATTAAAGACCGCCTCGGCAACACCGTAAACGTGCTTACCAGCATGGAAAGCGGCGACTTAAATATCATCAAAGCCGATATGGGCGATTTGCCCGAAGGTTTATACACAGCACATTTAAGCACCGCCGATGCCAGTTATAAAGATGATTTTGCTTTTTACTACAGCCAGGATGCATCGGCCTGGGCATTTATCGATATCTGTGTAAAAACAGGTAACGCGGTTTATAACCTGTTGCAGGGCGATACTACACTGAAATCGCCGGTGTTTAGTTTGCGGTTTAAAAACCGGGCAACCTACTGGCGCTACATCGGTAAAACTTTCGGCGCGGCATCGGTAAGTGATAACCCGCTGCCATTAACCCGGCAGGGCTTTTTAAGTGTAAAAGTAAAAGACAAAGACAATAAGCCTACAACGGTCGACCTGCCCAACGCAACAGCCTCGCTTATAAAACCAGAAACCAACCAGATTTTTTCAGACATATTTTTTTAGGATTTAAAAAACAGTAATATGGCAACAACATACAAAACTCCGGGTGTTTACGTGGAAGAGATTCCGCTCCTACCTCCATCGGTGGCCGAGGTTGAAACGGCTATCCCTGCCTTTATAGGCTACACACAAAACATTACTTACAACGGGGCGTCATTGCAATACAACCCTGTAAGGATTAAATCGCTTAAAGAGTATGAACAGATTTTTGGTTTCCCTGAAAATACAGTGTTCATAACCACAGGCGCAGCGGGTGTTAAAATTAACAAAAGCGGTACAGCCTTTACATTGGATACCGTGCTTACCGATCCGTACACCACCTTAAAATTCAGGATGTACTATTGTTTGCAGCTTTATTTTGCAAACGGCGGTGGGCCGTGCTACATTTCTTCGGCCGGGCAAACCGGTTCGGCGGTAGTTCCGAGCGAAGTTGACCTGGGTAAGGCGCTTGATGCCGTTCAGAAAGAAGATGAACCAACCATTATTTTATATACCGATGCGGTAAATATTACAGATCCTACCAAATATTACGGTCTGTTTACCAGTGCACTAACACAAGCAGCCTTTTTGCAGGACAGGGTGGTATTGATAGACCCATTGATTGCCGCTGCCGACAAGGGAAAAAAAGCCTTCGCCGATATAGCAACCGAGTTTCGCGGTAAAATAGGTGTAAACAACCTGAGCTATGGTGCCGCCTACTATCCATGGCTGCAAACCAGCATCAGCTATTTTTTAGACGAAACCAAGCAGAAGGTTATTGCCGGATCGGGCGTAACAACAGCCGACATTCCGAATAATTCGGTACTGCGCGATGATAAAAACACCGGGACATCCATCTACCACCTCAACAGCGATCTGTACAATACCATCAAACAGCAAATTGATCAGTTCGCCCTTATTTTGCCACCTGCTGCAGCTATAGCCGGTGTTTATGCCTCGGTAGATAATACCCGCGGTGTTTGGAAAGCACCTGCCAACCTGAGCCTTAACATGGTAGCCGCGCCAATGGTAAAAATTGACGATGCCGACCAGGAAGATATGAATGTTACCAGCACCGGTAAATCGGTAAATGCTATCAGGACTTTCTCGGGCAAAGGTGTGTTGGTTTGGGGTGCGCGCACGCTGGCCGGTAATGATAACGAGTGGCGTTACATATCGGTAAGGCGTTTCTTTAATATGGTTGAAGAATCGGTTAAAAATTCAACCCAGCCATTTGTATTTGAGCCTAACGATGGCAATACCTGGGCCAAAGTGCGCGGTATGATAGCCAATTTTTTAATACTGCAATGGCGTGCCGGTGCTTTACAGGGTGCCAAACCGGAGGACGCGTTTTTTGTACACGTTGGCCTTGGCGAAACCATGACCTCGCTGGATATACTGGAAGGCCGCCTCATAGTTGAAGTGGGCATGGCAGTGGTACGCCCGGCCGAGTTCATTATCCTGAAGTTCAGTCATAAAATGGTTCAATCTTAAATCAATTAATCATGGCTTATAAAACACCCGGCGTTTATGTGCAGGAAATTGCACTTTTTCCGCCATCAGTAGCCCAGGTTGAAACCGCAATCCCGGCCTTTATCGGTTACACGGCCTTTGCCCTAACGCCCGATGGCAAAACATTGGCCAATACCCCAACGCGTATCAAATCGCTGCTGGAGTTTGAGAGCCTTTTTGGCACGGCATACATCCAGGTGGCGTATAACGTAACCATCGATCCTGCCAATAACCATATTCTGGGCGTGTTGCCTGATAAGCGCTTTCATTTATACAATGCCTTAAGACAGTATTTTGATAATGGCGGCGGTCCTTGTTATATCGTTTCGGTAGGTAGTTTTGCCGATACTATAGGTTTTCAACCGTTATCAGATGGTATTGCCACGCTCAGCGCTTACGATGAACCGACACTGATCCTTTTCCCGGACGCGGTTGAACTGCTGGACGCTACCAAAAAGCCCGACCTGCTTAAATTCAGCTCACTGCAAACTCAGGCTCTGGCCTTGTGCGCCCGAATGCAGGACAGGTTTTCGATCCTCGATGTTTTGCAGGGCGATAAACCGCAGAATGTAAGCTACAAACCTATTGATGATTTCCGTAATTCTGTTGGCCTCAATAACCTTAATTATGGCGCGGCTTATTATCCGTGGATCATTACCAGCTATGCCGTAAATGTGGATTTCAGGCAGTTGGTATTTTGGGATAATGCCAATCCAACACCCAATAAAATCACCAATTATGATGCCTTTTCAAAAAGCCAGGCCGAAAAAGATCTGGTAACTGCTCTGCAAAATGCAATGAGCGACACCGATAAGGTAATAGCCCAGGTTTTCAGCACCCAGGCCGATAAGGATGCACTAAGGTTAGGCGGTATTGACGCTATTAAGGCCAAACTATCGGTTTTTGTAAATAACCTGATCAAAAATGTTACTGCCGATACACAGACAACCGGTTACATGAATCTGGTATCCTCAGTTGCTGTAGCTTTCAAAAAAGCAAAAGCAGCTATTCCGGCAAATTCTCCGCTTAATGTGGATATCGACCGGATGGCCAAGGATAAAAAATTGACCGATGCCATTGTAAAGCTGGTATCCATCGAAAAAAATGTAACCGTAAAACCAAACATGCCCGGCCGCGATCCCAAAACCATTTATGGCGTTTTAGACGGAACCGATTGGCTGCAGGGCTTAACTTTTGATACAGCCCCGATTACGCCGGATGTGTACACCCATAATGCGGTTGGCGGCCTTAACATCGTCAAGGCGGTTACAGATACCCTGAATACCATCCTCAGCTATTTTGCGGCATTACTTAGCGGCGCGCAGTTTTATGAAAATCAGGCCGAGCAGGCCCTGTTTGCGGGTAACGCCTTTTTTAACGGTGTAAATGTGGCTACCGGACTTGAAATGAGCACCATGCCGCCATCCGGTTCCATTGCCGGTGTATATGCTAATGTTGATGGTGCTCGCGGCGTTTGGAAAGCACCTGCCAATGTAAGCCTTAACAACGTGGTAGGCCCGGTAGTTAAAATAGATAACAGCGATCAGGATGATATGAACGTTACCTCAACCGGTAAATCAATCAATGCCATCAGGGCGTTTGCAGGTCGTGGTACCCTGGTTTGGGGGGCGCGTACGTTGGCCGGTAATGATAACGAGTGGCGTTACATCCCGGTAAGGCGTTTCTTTATCATGGTTGAAGAATCGGTAAAAAAAGCTACCTACCCATTTGTGTTTGAAAACAATGATGCCAACACCTGGACAAAAATGCGGGTAATGGTTCAAAACTTTTTAACACTGCAATGGCGTGCGGGAGCGCTGCAAGGTGCCAAACCCGAAGACGCGTTTTTTGTACACGTAGGCCTTAACGAAACCATGACTGCCCAGGACATATTGGAGGGCCGCATGATAGTTGAAATAGGTATGGCTGTAGTAAGGCCGGCCGAGTTTATCATTCTGCGCTTTATGCACAAAATGATGGAGAGTTAATCAAATTAATCAATTGAATTTCATTTAATAACAAATAAAATGGCAAATTATCCTCTACCAAAATTCCATTTCCAGGTTGACTGGGGTGGCACACGTATCGGTTTTACCGAAGTTACCGGCTTACAGATTGAAACCGAAGTGGTTGAATACCGCGAAGGCAGCAGCAAGGAGTACAACAAGGTAAAAATGCCCGGTATGCGTAAATACGGCAACATCACCCTTAAACGGGGCACCTTTGCCAACGATAATGAGTTTTATGATTGGATGAACACCGTAAAACTAAACCAGATAGAACGCCGCGACCTTACCATCAACCTGTTGAATGAAGAGCACCAGCCGGTAGTTACCTGGTCGGTTAAAAATGCCTTCCCGGTTAAGATCCAGTCGGCCGATTTAAAGGCAGATGCTAACGAGGCTGCTATTGAAACTTTGGAAGTTGCACACGAAGGTTTAACCATTAAAAACGGCTAAACATGGCCTTCGACGCTAAATCGGGTTATCCGCCTTTAGGCTTCCACTTTAAAGTGACGTTTACTGGCATTGGCGAGGAAGAGATCGACAGCCGTTTCCAGAATGTATCGGGCCTATCTATGGAGATGGAAACCGAGAGCAGAAAGGAGGGCGGTGAAAACCGCTTTGAGCACGCCTTACCGGTACGGGCCAAGTTCCCGGCGCTGGTATTGAAGCGCGGGCTGATCACCGAATCGAAACTACTGGTGGATTGGTGTAATAACGTGTTCAATAATTTTATTATCGAACCAAAAGACCTCACCGTTAGCCTGCTTAACGAAGAGCACGACCCGCTTTTAACCTGGAATGTAGTGCAGGCCTGGCCAAAAAAATGGAGCCTGAGCGATTTGAATGCCGAGCAAAACAGCATCGCTATTGAAAGCTTTGAGTTGCAGTACCAGTATTACACCCTTCAAACCTGATGTTATGCCTATCGAGATCAGAGAACTCAACATCCGCGTAAGCGTAAACCAAAGCCCTGCCGAACAGGATGCAAAACCAAGCGGAAGCAGCGGCGGTGGCGGCGGTGCCGACAAGGACGAGATCATTGCCGAATGCGTGGAGCAGATTTTGGAAATATTGAAAAATAAAAACGAACGCTGATGCCTGATAACGTAACCAAAATGAAGATTGTGGCCTGGTCCGATCCTCAGAACAAAAAGGAGGAAGGCTCCATGTTTGTGCAGGTGAATCCTGAAAGCTACAGCCAGAAAATTGAGATCAAATATTCTGACAAGCAGGCGCAAGGCACATCGGGTAAGCTGCCCAAATTCTCCAAGATCGAGCCGCAGAAAATGGATTTTGAACTGATGTTTGATCGTACCGGGGTGATCAACGGCGCTACTGCCGGCGAACTGGGGGTTGACGAGGATATCGAGAACCTGCAAAAGCTCATCATTGAGTACCAGGGCGATAAGCACCGGCCACGCTTTGTAAGCATTTACTGGGGAACGTTGCAATTTGATGGCGCGCTCGAATCGATGGACATCAGCTATAAACTGTTTGATAGCCAGGGCAGGCCCCTGAGGGCGATAGTGAAAACATCGTTCATCGGCTCGGTTGAAGATAAAAAGCGGGTAGCTAAAGAAAACGCCCAATCGCCCGATTTGATGAAAGTACGGGTAATTAACGAGGGTGATACCCTGCCGCTGCTCTGCTACGAAATGTATGGCGATTCGAAGTATTACATTGAAGTAGCCCGTGTAAACGGCCTTAACGATTTCAGGTACTTAACCACAGGTTCAAAGATCAAGTTTCCACCATTAAACCAATAATAACATCATGGCCGATAGCCGCACCATAGAAACCACCAGGCCCGGTACCGTTGTTACCCCCGTTGTAAAAATTGAGGGTACCGAAATACCGCGTACCATGCAGGTGGAAGCTATTGTGATTGATAAAGGCGTGAACCGCATAGCCGCCGCCAAACTGGTAATTATGGATGGCGACAGCTCGGCCCAAAAGTTTGATGCCAGCAACGGCGACCTGTTTGTGCCGGGAAAAAGTATCGAGATACTGTGCGGTTATCAATCTGATAACTACACCCTGTTTAAAGGTGTGGTGATAAAACATAGCATCAAGCTGCGCAATAGCGGCTCGCAACTGGTAATTGAATGCCGTGATAAGGCCATAGCCATGACTCTGGCCCGCCACAGCAAATACTTTGGCGAAAAGGTGAAGGACAGTGATGCTATTACAACTCTGGCTGGCAATTACAGCGGTTTAACCGCTGATGTAGCCACCATGAACGTAACCACAAGCGATTTGGTACAATACGAGGCCACCGACTGGGATTTCATCACCGCCCGTGCCGAAGCAAACGGCATGCTGGTTTACACTGATGATAATACGCTATCCATCAAAGCCCCTGAATTAAGCGGCAGCCCGGTTGTAGAGTTATCATTTGGTGCCACCATGCTGGAGTTGGATGCCGAGATCGATTCACGGATCCAGTTCCCGTCCGTAACCGGCCGCACCTGGAACCCGGCCTCGCAGGAGATTGAAAAGGTTGATGCCAATCCGCCATCAAGCGAGATGAACGGCAACCTTACGGCCGATGACCTGGCAGGTGTGTTTAACGAAAAGGATTTTCACCTGAACCATGGAGGCAAGCTTACCCAACCCGAGCTACAGGCCTGGGCAACAGGCATGAAACTGAAACAGGTGCTCTCCAAAGTACGCGGCAGGGTGAAATTTAAAGGCATCCACACCGTAAAACCCGGTATGATCATTAAGCTGAGCAACCTAAGCGACCGCTTTAACGGCAACGCTTTTGTAAGCCACATCCAACACCATGTATCCGCCGGAGACTGGCAACTGGAAGTACAGTTTGGATTAGATCCGCAATGGTTTGCCGAAAAATTTGAGACCAGTATCAAACCAGCCTCAGCATTGATCCAGGCGGTACCCGGCTTGCAGATAGGGGTAGTAACCCAACTGGAAAGCGACCCGGATGGCGAATGCCGCATACTGGTACGGATGCCGGTAATCAGCCCGGACGAGCAGGGCATCTGGGCCCGGGTAGCCACCTTAGATGCCGGTAAAGAACGTGGCAGTTTCTTTTTGCCCGAGGTGGGCGATGAAGTGGTAGTAGGCTTTTTAAACAGTGATCCCCGCAAACCCGTGGTACTGGGCATGCTGAACAGCAGCAACAAAACCGCGCCGCTACAGGCTGCCGATGCCAATAACCAAAAAGGCTTTGTAACCCGCAGCAAAATGAAAATGATTTTTGATGATGATAAAAAATCAGTCACTATCGAAACGCCTGCCGGGAAAAAAATAACGATGGATGAAGATGCCGGGGCGATTGAGCTGAAGGACGAAAACAACAACTCCATCAAAATGAACAGCGACGGGATCACCATCGAAACCAAAGGAAAACTGGTTTTAAAAGCCCAGCAGGATTTTAATGCCGAGGGAATGAATGTAAGCCTGAAAGCCAATACCTCGTTCGCGGCCGAAGGATCGGCCGGTGTGGAGGTGAAATCGAGCGGAACGGCAACGCTTAAAGGTGCAATTGTACAAATAAACTAATAGCAAAAAATGGGAGCAGCAGCACGGATAGGCGATATGCACGTATGCCCTATGTTTAACGGTCCGGCACCTCATGTAGGTGGGCCTGTGATGGGGCCGGGGGTACCAACGGTACTTATTGGCGGCATGCCTGCCGTTTGCGTGGGCGATATGTGTACTTGTGCCGGTCCGCCCGATTCGATCATCAAGGGCTCGGCAACGGTGATGATAGGCGGAAAGCCCGCCGCCCGTATGGGCGATAGCACAGCCCACGGCGGATCGATAGTGTTAGGCTGCCCAACAGTAATCATCGGAGGCTGAAGAAAATGGAACCAAAAATAGCTTTTATAGGCAGGGGCTGGAGTTTTCCGCCCAGTTTTGATAACCACGGCGGTAAAGTAGAAATGCTTACCGACGAGGCCGATATCGAAAGCAGCCTCGGCATATTGTTCACTACCCGCCTGGGCGAGCGCGTAATGCAGCCAACTTTTGGCTGCGATTTACAAAATGTAGTTTTTGAGGCCGTGAACCTCACCCTTAAAACCTACATCAAAGATTTGATTGAAACCGCCGTACTGTACTTTGAACCAAGGATAACGCTTAACAGCACCGACGTTGACAGCAGTATGGATAATGAAGGGATTTTGCTTATCAAGCTTAATTACACGGTGCGTACCACCAATTCGAGGTACAATTACGTGTTCCCTTTTTATAAAAATGACCTTACCAGTATCATGACCAACAAATAGAACTAACCATGGCCTGTAACGATAAAAATCCGCTTCAACGTGATGGCTCAAGCCAGTCGCAGCGCTTTCTGAAAGCGCTCGATCCAGCCTACGCCCCAATTGAGGAATTGGGCATGGAAGATTGGCTAACGTTCGCGGCCGCTTATGCTGATAAACTTAACTACTACTCGCTTAAAGACAGCGACCACCCGCAGGGCGACTGGAAACCCTTCTTTATCCAGGATAAAAAAGCCCTGCAGGATTTTCTGAAACAGGTTGAAGTAAAAATACAGAATGCTGATCTGGGCTTTCCCGATTCGAGCATCAAAAGCGATGTAGAGCCACACCTGGCGCTGTTCATGAGCTTTATTATGCTCCTCCAGCACTCAAAAGATGCCCTGAACCAGTTTACCGGCCGCCACCTCGATTTTTATTTTAAGCAGGTATTACAACTCCGTAATCGCCCCGAGGTACCCGATAAGGTACACGTAATATTTGAACTGGCCCGCAACCTAACCGGTTTCCTTTTGCCGCAAGGCACCGCGCTTGATGCCGGGAAGGATAAAAGCACTAAACCGCGGCCCATAGTATTTAAAACCAACAGCGAACTGGCCGTAAACAGCGCCACCATAGCCGCCATGAAAAGCTGGTACAGGGCTGATGCTGATAAACGGGTTGCTTATGCCGATGTAAGTTTTTCGGCAGATGGTTTGGGTACGCCTTTTAAGGATGATGTGCCTAAATGGAACCCTTTTGGCAATGTTAGCTGGCCAACGGCTTCGATGGGTTTTGCCTTTGCATCAAAAGTTTTATTGATGAACGAGGGCGACCGGACCATCACCCTAACGCTTAACTTTAACGCGCTGGATACCATTGATGCGACCGCGCTGCCGAAATTGTTTAAAGCATTTGTAACCTCCGAGAAAGACTGGATCCAGGCAGATTTTCCAACCACAGATGCTTTTGTGGTTAAAAGCAACCAGTTGATTATTACGGTAAACATCCCCGCAAAGGCCAAGGCTATAGTACCGTACGACCCGGCAATTCATAAAGAACATTACAAAACCGATTTTCCGGTTATCCGCCTGCTGATGAATGTGCAGGATAAGGCTTACCCGGTTTACCAGGCGCTGCGCAAAGCCAAGCTTAACAATGTAACTATTGATGTGCAGGTAAAAGGGATGAAAAACCTTTCGGTAGAGAACGATAACGGCAAAGTTGATCCATCCAAACCGTTTTTTCCTTACGGGGCACTTCCGCAGGCCGGTTCAAACCTGTATATCGGCAACGCCGAAATCTTCCAAAAAAACTGGACACAGATCACCCCAAATATTGAATGGAAGGGTGTACCTGCCGATTTGAAAAGTTATTACACCGCGTACCGTGTAAACTATCTGCTGCCAACCTTAACGCCCAGCGGCTATGATATTACTGCGGCCGCGAGCAGCGAACCTAAAGATGAAACCGGTGGCGGCAGGGTAATAACCGGGAGCGATAGTTTCAAAGCAAAAGTTTATTATATCAAAGAGGGCAAATGGGTAGCCCCGGCAGTGAGCGAGGTAAATGCGCTGAGCAACACATTTAATATTGATCAGCCTAACAATAATCCGTCTGTAAACACCGCCGCGCCTTTCATTAATAAATACCTGTATTTTAATGTATCCGGCAGTTATAATCACGGCAGCGGTCCGCTGGCCGAAAAGGCTTTGGTGCAGCAGTATGTGCAGCCTATGCAGGCCTTTTTTCCGGTGGTTGGGTTTATCGGCTTTCAGCGGGCAAGTACCCCGGTGCAAACCCAAACCGAAAATTTTTCGGGTGCGGTAAAGGATAATTACATCCGCCTGAGCCTGCAGCGCGATTTTTTGCATAACGCGTACCCGCAATTATTTGCTATCGCGCTTACCGATACATCAAAAACAAAAATAATCCCGAAGCAACCTTATACGCCGGAGATTTCATCGTTAACCCTTGATTACAAAGCATCGGCCAGCAATAAAATTGACGAGCTAACAGGCACTAACGACAATTCTGGTTTGTTGACGGACTACATTAACCACAGCGTACAGTTTTTTCATGAAACCCCTTTTGGCCAGGCCGAGCAGCATGCTTTCCTTAAAAAACAATATCACGGTTTAATTGCCGATAATATCAGCGCCATGCCTAAAGTGCCTGATCTGGCCGGGTTTTATATTGGTATCGCGGATATAGAAACCGGCTCGGTAGCCAGCATTTTATTCCAGGTTGCTGAGGGGAGTGAAGATGCGCTTTCGCCATCCTTTACCGATACTATCCAACCTAAATGGTACTACCTATCAGGCAATGAATGGCTGGCTTTGGATAAGAAAAATATCATCAGCGATGATACCAACGATTTTTTACGATCAGGCATTATCCGGTTTTTGATCCCCGAAGGTGCTACTACCAATAACACTTTTCTTAACCAAAGCCTTACCTGGCTCGGCGTAGAGTTACCCGCTTCGGTGAGTATCAATTCGGTTTGTAAATTCATAAACGTACATATCCAGGCCGCAGAAGCTGAGTTTGATGATAATGACAATGAGTTATCGCACCTGGCAAGCGGCCTGCCCGCAGGCACCATCAGTAAATTGGTGGACAGGCTGCCGCAGATCAAATCCATCACACAGCCTTATGCGTCCTTTGGTGGATTGTTGCCTGAAGATGATGGAGCTTTCAGATTGAGAGTGAGCGAAAGGCTTAGGCATAAACACCGGGCCATCACCATTTGGGATTATGAGCATCTGGTAATGGCACAATTCCCGCAGGTGTTCAGGGTAAAATGCCTTAACCATACTGATGATAGCAGCGAGGTGGCACCCGGCAGCGTGCGGGTGGTGGCTATCCCTGATATCCGCAATCAGATCAGTTTTGATCCTTTTAAACCCCGCGTAAGCAAAAACACTTTGAGCGAGATCACCAAATACCTCTCGGGCCTCAACTCGCAGCATGTTGATTTGCTTACGATCAACCCCGATTATGAAGAAGTGATCCTATCCTTTAAAGTGAAATTTTATTTCGGACTGGATGAAAACCTGTACGCGGCCAAACTGAATACCGACCTGATCAATTACCTGTCGCCCTGGGCTTTTAACCAGAACGCCGATATTGATTTTGGCGGCACGCTGTACAAAAGCGTAATGATCCGCTTTATTGAAGAACTATCTTATGTTGATTATATAGCCGATTTTAAAATGTACTTCACCGCCACCGGGCCCGCAAATCCCGATGTGCTGGAGGCAGGCAACTCGAAAGCCATCCTGGTATCGGCCAAACAACACATTATTGATACCCAAACCGTACCCGTATGCCCATGACCGATCAGTTAACCATACCCAAAGAAATTGATACCAGCCTTGGGCCTGAGTACAATACCCTGCGCACCGAGGGCATGCAGCACATCCGCGACCTCGCCAGCGCCATCTGGACGGATTATAACGTGCACGATCCGGGCATCACCACGCTCGAGATGCTGTGCTACGCCCTTACCGATCTTAACTATCGCATCACCCTGCCGGTAGAAAACATAGTTGCTGTTGACCATGACAACACCACCAGCATGCACCGGCAATTTCTATCGGCCATTAAAATATTACCAACCTACCCGGTTACCGCCGATGATTACCGCCAGCTTTTTGTGCGGATTGATGGGGTACGCAATGCCTGGATAAAAAAATCACCGCACAGTATAATCGCCAATTATAAACAACCGGATGGTAAAGCTTTACTGCGCTACGCCAAACCCGCAGAAGCTGCAAAAAGCGGTGAAGAAGTGAAATTTGATCTGAAAGGCATCAACGATATCCTGATAGATTTTGAAGATTTTCCCGAATTGGAAGGTGATGAAACCAAAATAAAAGCCAGGCAGGATGGCATCATCAAACAAATAAAATCGGTTTATCACTATTTCCGCGAGTTGTGCGAAGATCTTGACCAGGTTAAAGCCGTTGATAAACAGGAAATAGTGGTTTGTGCCGAGATAGAGCTGCAACCCCAGGCCGATCCGGAAATGATCTGGGCGCAGATCATGTTCAACATCGAGCAGTATTTAACACCCGATATCCGCTTTTACCTATTGCAGGAATTGTTGGACAAAGGCATGCAGCCCGACGAGATATTTGAAGGCCCGGTAATGGATTTTGCCAACCTGCAAGGCATCGATACCCAGTTTGCTAAACAGGGTTTTATTATCCCTGCCGAGCTTGCCGCTTCGCAATTGCGTACCGAAGTCCGCCTGTCTGATCTATACCGTATCATTATGGAGATTGACGGCGTGCGGCTGGTAAAACGCATCTCATTCGGTTTCTGCGGATGTACCGCGCCGCAGAGTGAGGTAGCCGATAAAATCTACAAATCAAACGAATGGCTGCTTTGCGTAGCCGCCGGGTATAAACCGGTGCTTTGCGAAACCAACTCATCCTTCACTTTTTATAAAGATGTTGTCCCCATCGAACTAAAACAAAACGAAGCCGATGCCGACCTGGATAAACTCCGCAAGGATTGGCAGGAAAGCGTTGAAGCGAAAAAAATAGTTGACCTGCCCGTACCCGAAGGCGATTACCGCGACATAGGCCACTACGAAACCCTGCAAAACCAGTTCCCCGAAAACTATGGCGTCTCGCCGCTGGGCTTATCAGACACCGCCACTACCGAGCAACGCTCGCTGGCGCTGCAACTGAAAGCTTACCTGTTATTTTATGATCAGGTGCTGGCTAACTATTTCGCTCAGTTATCAAACGCCAGGGTGCTTTTAACAGCCGATGACAGCATCCGCAAAACCTATTTCGGCAACGTAGTGAACAGCGTGCGCGATGCTGATAAAATTGTAGAGGGCTACGCGCAATGGCAGCAAATGGTTGATGGTGTGATTACCGATATACGCCAGGACAACTATCCCGAAAGGAAAAACAAATTTTTGGATCATTTACTGGCCCGCTTTGCCGAGCAGTTTAACGAGTACGTATTTTTAATGTACCGTATTTATGGCGAGGATTACCAGCGCAACATCATCAGGCATAAAGTAAAGTTTTTGAAAGACTACGACCAGATGAGCATTTGCCGCGGCGCCGGGATGGACCTCTACAACACCAAAACCACCGATGAGCAACTGGTAAACGTATCGGGCATGGAAAAACGCATCTCTATGCAATTGGGCTTCTCTAACTATAAAATGCAGCAACTGGCCGTTGAAGATTACCTGCTCTTTAAATCGGATGCTACTCATTACAACTGGACTATCTCGCAGCTGGGCGTGGTGAAATTTAAAGGCAATGCCAATTTTTCCAAAGAGATTGATGCCTATGAAGATCTGGGCCTGGTATCTGTTCTGGCTTGCGATAGGGAAAATTACCGCTTAAGTCCGGGTGCTACGGCAGGCAAATATGTTTACAACATTGCCAACGCGAAGGGTACGCTGCTTACTAATAATGATATGGAGTTTAGCGCCGCGGCTATTGAAACCGAGATTGCCTACATCATCAAATTTATGCAGAACGATTTTAAGATGGAGGGCATGTACGTGATTGAAAACATCCTGCTTCGCCCGCCATTTGATTACGCCGGCGATGATAAAACCAATCACCAGTTTATGCCGGTTTGCCTTGATCCCAACGGCGAGTTCTGTAAACCGCTTGATCCGTATTCGTTCCGCGTTTGTGTGGTATTGCCGGGCTACAGCGTAAGGCTGCGTGATACCGCGTTCCGGGCCTATGCCGAGCGGCTGATCCGTACTGAAACACCCGCGCATATCTTACCAAGGATTTGCTTTATCGGCCACGACCAGATGGTGGATTTTGAAAAGCTTTACAAAGAATGGCTTGCCGCCAAACATATAGCCGTAAGCACCGATACCTCGATGGACCCGGTACTGAACAGCAAATTTATCGACCTGATAGAAAAACTGTACACCGTTTACCAGCAGGGCCAGCTAAGCGATTGCGACGATGATACCCAGGAAACCAACCCGATCATATTGAATAAAACCAGCCTTGGCACCTTGCAGGGTGGTACAAATAAAAACAGTTAAAACCTAAATGAAAAAGCCATGCCTCCAGTAACCAACATAAAGCTTACCGATATCACTTTAGAGTATAACTCCTTTGTTGATAGCCAGGTGCTTACCGCCAAGCAGTTAAATGATATTGTAGATTTTTTTGAAGATCAGCAGCGCCTTACCCGTACCTGCTTAATAGGGGTGGGCCTGGTATGCGGTTTAAGTTTTAAAGGCGATGCCAATGGCATTACCGTCTGCAAAGGCTGCGGCGTAACCACTGATGGCGACCTGCTGTACCTGCCCGAAACCGTTTACAAAAACTTCAGGGCTTATGATAATTCGCTTATTAAATACCCGCCATTTTATCCCCTGGGTACAGATAGTGCCCAGATGGATTTATGGGAGTTGGTTGCTGCCGATGATAAAGGAGCGTTCCCGGCAGATAGCAGTCCGCTTACCACTTTTAAAACCAAAACCGGTAACGAGCTTTTAGAAATGTATGGTTTGCTGTATCTGGAATACTACTCCAAAGACCCCGATGCCTGTACCGCGATAGATTGCGATAACCAGGGCCGCAAACAGGTGGCGCGGCCAAAAGTGCTGCTGGTATCGCAGGCCAACATGAACCAGATTATTGAGCAAAGCGGGTCGGAGGTTATTTATGATGATATTTATAAAAAGTACTTCAACGCCTATAATTCGTATATCGATGCGCCGGTACTGGCCGCCCGCCGGGTGTTTTTAAACTCGCAAAATATAGCCTCATCATCAACACTTACAGCGGCTTTTGCCAATACGGCCAAAAACGGTGCATCGGCATTGGTGAACGCCATCAAATCATTGTACGGCACTTTCAAGTTTGTGCTCGATCCGCAGTCGGCTTATTCTATAGATGGTATTGCCGCTATCATTAATGCCACCTTGAGTATTTCAACCGCGCCGTTGCAGGCTCAGTACCTGTACGATTTTTATAAGGATCTGTTAGCCACCTATAATGAGTTGCGCGCCTTGCTGGTTGACATTGTTTACCAGTGTTGCCCTAATATTTACGCTTTTCCTAAGCATATTATGCTGGGGGCATTAACAGCTACGCCAACCGCAAGGCCAACGGCATATCGTCACCGGTTTTACGCCTCGCCTGCGGTGAGTGTCAACCGCGAGAAACTGAACGCGGCTATCAACCTGTTGGATAGGTTGAGCATCATGAGCAGTGCCTTTGCGCCATCGGCAAACGCGGGCGTAAAAATTACCCCATCGGTTGATAACAGCAAACCTGTTGAAGCAAGGGCTATCCCTTTTTATTACGGTAAAACTGTGGCCCTCGCCCAAAAATGGAGCTATAGCCGTTGGCTGCAAGGTACCGATAAACTGATATTAGGCTATAACGCCAGCCAGTATTCTCCGGCTAACGACGCGGTGGTGAACCCTTTAAGTTATTCGATTGACGGCAATAACTTTTTCAGGATAGAGGGGCACATTGGTAAAACGTATACCGATGCCATGGAAGCGGTAGAAAAGATCAGAACGGAAACCAATTTGCCTTTTGATGTGGCCGCCATTCGCCTGGGCAATGTAACACTTGATGATATCGACATAAACGATTATGCCTGCCAGTTTAACGATCTGGAGGCGACACTGCGCGCTTTCCAGGCCGAACAAAACTGCCTTTATGGCGATGTGAGCCAGTTTTTTTCAAGCTTCAATACCAAAACCGGTTATGCCGTAGCCAAAGAGGTAAAATACGAAATACAGGGCCAGGTACTTGAATTTGCCAACGAAGAAGAAGCGGCTGCGCCCGTTGTTACGGAAAAGCGCGCAGCCAAGGCAGAGGACACCGGTGCGCAACCTGCTGCTGCCCAGCAGGAGGTAACTACCGGGTATGCCATCAATAAAAAGTATGTGATGGATGGCGGTATCGACGCGGTTGATAACAATATTAATAAAGTGCAGGGTGCCCTGGGCTCGTATATTGATCTCATCCGGCAGAAGGGAGCGGTTAGTATATCAGATTATGCCCAGGCCGTTGGCGTACTTGTTGATGTTTCGCAAACAGGTTCGTACGAGCAGGCTATAGCGGTTGATATCCCTATCCGGATGATCGCCGGAACACGCAACATCAGCCAATGGCTGCCCGACAGGCTGGTGGATATTGACGAAGACACCATCGATAACTTTACCGCCAAATTGGACGAACTGTGCGACGAAGTAAGATCGGCAGCCAAAAAAAGCCGCGAAATATTTGCCAAGCCCGATTATGTGCGCAAAGGTTATGAAGACGACTATGAGTTGCAACTATGGCGCTTATCAGAAAACTGTTGCGCCGGCCAGGCATTGGCCGTGATATTAAAAGAGATACAAGACCGCAAAACCAAGCTGCTGCAACAGCTTACTTTCGCGGCATACTCGGCCAGTCATACCGGTTTGGAGCATTTGGCCGGGGTACCTGCCGGGGGCACTTTTGTAATGGTGTATGCCGCTACTGCGAATACACCTAAGCCCACCACGGCTCCGGATAAACGCTTTGGAGATGAGCGGTTTTCGCCCTTGCAAGACGACAAACGCTTTGTTAAAGGCTTTGAGGATGATAGGGACATGATGGAGTATGTAGCGAAAAATGTAGATTATGAGGATATACCGGATGCGATAAAATACTACGAAAACCTATCCAAACGGAGATATAACCCCAAAAACGAAGCCGTTATAATTGCAAAAACGCAGGAACTGGCGAGGAGGTACGGCAAGGAAAGGGAGGTAGCCGCCACCCCCGATGTACCCGTGGATGTGGTATTTGCTGATTTCTGCCTGCCATATATGTGCTGTTCGGATTGCCCGCCGGTGGGCTTTATTATGCCTAAGCCGCAGGTTGGTTTGAGCCTGCCTAAAGCCGTGGCCTGCTCGGATGAAGGTTTGTTGCCGTTTAAGGTAAGTCCTGTTGATGGTATTATTAAAGCCTCGGCCGGTTTTGAGGATACTGTGGTGAGTAAAGAGGGGGATAAGATCACCTACTTTGATACCACCAAAGTTAAAGACGGCTCATTTGGCCAGGCCATTAAGTTCACCGTGAACGAACAGCCAACCGAATGTACCATCACCGTATTTAAACACCCCGAAGTTACGCCAACTGCCGATCCGAGCGATACCACCAGCTATGCCGTTTACATCCGCCTGGGGGCAGATACCAACCAAAAAGAAGGTGATTCGTTTGCTTACACCTGGACATTGCCTGATGGGCAGGTACATGCCAACCTAACTTCGCCGGATGATTTGGCGATATTACAGTACGATTTTCTCCGTAAAAACTTCCCTGATGGTAAAATTACCTTTAAACTTTCGGTAACCAATCACGATTGTACCGATACTAAAACGGTTGATTATACGGTAGAGATTCCGGAAGAACCTGTTGTGCTGCAACTGGATAAGGGCGAAGTATGCTCGGACGAGGGGAACGTGAACTTTACAACCGTACAGCCCGAAGGTGGTATAGTTACCTCCAAAACTTTGGGCGAGCAGGTGAAATTACTGGGTAGCCAATGGGTTGTGGATCCATCCAAAGGTCCGTTCGAGAAAAAGATAAGCGACTTTATGGTGAATGATAAACCCGCGCCAGATTGCGCCATCCTGATCCACGAGCACCCGGTTGCTGCCTTTGAATATAAAGTGGTTACGGATGCGGCCAAGGGAGTGGCTACGGTAACGCTTACCAACAAAACGGCTAATGCAGCGAATTTCAAATTTATCTGGCAGTTTGATGATGGCACAACCAGCACCGAAGTTAACATGGTGAAAACATTCCCGATGGCTAATTATCCGCGCGGCCGCAATACCACCATTATACTTACCGCTATTAACGGCAAGTTTGATAAATGCCGCTCAACCTTTAACCCGGGGCCGATAGCACTGCCTGCCGGCATAAGCCAAACCTTTGTTACCCGTTTACCTGCAAGTGAAACAACCATCCAGGATCCGGCACCAAAACTTACGGTAAAACAAGACCCGACAATAAAAGCGGAGACAACCCCAAAGATCGATCCCACAACAATCAAAAAAGATCCGGGAGCAACCAAATAATATAAGCAATGGGCAAGGGTAAACATATCATCCATAAGCTGGTACTGCAAATTGAAGTGCCGCGGCGTAATACTGCCCAACAGGTGCAGGACGATGCCGTACGCCACTTTGAGCAGGTACTGTTGAAGCAACTGCAAAAACTGCTGGATGAAATGGATGTGCCCGGCCACGTGCTGATAGATAAAATAGACCTCGACCTCGGTTCGGGGAAGCTGGAAACTGTTTTTGAGCAGCTAACAGCAAGCCTTGGCAAGGCGCTTGATCCGGTGGTAAATCCTTCGGCATTACCCAGTAACGAAGAGGAAGAAGCAGAGATCCTACACCTTACACTAACCGAAGAGCAAAAGGCATTTAATGTGTTTATGCATTTTATCAGCACCGGCAGGTTGCCCTGGTACGCAGCTACGGATACCGATTGGCTGCAACAGGAAGCGCTGTGGTTTAGTAACCTATTATCGGTTTTAGTAAGAGATAGTGTTTCAAAATCAAAACTGATCAGGCTGTTTAATGCCTCATCAGTAGCCCTGAGCAGGTTGTTTAAGCAATTTGATATAGTATCTGTAAAAAAACTAATTGTTGTTTTATTGGCGATAGATGAGCAACAGGTACAGAAAACCGTTGAAGCAATTGCACAGCAAATCCGGTTAATTGTTAGGGGAGAAGCGGGAGCGGATGAGCAGCAAACAATAGCTTTGTTAAAGGATGATAGCGGGAACGATAAAGAGAGTGATAAAAACAACCAGGGGGAGAATGACCCTATATCAATCGGGCATAAAAAAGCCGGTACAAATCTGAATTTTGAGCAGGCTGAATTATCTGAAGTTATTGAAAAAACGCTTCTTGCGCTTTGGCTCCGTATGGGTACCACTTCTCTTACCTCGGAAGGGTTGGGAAGCAAGATTGCGCTATTAATAATCGATCTGCTGCAAACATCAGCTCGGCCATCTATATCAAAACTGATTGAAATTGCCGATTCTGTAGTCAAAACAGAAACTCCATTACCGGCCTCTCCGCAGAAAAACAAACCAACACTAACTCCCCACAGGGATGAGGAAACTAACCCGGTGCAAAAAGAAGACGAAGGCGGCATTTATGTAAGCCAGGCCGGTTTGGTGATCCTGCACCCGTTTTTAGAATACTTTTTTAAAGATTTCGGTTTGTTGCAGGATAATGATTTCGTAGATCTGCCGGCGAGGCAACTGGCCGTTCACCTGTTGCATTACCTCGGTACTGGCAATACCAACGCTTTTGAATACGACTTGTATTTCGAAAAGTTTTTATGCCGATGGCCCGCAGATGAGCCCCTGGAGCGCGAAGTGGAAATCCCTCAAAGGATGCTTGAAGAAGGCGACAATATGCTGCGCACGGTAATTAAATACTGGAAAGCGCTGAAAAACACCTCGACTGAAGGCCTGCGCGAAGGTTTCCTGAACCGGAACGGAAAACTGATAGAAGCCGAACAGCCCGCCCGATTGATTGTGGAACGGATGGATATGGATATCCTGCTATCAACCCTGCCCTGGGGAATGGGCGTAGTTAAATTACCATGGATGGTTGAACCTTTTTACGTGGAATGGCAATGAAAACACCGCAAAAGGCAGCACCCGCCAATACCAAACAAGCGCAACCCGGCAATCAGCAGGCTTCGAAAGATAATTTCTTTTCGGCCACGCATGAAGCCGAACAGGCCAAAGAGTCGCCTTTTTTTGAAGGTCCCCGCGTACAGCGCAAAATGACAGTTAACGAACCTGGCGATCATTTCGAAAAGCAAGCCGACCAGGTTGCCGATAAGGTCGTGCAACACATCAATCAGCCCAAAACACCAACTGCAACTGCTGCTGCCACTGCAACTAATTCCACCCCTGCTACTGCAACTGCCACTGCTACTACCCCTGCAGTTCAAAAAAAGGAAGATAAAAAGGAAGATAGACAGGAAAAAGAGCAAAACAGCGGCGATAAGGAACTACAGCGCCGCCCCATTTTTGAAAGCGACGGCGACCCGAACGAGGGCAATACATTAAAACGCAGCAGCCAGGCCGCCGTGCCCGACGTATCGCCTCAAACCCAGCAAAAAATTGAAAGCAGCAAAGGCGGTGGCGAACCGCTGCCCGCCAACACCCGCGAAGAAATGGAAGGCGCCATGGGTACGGATTTAAGCGCGGTACGCATCCATAACAACAGCGAGGCTGCCGGGTTGAGTAAAAACCTGCAGGCCCAGGCTTTTACTCATGGTAATGATATTTACTTTGATTCGGGCAAGTATGATACGCAGAGTAAACAGGGCCAGCATTTGCTGGCGCATGAGGTGGCGCATACCGTGCAGCAAAGCGGTGGTGGGGTGCAGAAAAAGGCTATTCAACGGGCGCCAACCATGGGAGTAGCATCTCCGGTTATAGGAGCTGGTATCAAAGCAGATGCTGCCAATCCTATTAACACGCTTTCGCAGGCCATCTTTATACCTTCCGTTCAAATTCCCGATCTGAAATATAATATGATGCCTTCAACAAGCAATTACACTTTCAGAAAGGTTAATGGCGGAGGAAAACATATAGATGAATGGAACAAGATTGCGGCAACCGGAGGAACCTTTGCAACCGAGTTTGAAACTAAGCGGCAGACTGAGTTAGGTGCGGCGGCAACCTCTGCTACGTATTTCTTAACATTGCCAAACGAAAAGAAAGGCACCTCTTTAAGCCATATTATTACCGGCGATGTGGCCGCTATTCAGGCCACCGCGGCGCGGCCATTTTGGGATGCAGCAGGTGCTAATGTAGATGGCGGTTATGATGTTGACCATAAAGTTGAAACGCAATTAGGCGGGGTGGATGGTACCGAGAACTTCTGGATGCTGGAATCGGCTACAAACCGGTCGTCGGGCTCAAAGATAGATAAAGAGCTTACTGCGAAAATAACATTGGCTTTATCAACAATGACGATGCCTGCCGGTCAAACTGCTCCTGATGTTGATACAATTCAAAAAACTTATGCAATTACTGTAGGTAGTTTTACCAAAGGCCTTCCTATTACCGGCCAGGGTAGGGGCTGGGAAAAAACCGAGATTCAAAATGGCGCGCATTTGAAAGGGCTTTCGTTCCTTTCAACTGCAGAGCAAAATAAATTCAAATTATCTGATGCGCACCGCCTGCAGTTAATCACCAGCGAAAGGTTTGGTGCGATGGACGGCATACAAGTCCCTTCGGGCACGGTGCAAACAGCAGGCGCCTCTTTTGATATCAAGGGCGTGCAGCGTAAATTCGGGGCAATAAGTACCAGGAGCGCGCACGTTGAAGTTAAAGATGTAAAGTACACGCACCAGGATCAGCCTGTTATCATGAGTACAGGATCAAAGGGAAGTGCCACCTTAGAGGCTTTTCAAAATAATGCTTTCTTAGCTCCTGTGGTGCTTGCTGATCATGAAATTACTCCTGTGCCTGGTATTTATGGTGGGCGTTTCAACAAGGCATCGCTCAAATCCAAGTTAAGCGCAGGGCTTACCGCCAAAGGTTTTAGTCCTATTACAATAGATGATATTGATCTCGATCCAGGCGCAGGTTTTGTTGGATTTGGTAAGATCAATACAGATGTGCCCTTCATTAAAGGCTCGGCCATTGATATCATATTTGATGCCGATGGGATCAAGATCAGAAAAGTATTTGATACCGGCGAGTTGAAGGTGCCTCCACCCTTTAAGGTAACCGCGTCATCGTTGGAGGTTTATGCTGCTACATCCGGAATCGGGGTGAAAGGCATGGCCAATTTTGAAATAAAAGGTTTAGGAAAAGGTCAGGTGGGGGCCAAAGCTAATTCTGCGGGTGAGTTCGCGCTCGACGGATCTTTTGATTTCGATTCAAAAACTTTTAACCCGGCGCAAATAAAGGCATCATACGCAAATGGTGAGTTCAGCGCCTCAGGAGATATTGGCATTCCGGCAGGTAAAGTAAAGGGCTTAAAATCTGCACATATCAAAATTGATTATGCCAAAGGCGTTTTCAATGCTTCGGGCACCGCCGAACCGGATATCAAAGGCGTAAAAAGCGCCGAGATTCATGTTACTTACGCTAATGAAACACTGGTAATTGGCGGCAGCTTTGTGCTGGATGAAAACATCCCCGGTATCCAAAGCGGCAGCGGTTCGGTGGAGGTTACCCGCGGGCCTGATGAAATTTACCATGTTAAGGCCAATGGTATTGCCGTACCTAAAATACCAAAAATCAATTCGCAGCTTACCATCGCTTACGATGATGGGGCGTTAACCATCGAAGGCAAAGCGTCCTATACGGCCGAAAGGGTATCGGGCGATGTAACTGTAGGCGCAACAAACCGTGCCATTGCTGCCGACGGCACACCATCGGGACCTGCCGGAGATAAGTTTACCGCTTATGGTTCGGGCAAATTAACCCTTAAAGTTACCGATTGGCTGCAGGCCTCGGCCAGTGTAAAAGTAACTCCGGCTGGGGAGATCGAAGTTGTGGGTAGGTTAGAGCTGCCATCGGCGGTTGATATCTTCCCGCAAAAATCTATCGATAAACAACTGTTTAAAGCGCCAACTATCGAGATCCCGCTGTTTGCTATCCCATTGGGCCCACGTAGTATCGGCGTGGTGGCAACCATTAACGGCGGGTTGGATTTTAAAGCCAGCGTAGGGCCGGGGCAGTTAAAAGATGTTTTCGGGCAAATTCAGTTCAATCCTTCGCATCCTGAAGATACGGTGATCTCGGGCGGGGCCAAATTCTCTATCCCGGCTAAGGCGGGCATCCAGCTACATGCCGATTTGGGTGTGGGCCTGAGTATTGGCGTGGCCAGTGTTACCGGTGGTATTGAGGTGCGGGGTGGTCTGGGTTTGGAGGGAGAGGCGAGCGCGGCTGTTGATCTGGCCTGGTCGCCAACCAAAGGTTTTGAGTTTAATGCCCTGGGCGAGATAGAGGTACACCCTAAATTCACCTTTGATGTAAATGCCTTGCTGAGAGCCTCGCTTGATCTGGGCTTGTTCGATATCTCGAAAGAATGGCGTAAAAACCTGGCCTCATTTAGCTATGGTCCTGATCTGCAGGTGAAAGTGTCGCTGCCTGTTCATTATAAAGACGGCGAACCGTTTGATGTTAAAACCGACGATATAAAAGTTACCTACCCGGATATCAATATCCCCGAAATAGCGGGTGGCATAGCCGATAAAGTTAAAGAAGAAATGTTATGAGCAACCAAAGCCAACTAACCGAACTGATAAACCTTGGTGCTATGCACCACCTTAACGGCAATTTTGTGGTTGCCGACGAGTACTACGCGAAAGCCGCGGATTTGAATCAGCCAAGTGTAACCCTGCTGAATAACCGGGGCATGCTATTATACCAGCAACATAAATTTACCGAAGCCTTGCCACTGTTTGAACGGGCTATTGAAATAGATGCGGAGAACGCCACCGCCTGGCTCAATCTTGCCAATACTAAAGTGTTACTGGCTCAATATGAGGATGCCTATAATGCCTTTAAGCAAAGTATTCGGCTTAAAAATGAGCAGTTTGAAGCCTGGGAAGGGCTTGCTAAATTATATATGCTTTCGGCCGATATGGAAAGTGCTGAAACGTGCTGGTTACGGGCCATCGAACTTAGTCCGGCTAATTTAAACCTGTTGATGGGAGTCGCCCAGGTTTACCTGTCTACCGGAAAATATAACGAGGCTTTTGATTTGGCAGGGCATGTTTTATCCGAAAATCCACAGCATGGCCGGGCTTGGCAAACCGCAGGGTTGGCGCAGTTAATGGTAAAAAACTATGCTTCGGCAAAAGCTTACCTCAATCAGTATTTATTGTTTTTTCCTGCGGATGTTGCTGTGCGAAACCATTTGGCCGTAGCCTGCCTGCAAAGCGGCGATATGCTTGAAGGTGCCGCCGAGTATGAGCGGATATTGGAATATGACCCGGATAATGAAGATGTACGCTTAAATACGGGTGTGCTTTGTTTGGGTTTTGATCGTTTTGTTGATGCCTTGCAGCATTTTGATCTGCTGCTTGAAAAACATCCGGATAATAACAAAGGGAAGCTATACCGGGGCATCGCGTTAGCAAACCTCAGCGAAAAAGCCAGGGCCAGGCAGGTGTTTGAAGATTTGCTGAACAACCAACCCGGCGAATGGGCCGCTCATGCCCAAAAACAACTCGATCTGTTAAATAACTTAAACTAACCTATCTCATGAAATCAATCCATACCCGGCAGCCGCTTAACCAGCCACAGGCCGATAAAGCAGAAAAACCTTTTTTTAACGGCAGCCGCGAAAAAGCCAAACAGGATAACGATGCCTTTTTTCAGGCCCGTAAAATAGATGGTAACCAGGATACCGCCCTCGAGCAGGAAGCCGATGCCGTTGCCCATAAAGTAACCATGGCGCAGCAGGAACCTACCAAATCATCGCAACGCATGGGCCAGATGAGCGTACAGAAAAAAGGTGCGGATGAAGAAAAAGATGCCAAGGCCGGGCAGAAAAAGGAGAAGAAAGACGAAAAAGAAGAAGGTAAGCCGCAGAAAAAAGACGAGAAAAAGGAAGAAGAAAAACCACAGAAAAAAGAGGAAGAGAAAAAAGATAAAGAGCCGCAGAAAAAGGAAGAGGACAAGAAGGACAAGGAGGGTGTGCAGAAAAAAGAAGAAGAAAAGAAAGATAAAGAGCCTCAGAAAAAAGGCGAGGAAGATAAAAAAGACGAAGGCAAGCCGCAGAAAAAAGAAAAAGGCGATGAAAAAGATGATAAGGTCGCCGCGCAAAAGAAAGAAGAAAAAGGCGGAGGCGTAGAAAAAACGGAAGGAAAGCCCGAGGCACCGGAGGCCAAATTTGATAGGTTACTGAACGAGAGCAAAGGCGGCGGCAGCCCGCTGCCGGCCAAGGTGCGCGCGCAATTGGAACGCCAGATGAATGCCAATTTTGAGCAGGTAAAGATCCATACCGGGCAGCAGGCGGTTGAGCTTTGCAACTTATCTAAAGCACATGCCTTTACGCATGGTAATGATGTTTATTTCAATGCCGCCAAGTTTGATCCGGAAAGTACAGCAGGCATGAACCTGTTGGCGCACGAGTTAACCCATGTTATACAGCAAAACGGTCCGCGTAAATAGTTATGGTTACAGATTTGAAACAGATAAAAGCGTTATTGCAATATACGGCGGGCTATCTCAAAGCCAGGCTGCAGGCCGTATTGGGGAGTGAGGTGACTTTTTTACCTCCGTTACTACCCCGGCTAAACCGTGACGGCAGCGGTATCGAAAAGCTGATTAGCGATTATAACCTGGATAGCAATGAAGTGATCATACTGATGATGGCTTTAGCCCCGCATTTACAGGTTGATTTTTTTGATGAGATCATTCAGCCCTTTATGCAGGAATCGGGCGATTTTCAGCAACTGGGCGGCGTGCGCAGCCGTAACGGGCGCAGCTTTTTGCCAACCGGGCAAACCGCCGCTTTTATTTTGGCAGGTGATGACATGGAAAAGCGCCTGGAAATAGCGGCCCTGTTTCACCACCAAAGCAACTTTGCCAAACAGCACATTTTATATCTTGAAGATGTGCCGGAGGGAGAGCCCGCATTATCCGGCCGGATTGTACTGCAACCGGAATACCTTGAATTGCTGATTACCGGCACGCAATCCATCCCCAAACTAAGCATGAACTTCCCGGCCCAACACCTCGAAACTACCTATAACTGGGACGACCTGGTGCTTGGCGACACCACCCGCCAGCAAATTGCCGAACTGGAAAACTGGGTAAACTATCAGCAGGTTTTAATGACGGATTGGGGCATGGAACGCAAGCTGAAACCGGGCTACCGGGCTCTATTCCATGGGCCGCCGGGAACGGGTAAAACACTTACGGCTTCGTTGTTAGGTAAATACACCGGCAAGCATGTATTCAGGATCGATCTATCCATGATCGTATCCAAATTTATAGGTGAGACCGAAAAAAATCTATCCAAGTTATTCGAGAAGGCCGATAATAAAAACTGGATCCTGTTTTTTGACGAAGCCGACGCGTTGTTTGGCAAGCGTACCAATGTAAAAGACGCGCATGATAAATATGCCAACCAGGAAGCCTCATACCTGCTGCAAAGGGTTGAACAACACAACGGATTGGTGATATTGGCTACCAACTTTAAAAACAATATCGACGAGGCCTTTATGCGCCGCTTTCAGTCGGTTATCCATTTCCCGCTACCCAATGCCGAGGAAAGGCATATCATCTGGCAGAAAACATTTCCACCCAAGGCCAATCTTAACGGGCATATAAACCTCGAGCAAATTTCGCGTAAGTATGAACTGAGCGGGTCGGGTATTTTAAATGTGGTGCAGTTTGCCTGCCTGCAAATGCTGGCCCGTAAGGAAGCTAAAATCTCCAACGAGTTGATTTTAGAAGGGATTGAGCGGGAGTATACTAAAGAGAACCGGGTTTGGTAAAGCTCTGAAAAAGAATGTCCGCTTGTTTTTGTCTGAACCCGAATTTGTCGAATTTATGGAATGGACAAAACGCGAAGCAAATTCGATGAATTCTCATAATTCCTTAAAATTCGAGTTCAGACAAAACCATACGACCAATAAACGCAATACGCTAAACATCCCATTCGCCTTGTTTTGCAATTTTATTCGCTGTAAAAATAATGTCACACCCAACTCATCAAAGGATAATCCATACAACAAAAACCGTAAAAAATACATTGGATTCGGTACCCACAACCGATAGTTTTAATCAAACTGAAGTGATACTTTTCTTAATAGCCGCACCTTAAACGCATACCAAATAAATAAGGCTGATTTGACCAAAAATGAATAAATTTACTGATCAAAACCTGTCATAGTTCCGCTGTATTTACCGGGGTGAGCAGGGTTGTTGGGTTGTTTATAAGTGTCTTTTTTACAATAAAATACGCTGTTCATGTTTAAATATATAACGTTATGTTTTATTGTTGTTTTTTTTGCGACAGGCTCGCTGGCGCAAAAAAAGATGGACGTTGCTACCATTAAACTAAGTCTCGATAATCAAAAAAATAAGGTAGATACCAATACCATTAAACTGCAGATCAGGCTCGGGAGTTATTACCTCAATAAAATAGGCGATCATAAAGAGGTTCTGGACAGCGGTATAACCGCTTTTAATAAAGCCATACAAATGAGTATGGCTATCCGGTCAATAAAATGGCTTAACGAGGCCCTGATGCTTAAAGGCGCGGCATACTTTAAACAAACCGATTTAAAACAGGGTAAGGCTGCTTTTATGCAGGTAGTTAGCTATTACCGCAAAACCGGCGATACCTATGCCGAAGGCCAAACCTGGGCACGCCTGGGCGATAATATTTCGGTTGATCTTACGGATGCGCAAGCTATTCCTGATAAAATAAGCAGCTACGGGCAGGCCCGCGCTTTATTTAAGCAAAACGGCAAAAAAGTAGATGAGGCCGATATGATCCGCAGTATTGCCGATATCCATCTCAACCAAAAAAAGCTTGATCTTGCCGAGGGCGAACTGAAGCAGGCTTTGAAACAATATCAATCTGTTGGTTATAAGCGGTTGGCTACTACCTATCATTCTCTTGCCGAAATAAGCAAGCAAAAAATCGATCTGCACAATGAACTTCGTTACAGGTTGGAAGTAATTAAAACCATGGAAGGAACAGCCGATACCGCCCTGGCCGATTTTTATTACGCGAAAGTAGCCCTGGTTTATGCCGATCTGAACAAGTACGATCAAAGCCTTACGTACATCCTCAAATCGGCCGAAATATTAAAACAGCGCAAGCAATACGAGGATTTTTACGGTTACCTGAGCCTCATTATTTACGATTATATTACGGCAAAGCGCCCGAAAGAGGCATTGGCCTACCTGAAAAAAGCGGTAAATGATGTACCGCCGGTTATTCTTGCGCAACAGGTGGATATGTACGAGGCATTCGGTAATATTTACGTGGCCCTGAAAGATTACCCCAAGGCCGAGCTGTATTACCTGAAGATGATGGAGGTGTATAAAACAACCACCTTTAATAAAGATTTTTACACTACCAACGAGCAAATGGTGACCGATTTTGTTCACTATAATGAAACCATGGGTGGTTTTTACCTGCTCACCCGGCAGTTTAAAAAGGCGGGCGTTTATACCGAACAAATCCTGAAGTTAAAGCCCGAATCTATCCGGCCAATTACGCTTACCAAAATACACCGGATGCAGTTTAGGGTTGATTCGGCGGCTGGTAATTATGTATCGGCTATAAAGCATTTCGAGATCAATAAACGGATTGACGATTCGCTGTTTAACGCTATTAAAAATAAACAGATAGAAGAGCTTGATTTTACTTATAAAACCAACGCTACAAAGCAGCAAATAAAACTTTTGCAAATGCAAACCAACAGCCAGAAGGCCGAGATCCAAAAAGCCAATATGCAGCGTAATATCACCTTTGCGGGTGTGGCCATGCTGCTTGCCATAGCCGGGTTTGCGTTTAACGGCTACAGGCTTAAACAGCAAAGTAACCGTCAATTGCAACTAAAGCAGGCGGAAATTAATGCGCAAAATACCTCGCTGCAAAAGCTTGTTCACGAAAAAGATAACCTGCTTGATGAAAAAGACTGGCTGTTGAAAGAGGTGCATCACCGGGTAAAAAACAACCTGCAAATTGTAATGAGCCTGCTTAACACGCAATCGGCATTTTTAAAAAACAACGCGGCGCTGGCTGCCATTCGCGAAAGCCAGAACCGGGTGCAGGCCATAGCTTTAATTCACCAAAAGTTGTATAGCAATTCGGGCGTGGCTTATATCGATATGTCGGTGTATATTAATGAACTGATCAGTTACCTGGCCGATTGCTATAATCCATCAGGCCGGGGCATCCGTTTTGAGCAAACAGTTCAGCCCATAAAACTTGATGTTGGCCAGGCGGTGCCGGTTGGTCTTATTTTAAATGAGGCTATAACCAACTCCATTAAATACGCGTTTGAAGGGCGTGGCGGTGAAATAAAAATAGCCCTGCAACTTGCCGAAGAAACTATTGTACTCACCATAGCCGATAACGGGAACGGATTGCCGCCGGGCTTTGATGTACGCCAGGCAAACTCACTGGGTATGGAGATGATGAAAGCCCTGAGCAAACAGCTTGGCGGCTATTTTAAAATTGAGAATTGCCAGGGCGCCGTTATTACGGTTGAGTTTAAAGCCGAGACCATATTAAGCAAGATAGAAACAAATACTTTATATAGTTAATTTACTTATGAGCAGAAAAATATTAATAGTTGAGGATGAATCGCTGGTGGCGTACGACTTGAAATTAATATTGACACGCGCAGGATACCGGGTTTGTGGTATTGCCGATTCGGTGGCCGAAGCACTGGAAATTATTGAAGAGCAAAAGCCCGAAATGGTGTTGCTCGATATATTTTTAAAAGGAAATTTAAACGGTATTGACCTGGCCGGTATCCTCACATCAAAAAATATTGCCTTTGTTTACCTCTCGGCTAATTTCCAGGAAAGTATTCTGGAAAAGGCAAAAGCCACCCAGCCTTATGGTTTCCTGGTTAAACCCTTCCGCGAAAAAGAATTGTTGATTACGCTTGATGTTGCTTTTTACCGTCACCAAAACAGCATCGAATCAAAATTACGCCGGGAACAGGCGCTGGAGCAGGTTTTTAAAAATATAGTGGCCGAGCCTATAACCTGGAAACAGAAACTGCTTAAAATTTCGACAAGTTTACAGCCACATGCCCCCTTCGATTATTTAACTATTATTGTTAAAACCGCCGCCGGCTTCTCTGAAGAAGCCATTTCATTTTTACGTACAGGTTTTGATGAATACCAGGTTATTGGCACCGACGAGTTTTTAAATGTAACCAAAGTTAGTAAAGCCCAGTTAAAACAAATGCAGGCTGATAGTCCGCTGGTTACTAAAACCGGTTTTTATAACGGGGCCGATTTTATCAGGCTGCAATCGCAGTTTCCGGTTAAAAAGCTGCTGGCGCATTCCTTTAACATGCAATCGTTTTTGGCAATACCTTTAATTACTTCGAAGGGCGATAACATATCGTTTTCGTTTTACAGCCGCAAAGCCGATTGTTATAGTAATGATCATGCTGTACTGCTGGATAGGTTGCACCGGTCGCTCTTAACCGCCATTGAAGAGATTATGCCGGTAGACCACAGCGAAATAGAGGCTGCAAAAAATGATAAGTATGCAGGCAAAGAATTGACTGAAAAAAATAAAGCAGCGGGCTTTCAGGGTATTATCGGCAAAAGCCACCAGATGCTCACCGTGCTTGATCATATTGGCATAGTGGCCCCGCTTGATACATCGGTGTTGGTTTTAGGTGAAAGCGGTACAGGCAAGGAACGTATTGCAAAAAGCATTCATTATTTATCGCCCCGTAAAAATAAGCCCCTTGTGGTGGTTAATTGCGCCTCTATGCCGGCTACCCTCATCGAATCGGAATTATTTGGGCACGAAAAGGGAGCTTTTACCGGGGCTGTTGAAAAGCGTACAGGCAAATTTGAACTGGCCGATGGCGGCACCATTTTTTTGGATGAGATAGGTGAGATGCCTGCGGAGCTGCAGGTAAAGCTGCTGCGTGTTTTGCAGGAGCAGGAAATTGAACGTATTGGCGGCAAGGGGCCCATCAAAATAGATGTGCGCATAGTAGCTGCTACCAACCGCAATCTTGAAAAAGAGGTTGAGGAAGGCCGTTTCAGGCTTGATCTGTATTATCGCTTATTTGTGTTTCCGATTATTATACCGCCCTTACGCGAGCGTAAAGACGATATCCCGGTTTTAGCCAATCATTTTTTAGACCGTTACGCGCAAAAAAGCGGGAAGAAAATTACCGGTATATCAACCGATGTTATGGCGCAATTGCGTGATTACCACTGGCCCGGCAATGTTCGCGAACTGGAGCATTTTATAGAGCGAAGCGTATTACTTACCGATGGCCCCCTGATTAAACAGGCTTACCTGCCCAAAATGCAAAATAAAAAGGAGAGCCCCGTTTATGAAGATGCAGCTACCGACCGGTTAAAAACCATTGATGAACACGCACGAGAGCATATTTTGGAAGTTTTAAGGCGTTGTAACGGAAAGATAAGCGGAAAGGATGGGGCGGCTTCAAAGCTGGGCTTGCCGCCGTCAACATTGCATTCAAAAATGCAGAAGCTGGGGATAAAGAAGTGGGAGTAGATAAAATAAATGACTTCTCAAACGGATGTATATTATTAGGCTATAAACCAAATCAACAGGTAAAACCTTAGTTATTCTTACCCGAATGGCTGGCTTTGTTTCTTTTCTTCCCTAATTTATAAATAAATGTTAAATATTTTGATTAAAAAGAAAATATGTCAATTGTTATGAGTATATTGCACACTTATTAACAATAATAAAATGCAAGGAATAGTAAAATTTTTTAATGAAACAAAAGGTTTCGGATTTATCACACCAGATGCTGGTGGCAACGAGATATTTGTTCATTCAACAGGTCTGATTGACAACATTCGCGAAAACATCGCTGTTAGTTATGACGTTGAAGAAGGTCGTAAAGGCCCAAACGCAGTAAATGTTAAAGTAGCTTAATACACTATATAATCATTGTGAGAGCATCCCCCATTCGGGGGATGCTTTTTTTGTTACACTTAATCAAAAACATGGGTAGATCCACAGAAACATTTAGTAAAAAAGAGCGCGAGAAGAAAAAGCTCAAAAAACAACAAGACAAAAAGGAAAGGTCTGACGATCGTAAAACTAACGCTGTTAAAGGGCAAGGTTTAGCAGATATGATGGCTTACGTTGATGGAAGCGGCAACCTCACCTCCGTGCCTCAAGAGCAGGGTAACCGGAAAAAAGTATTGGCCGAAGACATCCAAATCGGTACCCCTAAACAGGAAGATATCGAAGTAGAAACCGTAAGAAAAGGCACAGTAACCTTCTTTAATGAATCTAAAGGCTTTGGTTTTATCAAAGACCTGCAAACTCAGGAAAGCATTTTCGTACATATCAACTCAGTCAGCTTCGCGATCAAAGAAAATGACAAAGTTACTTTCGAGGTAGAGCAAGGTCAAAAAGGACCTACCGCTGTAAAAGTCGCGAAAGCTAATTAACGACGGAAACAGAAATGAAAACTGAAGATCTGAAAATAGAATTACGTTAGCTGACCAAAGATGATTACTTTATCGCCGTTGTTGGTGTTGTCACTGTTGACAATACCAACAGCGGCGCTGGATCACAAGTCATCCACCCACAATACCACCTCACAAGACTTGCGCTAACGACCAACAAAAAATCTTCCGAACACCTGTGGTAACAAATACCAACAACGGAGCGGCTGTTTCTTCCCACGGGTTACGCTATTCCTAAACCCGCGGTAGCTTTTTTTTAAATGACTTCTGTTAATCAATAGTTTATCATTTTGATAATATAATTCTACCAAAATGATAGGCAGTGGTTAACCATCCAATATCGATAAATAACAATTTTAACGTAGATGGGGCATGTATGGTGACTTTATGAGCTTTTTGGCACAGGTTTAGTTTGCCCTGGGCATTACAATAAAGTTAAAATAATGGATTCGTTTTATATCGTACTCGAAATTACCGCTTTAATAGCCGTAATTATCATTCCGCTGGCTGGCCCAAAAAAGGAAAAAGCATCCCCCAAAACAGAAATGAGCGCGCTTGCCGTAAATGCCGATGGCTATCTTGAAAATTTTAAAAGCAGCCCGGAGTATCAACAGCCGGTTGAATAAACATCAAAATATCTTGTTTTGAAAATAGAAGCCTTTCATTTTGATAGGCTTTTTTTATGCGGATAGATCAGCCGCAAACTTAAAATCTTCATTTACATCATCTAAACCCATAAATGGCTTGGGTGTGCCACAACGGGCATTCTTTTGGCATTGGGGTATGTACAGTTATTCAACAAATCCGTGCTGGTAACTGAAATAAACATTTAAAATGGAAGATGAACGAATTATTGTGAGGCCGGCCATCCCGGCCGATGTGGTATTTGCCGACGAGATCATCAAAGAAATGGAAACCTCGGCCATAGCAAGGGGCTCAGGCATTTCAAAAAGATCGGCCGCCTCAGTAATTGAAAAGATCGACGAAGGCAAGGCCATCGTAGCCGTAACCGAAACCGGCGAATGGGTAGGTTTTTCGTACATCGAAACCTGGGATAACGGCGAATTTGTATCCAACAGCGGTTTAATTGTATCGCCAAAACACCGTAACCAGGGTGTGGCGTCCGAAATCAAGAACCGGATTTTTAACCTGTCGCGCAGCAAATATCCTTGGGCAAAAATCTTTAGTATCACCTCCGGACTGGCTATCATGAAAATGAATACCCGTTTAGGTTTCGAGCCGGTAACGTATTCGGAAGTGGCGCGCGAAACCCGTTTTTGGGATGCCTGCAAAAGCTGTGTGAACTATGATGTACTGCAAAATAAAAACCGCTGTAACTGTCTGTGTACAGCCATGTTGTTTGATCCTCAATTAAACTAACCTGTTATGATAAAAACATTAAGCGAACAGCAGCCGGCCATAGCCCCGCCAGTGCAAACGCTGCCCTTAAACCCCCATTTTTTTAGCGAAAGTGTTGTGCTGCTGCAAAAAATGATCAAAACGCAATCCTTTAGCGGTAATGAATCGGCAGTTGCCGATATCATTCACCAGTATCTGTACGAATACTCGGTAAAGGTGCACCGCAAGGGAAATAATATCTGGTGCTTTAATAAATACTACGATGAAACTAAACCGACAATACTGCTTAACTCTCATGTGGATACGGTTGTGCCAAACGAGGGTTATACAAAAGATCCGTTCTGCCCGGAAATAGCCGATGGCAAACTTTATGGCCTTGGCAGTAACGATGCCGGTGGTTGCGTGGTATCATTGATAGCAGCCTTTCTGCATTTTTACAGCTACCATGGCCTGGGCTTTAACCTTTGCCTGGCCATTACCGCCGAGGAGGAAAACTCGGGCGAAAACGGTATTAAATCAATCCTGCCTTTGCTGGGTACTTGCGAGCTGGCCATAGTTGGCGAACCTACGCTGTTGCAAATGGCCATTGCCGAAAAAGGCAACCTGGTTATTGATTGTGTAAGTAACGGCCGCCCCGGCCATGCCGCACGCGAGGAGGGAGATAACGCCATCCATAAATGCCTGCGCGATTTGGAATGGTTTAGCCTTTACCAGTTTCCGCAGCAATTGAAAGGTTTGCCGCCCGTAAAAATGACGGTGACTACCATTAAAGCGGGTTCGCAACACAATATTGTGCCGGGGCGTTGCGAGTTTACGGTGGATATCAGGCACGATGATACTTTTTCGCAAAAAGAGATTGTGGATATTATCAGGCGAAATGTTTCCTGCCAGGTAAATCCGCGTCCGGGTTCGTTGGGTGCATCATCAGTTTCGCCCGAGCATCCTATTGTTAAGGCCGGTATTGCAATTGGCTGCAAAACTTATATTTCGCCTACCACCTCAGATCAGGCCTGGTTATCTATCCCCTCGGTTAAGATTGGTCCCGGCGATTCGGCCCGCTCGCACTCGGCAGATGAATTTATTTACCTCGAAGAAATTAAGAAAGGTACCGGCCTGTATGTAAGGCTGCTTGAAATGCTGCCGCTGATGCTCATCAATAATCCTAACAAATACAAAAATGAAATCAGGCATATTAATAATTGATGATGAGGTTAAGCTAAGCGAGCTGATGGCCCGCATCCTAATGCTTGAAGGTTATGATGTGATCCAGGCACCCAATGCTAAAGCCGGTTTGCGCATTATTGAGCGGGAGGATATCCGTGTGGTTTTAAGCGATGTGAAGCTGCCCGACGCCAATGGCGTTGAATTGGTGCAGCGCATCAAGCAAATAAAACCTTATATCGAGATTATAAACTTAACAGCTTTTGGGTCGATAAGTGATGGCGTGCTGGCCATAAAGAACGGTGCTTTTGATTATTTAACCAAGGGCGATGATAATGATAAAATACTGCCGCTGGTAAGTAAGGCGCTGGACAAGGCTAATCTGCAATACCACATCAGCGAAATGCAGAATGAGGTGGAAACGCAGCATGGTTTCCCGATAGTGCTGGGCAATTCGCCTGCTATTCTGGAGGCGGTAGAGCTGGCAAAAAAAGTGGCGCGCACTGATGCTACCGTTTTGCTTTTGGGCGAAACAGGCACAGGTAAAGAGGTATTTGCCGAAGCCATTCACTACGAAAGCCTGCGTAAAGAAAAGCCCTTTGTTGCAGTTAACTGCAGCGCCTTTAGCAAAGAGTTGTTGGAGAGCGAACTGTTTGGTTACAAAGCAGGTGCCTTTACCGGGGCCCTTAAGGATAAAAAAGGCCTGTTTGAAGAAGCCAGCGGCGGTACCATTTTTTTGGATGAACTGGGCGAAATGAGCCACGATTTGCAGGCTAAGCTTTTGCGGGTGCTGGAAAACGGCACATTTATAAAAATAGGCGAAACCAAAACCATCAAGGTTAACGTGCGCCTGATAGCCGCTACCAACCGCGATTTGCAAAAAGAATCGGAAGAGGGGCATTTCAGGCTCGATTTGTTTTACCGTCTGTCGGGTTTTTCTATTGTATTGCCGCCCCTGAGGGATAGGATAGGGGATATTGAAGTGCTGGCCCGGCATTTTATCAAACTATACTCGGCCAAGGTGAAAAAGAAACAGCCCGATGTAGATGCCGGTTTTTTTAAGCTGCTTAACCAGCATAAATGGAACGGCAATATCCGCGAGCTAAAAAACGTGATTGAGCGGGTTATTATCCTGATGGACGAGCCGGTACTTACCCCCAAACTACTCCCCAATGAGTTTCATAACGGAGGCTATTATGACCTGGTTGCGCTTGATCTGGATAGCGTAGAGAAACACCACATCCGCCGGATATTGAAGTATGTTAAAGGCAATAAGTCTGAGGCGGCGAGGGTGCTGGGGATTGGCCTGGCTACGCTTTACCGAAAGATTGATGAGTATCATATACTGATGAATTAATTGATCATGATAAATCCTCTTTGTCATGCTGAGTAAATAAAAGCCGCGGCCTCTGAAGGATATATGACATTTTCACCTTTGTCATGCTAAGGAACGAAGCATCTTCTTCGTTCTGCATAGCCGCCATGCTTGTCATGGGTAGGAACGAAGGATCTTCTTCTTACGCTGCCGCAAGCGTCCTCGCTTGTGGCCCGTGTTTAGGTCTGCGACTTGATGAGATGGTTAGCTTAGAACCACAAGCGAGGACGCCATAGCCGTTAACTTAAGGGTTAAATCGTTAAAAAGCAGGGGAATTTGCGATTCCCCTCTTGAGAGGGGTGGAGGGGTGTGTTATTCTGCATGCGGCTTATCGCTTGTATAACACACCCCTTCTCCCACTCTTTCCCATCGCGCCCCCTCTTGAGAGGGGATTTTAAACGCGATTAGGCTAAAATATTCGCTTAAGTTAACGGCTATGGCGAGGACGCTTGCGATAGCGTTGAGCAATGACTTTAATCATAAAGTTTTCACACTCACCATGAGAAAATCACCATCTCAAAATGAGATACTTTATCAAACTATCGCTCAACGGAAAATAAAATAAAAATTAATAGAGGTCTGATAATCAAATCAACCACAAAATATTGCAACCACTTGGTATAGCAATTGGCAGGCGTGCCATAATTAACGCAGGCCGGGGCAAATTAAATTAAACACTGCTAACTGCCCCTGTCGCGAACAATTAATATCATATTTAAAATGAAAAAACTTCTCTTATTTATTGCTTTAGGCCTTACATTACTTTTAGCTTATGCACAGGCAAACGCTGCATCTTTAACCGATACTACCGCCGTTAAAGACACCGTAAAAACCAAACCCGAACCATTTGCCTTTGGCGATTTTACTTGGCTTAACGGTAACGACCGCCGCCACAAAGCCCTGTTGGATACCAAATACTTCACCGGTCGTTTTTTGTTGGATTTTAACTATACAGCCTCAAACCATAACCCGGTTGACCATACCGTGGTAGGTTCAACCGCCCTGGCCCGCGATCATGAATTTGAGATCTCGACAGTGGCTTTAGGCGGCGACTTTCATTATGATAATGTACGTGCCAGCGTGCTTACGCAGTTCGGCACCCGCTCAACCGTAGTGCCCCGTAATGATTTCAGCGTTACCCGCGGCCAGTTCGATCTGGCAACGGCTTACCGTTATTTAAGCGAGGCCAATGCCGGTTACCACTTTGATGTACTGAATGGTATTAACGTTGACGCAGGTATTTTTATGTCATACATTGGTTTGTTCTCTTATTACAATGCCGAAAACTGGGCCTATCAGCCATCATTTACCAGCGATAATACGCCATGGTTTTTTAACGGTGTAAGGATCCAGATCTTCGTATCAGATAAATTGAAGATAGAGCCCTGGATTATCAACGGCTGGCAATCGTATGGCATGTTTAACAGCAGGCCGGGTATTGGCGGCCAAATTTTGTGGAGACCAAAAGAGTGGTTACAGGTATTATCAAACAACTATTACGGTGCCGATACGCAGGATAAACCAGGTCGTAAACGCTTCCATACCGATAACAGTGTGGAGGTACGCTACTATAAAAATAAAAACACATTTGTAAACAGTTCGGCCTTTTCTATCACGGGCGATTTGGGTTACGAAAAAGGTGATGGTGTAAACGGTTTTAAATCAGACCCGGTTAAAGGCCCTGAACAATATTTTGCAAGCGCGATGGTGTACCACCGCATGGTAATGGCCAAAGGGCACCTGGGCTGGACGGTTGGCGGTGGAGTAATGAACAACCCCGGCCGTTACCTTGTGCTTTACCCAACAGGCGATGCCAACCCTATTCCGGCCGTGGGTACGGGCAATATCGGCACACATCCATTTTCGGCAAATCCGGGCGATAAATTTCATGGTTACGATTACTCAACCACAATCGATTTAATGCCTAACGATTACCTTACCTTCAGGATGGAAGTGGTACATCGCCATGCCGATGTGCCTTACTTTGCCGGTCACGGTGGTGTTACATCGCCGGATGGTTACAATACCACACCACTTGGCGGTACTAATTTTGTACCTGATCTGGTAAACTCAGAAACGAGGTTTATAGCTGCTTTGCTGGTTAGGTTTTAAGCCGCGGACTTTTATATAAACGTACTTTGAAACCGCGATAACTTATTCCTTTTTCATTGTGGAGGATAGGTTTAGTAGAGGTTGGAGGCCGGGTTTTGCCGCCCGGCTTTTTTATGCCCTTAATTTCGCCGGATGCAGTACCGGACAGATTGATAAAAGGTTTTACCTAAAAAGTAAAATTTAATCTGCTGATGCATAATGTGCTGGCTTTTTTGACAGGAAAGGCGAAGGGAACAATATTGTGTGTTTAAACATTTTTTTCAATGTTTGCGCCAAAATAAAATAGTATGCCTGTTTAAGGGGGCTATTTAACTTTAATTACAATACATAATAATAAAATGAAAAATTCAATTAAAATCATCATCCTGATGGTGTTGATCGGGATGCAGGCAGGAAGGGTAAATGCCCAGGGTAATGAAACGGGAATATATTTAACCGCCGCAGATTACAAGGCCGGGAAACTAAGCTATGCCAACGCAACCAACCTTAAACTTAACGGGTTTTTGGGTGGAAGCCGTGTTAGCTTCACCGATCAGGGAAAAAAAGTGAAACTGAAAAAAGCAGGAATTTATGGTTATCGCGTTAACGGTGCCGATTACAGGTACCAGGGTAACCAGGCCTATCGGATCCTGGATACAGCCGGCTTCACCATTTACAGCCGCGAGCGTTTGGTGCCGCAGGGTAAAGGTTATGCAACTACCATCCAATACTATTATAGTGTTGATGGTGCGTCGGTTGTTAATGATTTAACTGTGGCCAATATCGGCAAAAGTTTCGCGGGCCAAACCGAATTCAGGTATAATCTTGAGGGATCTTTCCGCGGAGATGCTGATCTGGCCGCCTACGATAAGCTGAGCAAACAATACAAAATAAAATACCTGTATTTTGAGCAACAGCGCCACGCTGCCCAACAGCACGCATCCATTTAATAAATAACTATTAACTATTTGATTAAATCCCCCCGGTTCGGCATTGTCCGGATCAAAACAAAAGTCCCGGCGCAAGGCCGGGCTTTTGTGTTTAGATGCTGTTAAGGGCCTGCTCCAGGTCGGCAATGAGGTATTGCGGCTCTTCGAGGCCGATGTACATCCTGATGAGCTGGTGGCGCTCATCGTGTTCGTTATACTGATCTTCATTAACTGAGGCTATAGCCGGTACTACCAAACTTTCGTGCCCTCCCCATGATACCGCCAGTAGAATATGTTTCAGGCTGTTGCAAAACGTTTCTATTTTATCAAACGAGCTGTTTTTTAAGGTGATGCTGAATAGGCCGCCGCAACCCTGCATTTGCTTCCGGACCAATTCGCGCTGTTCAAAATCGGGACTGAAGGGCCATATCACTTTTTGCACTTTAGGATGGTTTGCAAGCCATTGGGTAACGGTTTTGGTACTCTCAAAACTTCGCTGTAAACGTAGTGGGAGGGTGCGCAGGCCACGTAGCAGCAGCCAGGCTGCGGGCGGCGAAAGTGCGGGGCCAAGGTTCATAAATTCATGCTCAAAAATATATTTAAGCATTGCTTTATTGCCGGTAAGCACACCTGCTACCACATCCGAGTGCCCACCAATATATTTTGTTGCTGATTGCGCTACCAGATCTACACCCAACGATATGGGCTGTTGAAAAAGCGGGCTGCAATAACTGTTATCAATTAAGGTTGTTATGTTTTTTGAACGGGCCAGCGTGGTTACGCGTTTTATATCCTGCAAATCGTAACAAAAAGTGTTGGGGCTTTCCAGGTAAATCAGCCGTGTTTGTGGCTGTATTGCTGCTTCGAAATTTTCGAAAACTGTTCCGTCGATAAAAGTAGTGGTGATGCCGAATTTGGGCAGCAAATCCTGAAAAAGCTTGATGGTCCAGCTGTAAATATTATCAACTGCGATAATATGATCGCCCGATTTTAATAGCGAGAGGATAGGGATACTGATGGCGCTTATCCCGCTGCTGAATAATAGCGCGTCTTCAGCACCATCAAGGGCTGCCAGTTTTTTTCGTAAAATATTAAGTGTGGGGTTTTGTCCGCGCGAATAAAGGTTGCCCTCAAACTCGTCTTTCATGGCGGTTCTCAGTCCGGCAACATCTTTAAAACAAAAGTTGCTGCTTTGCATAATAGGCGGCGAAACGGCGTTGAAGTACTGATCTCTTTCTTCTCCCAGTTCATTTAATATAAATGAAATATCCATAGTTAAGGTGTAGTGAAGGTTTTTTGGCTTCGTTTTGTAATAAAATAGATGATAAGGCCGGCAATGAACGCCAAAATGCATATTAACGCTGCCCGCGGATTTTCGATAAAAATACTGATGGTTACAAACCAGTAGGTAGTTATAAAAATGATAGGTATTAAAGGATACCATTTCATGCTGTAAATACCTGTATCGTTTAAATGTTTGGTTTTTCTGCGTAAAATAAAAATGCTCACCGCGGCGGTGGATAGGCCTATCGTATCAAAAAACATTACATAACTTAAAATTTTTTGAAACGAACCGGCAAAAAGCAATATAATAAGTACTGCTGCCACAAAAAAGCTAAGCCCAAACTCCTGTACCTGGGTTTGGCGGTTAACATGTTTAAACTTTGCCGGCAAAATCCCGTCTTCGGCCATGGCGTAGTAAACGCGCGGGTTAGCCATAATATTTACATTAACAAAGGCCAGCACCGAAACAAACATCAATAGCGATACTATTTTATACCCCGCAGCGCCAAATAAAACACCTGCCAGCGTAGCCGCCAGCGTGGTTTTTTGCTGTAAGCCGTTAATCCCCAAAACCGAATAATAGGCAAAGTTGATAAGCATATATAATGCTATCACAGTAGCTATTCCAAAAAAAATAGCCTTGGGGATATTGGTTTTAGCGTTTATAATGTCTCCTCCAAAATTTATGGTTTGCTGATAGCCTCCATAGGTAAAAAAAACAGCCACCAGGCTTAGTCCGAACGCACTTATGCCGTTATTATTATGGTATTCAATCACTTTATCTGCCCGCACTATATTTCCTTTAAAAACTGCGGCGCATATAATCAATATCATGCCTATTTTAAATAGCGTAAGCACGTTTTGCGTACGTGCGCTCATTTTAATACCCAGGTAATTTATTATATACAATATCAGTACCGAACTGATGGTCATGATTTTTACGCCCACATCGTTTTGCAAACTTTGCGGCATAATAACCGGGTTAATGTATTCGGCGCCTATTAATGCTACGGCGGCAACCGATGCAGCGTTGCTTATCACCAACACCCAGTTAATCATAAAAGCAAAGGCCGGGTGAAAGCAGAATGAAAAAACCTTGTAAAAGCCGCCGGTGGTAGGGTAGCGGGCACCAATTTCGGCAAAGGTTAAGGCGCCGCACAGGCTTACCGCGCCGCCAAGCAGCCATGCGCCAAAGTAAAGGTAGGGATTGCTGGAGCTTTTGGCCACCTCGGCCGGTGCCGCAAAAATACCCATGCCTATCACCAGGCTTATAACAATCATGGTAAGATCAAAACGGGTAAGTTTGGGCGTTATGCTCATGCAGTTTTCAAATCAATTAACAGGGATAAACACGGAAGTTAAATTTAATATTTTTAAACCACAATTAATAACCCGGTGCTTTGATATACTGCTTGCGGATTATTTATAGCAATAAGGAGTAACTATTCCCGTTTTTTATCCTGTTTTGTAACAATTAATTAGTGTTAGCCTCAAAATAAGGAGGAAAAGGTATCTTTAGCCCTCAATAACATATAATTTGGTTGTCTGGAATTAATTTAACCTGTTTTGACGCAGGGATAACCGCTAATTGAATGGTTAAAAGGAGATTAACAACCACTTCAAATTTTAAAACGTAAATAACCTAATACCTGAAGTTAATAAAATGATGAAAAAAAAGATATCCATTAAGGATATAGCCAAACTTACAGATACCTCAATTACCACCGTATCTTTTGTTTTAAACGGTAAAGGCCGGATAAGTAAAGAGATCAGTAAAAAGATATTGGATGTTGCCCAAAAAAACGGCTACGAGCCTAATCGTATGGCTGTTGGCCTGCGTACAGGGGTATCAAAAGTTATTGGTTTGATAGTTGAAAACATAGGCGGCCCTTTTTTTGGAGAAATGGCCAAGGTAATTGAAGAGGAAGCCGAAAAAGACGGATACCGGATTATATATTGCAGCACCAACAATAACCTGCAAAAAGGCAAGGATATGATCAGGATGCTATCGCAGCAACTGGTTGACGGTTATATTATTACCCCGATGAAAGGCCTTGAAAAAGAGATTCAAAGCCTGGTTGATAATGAAAAGCCGGTGGTGCTGATTGACGGATATTTTCCCGGTATTGATATACCGCACGTATTGGTTAACAATTATGAAAGTGCTTACAGTGCGGTTAGTTGTTTTGTAAAATCGGGCTATAAAAATATCGGCCTGGTTACTGCCGATCTGGGTTTGGTGCAGTTAAACGATCGTGTGGCAGGCTACAAGGCGGCCTTGACAGATCATCATTTAAAAGAAAATAACAAAATGGTACTGAAGGTGCCCTTTGATGTAAATAAGAATGATGGCGCTGCATTGATCAAAGAATTTATCGGTAAGCAAAAGCAGATGGATGCCATTTTCTTTACCACCAATTACCTGGGCACCATGGGGCTGCAGAGCATCCGCGATCTTGGACTTAGCATCCCCGATGATTTGGCGGTGATCAGCTTTGATGATAATGAGATTTTTAACCTGTACCCGCCGGGCATCACCACCATACAGCAGCCCACTTATGAAATAGCCAAATCGGCAATTGATATTTTAATGGAGCAGATTAACAGCCGCCAGCTTGATGCATCAAAAATCGATCTCCAGATCCCCTCGAAACTGATTGAGCGTGGATCGACGGCAGCAAAGATTACGGCTTAGTTAGGGCTGCTTAAATTTAGGCGATAAGGAATTTTAAAACAATTTGGTAAAACGTTTTATTTGTTTAGATTTGAAAAGATTTAAGGTACTGAGTAATCTCCGGGGGAGTTATATTCCCTGCCTTTATCTTCAAATGCTTCATAGTTCTTTTTCCCTTAATATTGTTTAATTAATTATAAAAACGCCTGTTGTTGAAGCAACAGGCGTTTTTTTGAGGTAATTGGAGCGAATAATTAGCAATAATATTACAATATATAGGCCCGGTACCGATAAAACGTTTTATCTATATTTGGCTGTTTCGGCGTTTTTAGCCGATTTTATCTTAATCGTCAATGAAAAAAATTACTATTCTGTTTGCACTGCTAATTTCGGGTTTGTTTGCTGCGGCCCAGGACGTTTATAAGCAAAAAGGTTATGAAGTTACCTTTATCAGCAAAGATCCATCTTTTAGCCCGGCGCTGAAGGACCGGCTTATCAAAACCTTTTTCGAGGTATATCCTAAACTGGCTAAAGAGTACAATAAAAAAACATCAAAAAAAGTAACCTTTGTTATTGATACAGCTTATGATGGCGTAGCTGCCACCGGTAATGATACTGTTGTTTTCAGCGCTAAATATATGGCGAAATATCCGGGAGATATTGACGTGGTTACGCACGAGGTAATGCACATTGTACAGGCTTACGGCAACAGCGACGGACCCGGCTGGCTAACCGAGGGTATTGCCGATTATGCCCGCAATAAATTTGGTGTTGACAATGCGGGCGCCAAATGGGCCTTACCTGCTTTTAAATCAACCCAAAATTATGATAACGCCTACCGCGTAACTGCACGCTTTTTAGTGTGGATAGAAAAGAACGTAAAACCCGGCCTGGTAAAAACGCTGGATAAACAACTGCGCGACCATACTTTTACCAACGATAGCTGGAAAAACCTTACCGGCAAAACAGTTGACGAATTATGGGCCGCTTACGCAGCCAACCCGACAATTTAATTAAAGCCGGTACAAAAACGTTTGTGTAACAAATGGGGTTACAGGTTATTGAACCACCCGTTTTACATAAATTAGCAACCTTATCACAAAATCAAATCAAAAGTCTGTAATTAATTAAGAGCGGGCGGGTGATGATAAAAAAATTCCTGTTAAAGGGAATACTGATATACTAAAACAAATGAAGCGATTACTTACAGCATTATTAATGGCATCGGCCGTATACGCACAGGGCCAAACCAAAACAGAAAAGCTGGTTAACTATGTAAACCCAATTATTGGCACCCAGCGCATGGGGCATACTTATCCGGGTGCAACCGTACCTTTTGGTATGGTACAGCTTAGCCCCGAAACAGATACCGCCAGTTATGAAAAGGATGGGCACTACAATCCCGACGTTTATAAATACTGTGCCGGCTACCAGTACGATGATAAAACCATAGTGGGCTTTAGCCATACACACTTTAGCGGTACAGGCCACTCAGACCTGGGCGACTTTTTGATTATGCCTACCGTTGGGCAATTGAAGCTTAACCCCGGTACTGCCGATAAACCGGGCAGTGGTTACCGCTCGGCCTTTTCGCACCAGAACGAGGTAAGCCAGGCCAACTATTACAAGGTAAAGCTTGATGACAATAACATCACCGCCGAATTAACTACCACGACAAGGGTTGGCTTCCACCAGTATACCTTCCCCAAATCAGATCAGTCGCATATTATATTGGATTTGATGGCCGGCATTTATAACTATCCGGATAAAAACATCTGGACTTACCTGAAAGTGGTTAACGATTCAACCGTTGTTGGTTTCCGCGAAACCAATGGCTGGGCACGTACCCGTACCTTGTATTTTGCCATGAGCTTTTCAAAGCCTTTTTATCAGCACGGTTATAAAAAGTATGATAAACGCGAAGTTTACGGCGGTTTCTGGGGCAAATTTAACCAGGTTAAAAACTTCCCCGAAATTGCCGGAAGGCAGCTGCGCACTTACTTCGATTTTAAAACCGAAGAAGGGGAGAAGATCAAAATTAAATTCGCTATCTCGCCTGTAAGTATGGATGGCGCGCTGAATAACATGCGCACCGAAGCACCGGGCTGGGATTTTGATAAAGTGAAAAACGATGGCCAGCAGCTTTGGGAAACAGAACTGCACAAAATTGAAATTGCCGGAAGTAAAGAAACCAAACAAAATTTCTATACTTCCATGTACCATACCATGATTAACCCAACCGTTTACATGGATGCCGATGGCCAGTACAAAGGCCTCGATCAGAACGTACATAAGGCCGATGGTTTTACCAATTACACTACTTTCTCGCTTTGGGATACCTATCGTGCACTGCATCCGCTATTCAATATCATCGAGCCGAAACGGAATGCGGATATGATTCAATCGATGCTGGCTCATTACGATCAGAGTCCGGAGCACATGCTGCCGGTATGGTCAAACTCGGGTAACGAAAACTGGTGTATGAGCGGCTACCACAGTGTTGCTGTTATTGCCGACGCTGTGATAAAAGGCAACGTAAATTTTGATGCCAACAAAGCACTTGATGCCTGCGTAGCCACCGCCCGTCATCGCGATTACGAAGGTATTGGCGAGTATATGGATAAAGGTTATATCCCCGATGAAAGAAGCGGCGTATCAGTATCATCAACTGTTGAATATGCTTTTGACGATTGGGCTATCGCGCAGTTAGCCAAAAAGCTGAACCGTAACGATATTTATGAGGAGTTCATCAAACGATCGGAAAATTATAAGCATGTTTACGACGCTTCGATAGGCTTTATGCGCCCTAAATCGGCAAGCGGTGCATTTCGCGCTAAGTTCGATCCGTTGAGCACTATTAACGAAGGTTTTATTGAAGGCAACAGCTGGAACTACACGCTGTTTGCACCGCAGGATCCTGAAGGTTTGATCAAATTGATGGGGGGCGATAAACGTTTTGTACGTTACCTGGATTCGTTATTCACCATGAACCTGCCCGATAAATACTTTGCCGAAACCGAGGATATTACCCGCGACGGGATCATAGGCAACTACGTGCATGGCAACGAGCCATCGCATCACGTAGCCTACCTGTACAACTGGACAGATAAGCCATGGAAAACCCAGGAACGTGTACGCATGATTTTGCCAATGATGTACAAGCCAACTCCTGATGGTTTAGGTGGCAATGATGATACCGGCCAGATGAGCGCCTGGTACATATTTACCTCGCTTGGTTTTTACCCGGTAGCACCAGGATCAGACGAGTACTCAACCGGTAGCCCGGCTGTTGATCATGCGGTGATTAACCTTGATAACGGCAAAACATTTACCGTTAACGTTAAAAACCAGGGCCCTAAGAATGTTTACGTACAAAAAATGGTGTTGAATGGCAAACCGCTTGATAAGCCGTTTATCAGCCATGCCGATATTATGAATGGCGGCGAGATCACGTTTTACATGAGCGCGAAGCATAAGTAAGAGAGATTAGCGCTTGGAGATCAGAGATTAGTTGTCTCAAGGCTAATTTCTGATCTTTCTGCTCGCGACATAATAAAAAAGGTCATGTTGAACTTGTTTCAACACCCCACTCGCTAAGCAACCATGCTAAGCAAATCGCCCACTTGTCCTGTGGGATGCCGAAACAAGTTCGGCATGACGGTGACAGGAATAGCGGCTAAAGAGGCTCAATCTTCTTCGCTTTAAAAAAAAGCATTTTAATCCTACAAAATCTATAAAACGTGTATAGTAACAAGAAATCTATCCTTGTAATTGGTGCATTGGGTCAAATTGGTACTGAGTTGACCATTGCCCTGCGTGCAAAATATGGCGTTGATGCGGTTATCGCTTCAGATCGTCATCCGGCAAATGAAAAAACAACAGAGGCGGGGCCTTATGCGCAGTTAAATGTGCTTGATAAAGCGGCCCTGCAAACTTTGGTTCAGGAAAAAAGTATCACATATATATATCACCTCGCGGCTGTATTATCGGCAACAGGCGAGCAAAATCCATTAATGGCCTGGGATATCAATATGCAGGGCCTGTTAAACGTGCTTGAGGTAGCCCGCGAAGAAAAGCTGGAGCAGATTTTCTGGCCAAGCAGCATAGCCGTTTTTGGCCCGGATGCGCCTAAGGTTGATTGCCCGCAGGATGGGGTTACCAATCCATCTACTGTTTACGGGATCAGTAAAATAGCCGGCGAGCAATGGTGCCGTTATTATTTTGAAAAATACGGCCTCGATGTACGCAGCATCCGTTATCCGGGCCTCATCAGTTATTCGGCCCCTCCGGGCGGCGGTACTACTGATTATGCTGTTGCTATATTTCACGAAGCGATAAAAACCGGAAGCTACGAATGCTTTTTGGCTGAGGATACCCGCTTACCGATGTTATACATGGACGATGCTATCCGCGGCACGCTCGAACTAATGGAAGCACCTGCCGAAAGTATCAGCATCCGTACCTCCTATAATCTGTCAGGCTTAAGCTTCAGCGCCGCCGAACTTGCTGCCGAAATACAGAAACACAAGCCTGAGCTACAGGTAACCTACAAACCGGACAGCCGCCAGGCTATTGCCGATAGCTGGCCGCAAAGCATTGATGATGCCGTAGCGCGTAAGGATTGGGGTTGGAAACCGAAATTTGATGTTGGATTGATGACCGAGGATATGCTGCAAAACCTGGGCGAACTGTATGCGAATGCATAAAATATTTTGATAATAAAATAAAAAGGGTTTCTGGGCAAGGAACCCTTTTTTATTTTAAAACCAGCCGATAGGTAACGCAAGCACCAGTTGTAAATACTGGTGCTTAAAGGATTCTTTTTAATGTTTAATTAACTATTTGTGTAAATTTTTTAATATGAATTAGTGAAAGAAATGTGTTAAATTAGCAAACACAAAACGCCGAGGCCCCCGGCACTAAACTATCACTATAATTCTTCTTGTATGCAAAAAACATTTCCCTCCCGGGTAAACATCAGTGGTATGCTATATCACATTAAATGTACTTTATTGCTGGTTGCCTTTTTGTTATTAGCTATTTCACAAACGCTGGCTAAGCCACCCAAATCTGTCCACAAAAAAATAAAAAACACAGCCCGAACTAATACTGCGTCTGCCGCGCCTACCATAAGTTATAGCGGCCCGCAAAACTATGTTACAAACAGGCCTATAACGCCGCTTGTGCCTACCAGTACCGGAGTTGCACCTTTTGGTTTCAGTACAACCCGTGTTCAGGTGGGTTCGGGCTTTACCAGGCCCATGGGATTGACGGTTGATGCGCAGGGTAATATATATGTAACTGACAACACCGCAGCTCCGGGAAACGGCATGGTAAAAAAAATTCTTGCAGACGGAAGTTCTACTGTAACCATTGCAACCGGCCTTGTTGGCCCCAGGGGCTTAACTTTGAGCGATGATGGGAATATTGCTGTTGCAGATATGGGTGGCCACTCAATAAAAAAAGTATTACTAAGCAACGGTAGCATACAAGTAGTAAGTTCTAATTTAGCTAACCCGGTTAGTGTATCCTATGATGGCTCGTGGGCTTATATTGCCGATTTAACCTATTCAGACATACTTTACGCTGACGGTTCTGCGTTACCAATGAATGGTGTTACCAATCCTACCTTTATTGTTGTTAAAGATAAGTATCAATACATAGCAGCAAATGACGGTATCCACTCATTTTCAACTTTTGAAGTAGGGAGAGTTGTAGGAAAGGATATCGTTGGCCCATTGTCTCTGGCTGCTGATTTTCAGGACAATATATATGTATATGATCATGTTAATAAAGCATTAAAACTTTTCCCTGCCGATGGGTCGGCTGCGAAAGTGCTTGCTTCTGATTTTGGCGCGTCTCCCGCTGGTTATGCACCCGGCGGGGTAGCCATTGATTATGCAGGCAATGTTTATGTGGCTGATACCTATAACAACAGGGTGGATAAAATAGTGCCTGTGGGTGGATATTTTTTAAGTCCCGCATCATTGCCACCCGGTTTACATTTTGATAGTAATACCGGTATTATAAGCGGTACTCCGATTGGCGGCGATTACGCCCCTCAAGTTTACACCATTACAGCTTATAACAGTACCGGCAGTACATCAACAACGGTTACTATAGGCGAAAGCTATGATCGCGCTCAGTTGAGAAGTGTTACGCCGAGCAAGGGGAGCTCTACTCTGACTCCGTCTTTCCGTTTCCCGGATACTACAAGAAACTATAGGATAACCGTTCCCTATATCGATTCTGTTATTTCATTTACGCCAATAGCCTCCTCTTCTGGCAGTACTATAAAAGTAAACGGCATAGCTGTGGCATCTGGTAACGCAAGTGCCGGTATTCCGTTAATAGCCGGCAGAAATGATATAACTGTTACTTGCGATAATGGCACCTGGAGCAATACCTATATTTTTAGGGTATCGAGAGCACCGGCGTTAGCCTCATTAACGCCAGATGAAGGCTTTTTAACGCCGGGTTTTAACAAGGATATTTTCAGTTACCGTTACAATGTGCCAAATTTGGCAGGCAGCACCAGGCTAAAGCCGGTAGTGTCTGATACCAGCCAGCGGATTAAGGTAAATGGGGTAGCTGTTGCCTCAGGTTCTTTTTCGGCAAGTATACCTTTAGACGTAGGCAATAATATTATCAACACAGAGGTAACCTCGCGCGATGGTTCGGTTTCAACAATATACAGTACAACTGTGTCAAGAGCCCCGTTACCTCCAACGGTAAGCTACGCCGGTCCGCAAACCTTTTTTACAGGAACAGCAATATCACCCTTAACACCAAATACCAGCGGGGGCGCTAATTTCGCATTCAGCTCGATCCCTATACCGTATAATATACAGGGTAAAGCTTTAGCTATCGATACGGGCGGAAATTTATATTATAATAATACACAAACCAACAATATAGATAAATTGCCTCCGGGCGGTAATATACCGGTTACCATAGCCACTAATTTTCCGGCAGTGGCCATTACAGTTGATTTGGCCGGAAACGTATATGTAGCAAACAGCACCCAGGTATCCCGAATTGCGGCAGGTGGTGGCGCTCCTGTGTTGATTGCGACAGGCCTTAGCAGCATCACCGGTATGGCGATCGACCGCACCGGGAGTCTTTACCTGATAAGCAGCACATCTCAGTCAATAATTAAAATACCGGCAGGCGGAGGTGCCCAAACTTTAATTGCAACCGGAAAACAGCCCATATACATAACAAAAGATAACGATGATACGCTGTACATTCTTGCTAATAATGGAGATATAGTAAAGTACTACCCTGTTACCACAAAAATGCAAACCATACCAGCAGCCGAGGGATATACCGCTGTTACTGCAATAGCCGTTGATGCCAGCTATAATATATTTTTGCGTTTAGGTGCCAATATATCCATGCTTCGCCCGGGAGCTTCATATCCTTCCTCGGTGCTCAACCCTGTTCTCACATCCGGAAAATTATACATAGCAACCGATAATAAGGATAACCTTTATATTAACGGTAATAACGGCCTGCAAAAAATCCCGCTGTTTGGCGGCTATTTAATAAGGCCTATATTGCCCGATGGTTTAAGTATGGACAAAAACACGGGTATAATAAGCGGTAACGCAACGGTCGGCAGCCCGGCAACCGATTATACGGTTACGTCCTTTAACCCGGGAGGGAGCGCATCGGCAGTAGTTAATATTAAAGTGGTATCAACTATAGCCAGCCTTAGTGCTTTAAAAATCAACAAAGGTTTACTGAATTTTGTAAGCCAAACCAGTGTTTATAATATTACGGTGCCAAATTCTGTATCTGCAATTACATTAACGCCCACAGCTACCGATAGCACAGCCAACATCCTGGTAAATGGTAGCCCGGTTTTTAGTGGCAAAGTATCGCCGGCAGTGCCGCTTAGCGTAGGTAACAATACGGTAACCGTAAAAGTTACCGCTCCGGATGGTGTTACAACCCGCACATACACCTTAAATATAACCAGGCTGGCTTCGCCTGCAATTAATTATTCAAGCCCTCATTTATATACCACTAATACCGCCATAGCACCTTTAACACCAAGCAGCAGTAATATAGGTGCTTTAGGTTTTAGTAATACCGATCCGGCAGTTGTTTACAGCGGCAAGGCGGTTGACGTAAGAACAGACTTTGCCGGTAATGTATATTTTGCCGGTATTACAAGCACAACTCCGGCGGCACCAACGGGGATTTTTAAAATTAACGCAAGCAGTGGGGTTATTGACACGGTGGCAAAAAATTTTGGAGATGGGGGCAATCACATCAACTATGATTTTACTATAGATCCTGCCGGTAATATCTACGTTTTACAACTTAGTGCTAATAACGTACTGAAAATACCTGCCGGGGGCGGTGCCCGGGTTAATATTCCTGTTACTTCGCCTATAGCTATCACTACCGATCCTAAAGGCAATATTTATGTAATAAATAACATCAGCAAGCTTTATAAAATTCCGGTTAATGGTACAAGCCCTATTTTGGTTACCACCCCGGCTACAACTTTGTTTGGAGGGCTGGCAGCAGATGCGCTGGGAAATATTTACCTGGCTACCCAGATTGGTTTGGTGAAAATATTGCCGGATGGCAGCGCTCAAACGGTACTTACCGGCTTTACCGTATCAAACCTTACGCTTGATAATGCGGGAAACCTTTACATCAACGATGTAAGCAACAGGGTATTAAAAATGCTGCCTGCCGCCGGTGGGGCGGCCGTATCCCTTATGAGCAATTTCTCGTCAATAAGCAAAGCAACGATATCGCCAACGGGTGAGTTTTATTATATCAACGGTTCATTAAACGGTGTACAAAAATTAATAACAACCGGAGGTTATTTTATAAAACCCACCCTGCCCAATGGTTTAAACTTTAACGTGAACACCGGTACCATCAGCGGTACACCAACAACACCACTGCCATTAACCAACTACATCGTTAATGCTTATTTAGGCGGAGACAGCAATCCCGATACGGTAGGTATAAAAATAGGAACAAATAATCCCTTTCTGTCGGGCCTGCAGTTAAGTAAGGGTACATTAAACCCGGTATTTACACCCGCTGTTACAGGTTATACAGCTACGGTGAGTTATGCCGATTCGTTAATTACAGTTACGCCTTCGGCTACCGATTCTGTTGCATCTGTTAAAGTAAATGATGTAGCTGTAAATTCGGGCCACACATCACCAGGGATCCATTTAAATTTAGGCCCGAATACCATCAGTACCGTGGTTACATCATCTGATGGTACGGTTTCAAAAACATATACCACTACGGTTACCCGTCTTGATTTTCCACCGCCGCTTGCATCGTTAACAGTAAGTGATGGTACACTATCGCCCGCCTTTGCCGATTCGACAATGCATTATAACGTTACCGTGCCAAATGCCACAACAAATTTAACGGTAACCCCAACGGCTAAAGATGCCGGTGCTGTAATAACGGTTAACGGTATATCTGTGGCAAGCGGAACAGCGTCGGCGGCTATACCGCTTAACAATGGTGCCAATACTGTTACCGTAAGCGTAAGTCAGGCAGGTCATCCCGCGGCAAATTATATTATATCGGTTTTGAGGATCTCAAGCAACGCCAGCCTCGGGGGCCTTTCTATAAGTACAGGTACGGTTTTAACGCCAACCTCAGTTGCAGGTGTTACCAATTTTAATACCTCGGTTGATTATGGTGCAACCTCTGTTACAGTAACTCCAACAACTGCCGATGCAAACGCAACGGTAACGGTTAACGGTGTTTCTGTAAGCAGCGGCACGCCTTCGGGAGCTATTAATCTTAATGCCACAGGCAGTACCGTTATCAATATACTGGTTACATCTCAAAATGGAAATACCAGGCCTTACACTATCACGGTAAGTAAAAACGGATCGAGTAATGCAGCGTTAAAAGGCTTAACATTAAGTAGTGGCACTATACTTAACGCGGCACCGGTTGCCGGTATTTCGCATTACACTACATCGGTTGCGCCCGATGCAATTTCTATCGCCTTGAAGCCCGTCGCTGCCGATTCGAACGCCGTTATTACATTAAACGGTACCATTGTACCAAGCGGAACATTGTCTCAACCTGTTGCTTTAAATGCTTCGGGAGCTACAACCATAAATTTGCTGGTAACCGCGCAGGATGGTGTTACTACCCGTACATATTCTGTTACGGTTAATAAAACAGGCTCAAGTAATGCTAATTGTGCTATCGCTTTAAGCCCGGCAACGGCACTTAACAAGGTTGTTGGTACTGATGATAATTTTACTGCCACAGTAGGTTTGCTTACCGATACTGTTTTGGTAAGAACCTACGCGGCCGATGCTAACGCTTCTGTTTTGGTAAATGGTGTTACTGTTAGTAACGGAAGCAGCGGAACCCCGGTACTATTAAATAAAGTTGGGCCAACAGTTGTTAATGTGCTTGTAACCGCGCAGGATGGTGTTACTAAAAAAAACTACAGCATAACTATAACCAAGGTGCCCAAGGGATATGCATATTTAAAAATACTTCAGATAGGATCTTTGAATTTAAATCCGCTAAGAGATACCAGCGTGTTTAATTATATCACAACCACTCCATCTAACCAGGTTTCGGTAACTGCCCGGCCAGCCGATGTAAAGGCAACAGTAAGCGTTACAGGTGTTTTAGTTTATAACGGCAGGGAAACGTCTTTTAGCGGCACACCTACAGCGCCTTTCTGGTACGTTCCAATTCATGAGTTGTTTAATGCAGGTACATTTACCTTTACTATTAAGGTGACAGCAGCCGATGGCGTTACTACTAAAACTTACACGGTTGTATTAACCAATAGCTTATCTTTGGGCTTTACAAATAGTTTTGCCGCTTCGCAGGTTACAGGCAACGGGGAAGTGAACGTTCACCAGGCCTTATCTCCCAATGGGGATGGCATTGATGATTATCTTACCGTAGATGGCATAGGTGCTCATCCTGATAACACCCTGTATATTATGGATGTTAACGGCAAACTGCTGGCTACCCGGAAACAGTATGATAATGTTACCCATGTTTTTGACGGGCATGCCGATAATAATACGCTGCAAAAACCAGGCACCTATTACTATGTGCTGAAATATAAGGACGGAGGCCAGGAAAAAACAAAAACCGGATTTATCATATTGAGATACTAACAAAATCACATTAAATGGCAAAGGCTTCTTTTTTACCGAAAGAAGCCTTTGCTTTTAATAGAGAGTTTTATCAACTAAACGCTACCGGTAATGATAAAAAATCCCCCGGTCAAAAGGTGTCCAAACGCAGGCAGTTTGGCCTCCGGCTTTTAGCGCGTTATTAGCCCAGGTATTACAGGTGTAAAACATATTATACTTGCGCTTAGCCTCATAAAAAGCATCGTCATTACCGTAGTTAGCGTTGGTTTTTATGTTGATGACTTTGCCGGCGGCATTGCGTTTAAAACTGCTATCAATAAACGCCACCATGCGCTTGTATTGTTCATCGCTGATCATGATTTTCTTACAATCGTTATTCTCACGCATATCCCGGTAATAAGTAGCGTGGATGGCTGATGTGCTTAAGGCGAAGGCGGCTTTGAACGCTGTACTGAATTTGAGATCGGCCCAGGTAGGGGTGTTGAGGTAAAAGCCCTTATCGCCCCAGCCAATAGCAAGGTATTTGTTGGTGGTATCTTTGGCGATAGTGTTTTGATAACTCAACTCTTTACTCCAATCGATGACTGCAGTTTTTACAGGCAAAACTATATCGGTATGGTCGCCGTTGGTTAGGATATAGATGGCTACATCATTGGATGTTCCAGGCTCTTTATTAACAGTCCATATCGAAAATATGAATGCAGAAAGCGCGTAAAGCAGCACAAATGCTACAAAACCGAGCACAAATTTTAGAATGAGGCGGGCAATTTTTTTTTTGATGTTCATAATTAAGGTTACAGGTTTGGTTTCCTTAATTAATACTGGAATAATATAAAGGTAACCTTACAAATAAAGAAACCGGGAGCAATAATAGATGTGCGGTAGGTTTTGCATGAAAAGCGAAGTATCGCACGTACACGGCATCCTGGTTTCTTTTACTGATAAAGGTTAGGTTGTAAAATTTTAATAAACAGCGGTTAAAGGCAACGGGCAACAAGTGTTTCTCTTTACCGTGCTCTGTTCTGTTGAGCTACTTTAGTTTTTGCTAAAGGCCGGATTTTTACCGGCAACCCCGGGCTTAACAGGCGAAGTAACACTTATTTACGGCACTCTAACCGCTGTTTATTTAAAAAAATAAGGGCAACAGTCAACAAGTGTTCTGCATTATGCTCTACCAACTGAGCTACCGCAGTTACCCGCAGGCCGGGTTCGAACCGGCGACCCTAACGTCCCTAAACGAAGCAATACTTGTTTACGGCACCTTATTTTATTTTAGTATTTTAAAAAGAAGGGTAACAAACTATAAGTGCGTGCTTACTGTGTTTTATTTATTTAAACTACCCTTGCGGGGCCGGCGTCAAACCGGCATTTCAGTCGTGAATTGACGAAGTAACACTTATAAACGACACCTTCCTGATATAAAGAGCAACAAACGGTAAGAGACTTAGGGGACTTGCCTGCGAGGACTCGAACCTCCATCATAGTTTTCACTACAATGCCCACCCCCGATTTTTGGTTGCGAAGTAACCCTCACCTAACGGCATCTTTATTTTTTGCAGGAGAGATAAACCTCTCCGCATTTTACAATTTTCAATATTTTTAAAAGAAGGGCAACAGGTTACAAGTGCTGGCTTACGCTGCGTTTAACCATCTCAACTACCCTTTCGGGGCCGGACTCGAACCGGCGTCTCAGCTTTGGAAATCGAAGTAACACTTATATACGGCACCTTCTTTATAAAGAGCAACGGGCGGCCTGCGTACGTTTCATGTTAAGCGAAGTAACGCGGGCATACGGCATCTTTATATTTTTACCAGGGGAGGCCTTTTCCTCCCCATCATTTATAAATCAATTTTGTTAATTAAATCCAACGCCGAGCCGCCTTTTTCAATCGCTGCCAATACATCGAAAACTTTATCGCTCCAGCCGGCAATCAGGTATACATCGTTTTGCAGCAGTTGCAAAGGCGTTTGGCCATAGCCTGCCAAATCGAACAGGTACAATTTTGCTGTTGGCGCGATGGTTCGTTTGTATTGAACCCATAGTTTCTGGATATCATCCGGACCGAAATTGCTGTTCCACAACTGGCAATCGGTAAATAGCATTACCTTATCCATTTGTACGCGGCGATCAATCAGATCACGGATTACCAGGTAACCGTTGGTTGAATAACCCACTTCGCCTTCGCGGCGGTAAAACTCCTGTACATTGCCCAATATATTATGGCGCGGCACGGCAATGGTCTTCCAGTAGTTGCCAAACATACCCACTTCAACATTGTTACACCGCGATTGCAGCAGCATAGCCAGCATCAAACCGATATCGTACAACAATACTTTCGATTTTGCCGAGATTGGTTTCTGCATTGAGCCCGAAACGTCGCAGGCCAGCAGCACGCGGGTGTTTTCGTCAAAGCCACGGATGTTGGCAGCGCTTGCCTGTACCGCTTTTTCCAAAGCGTCCAGCAATTCGCCGGTATAGCCTTTGTTGCCTGTTATGGCGGCTTTGGCGACCCTTGCAATGTTTTGCACCGCGTTAGTTGGTGTTATCAGCTCGCGGTAAGCAGCCAGGTAACGGAACGGGAACTGTTTGGCTTTGGCCACCTGCTCGCCATCGCTTAGGGTTGCGCATACTTTTTTAAAGTGCGCATAGCTTACGCCCGCATCCTGTATGTTACGCAGGTTACGCAATAAAGCCATGTAGCCCACTTTACCGCTATCTATCAGTTGTTCCCACTTAGCGCGGAACGCGATAGCTTTAGCTTCAACGCTATCAAAATTTAGTTGACCTAAAGCTGATAGCTCCGTTTCCCATGTATAAGGCGCTTGCAAATTGTTAGCCACTATTTTGTTAAATATCAGCTGCTGCAAATCATCCTTGGCACGTGGGTGAACCAGGAACAGGGCGTCGCGCAGTTTAACAGCACCATCGCGGTTATATTTGGCAAATTGGTACTCATCAAAGCGGTTAAACGCCAGCGATAAACCTTTTTGCATCTGTTTAGATAAGCGGTTTAACTTTTTAGCACCGTTACGCTGGTTCAACACCTGGTAGCAGGCCAGCAATTCGGTAATTTCATCCGCACGGCCAACCACGCCATCCGTAACCCGGGCAACCAGATCGTCGCCCGAGTGCAGTTTAGCCAATTCGGTAGCCAGCACCAGCGGTACCGAACGCATATACATTTTAGTACGGGCATACACCGCCAGCTTACCCACAAATACCGGGTTGCATTGTGCTATCAGTTTGCGCAGGCGTTCCATACGTGCTTCATCTTTTTCGTAAAAGGTATCGTTTAAGCTCCAGGTTACTACCGTGGTGTACAGTTCCATCTCGGCGCTCATTTTAAAAGCTTTCGCGCCTTCATAATTTGTAACGATGGTTTTTACTTTGCTTAACAGGTTGAATTTCATTTTAAACCTCCTTTGTTTGTTTTGACGATACAAAGGTTAGAAGCTACTGCGCAGTGTATTTGCGCAGTGAAAAAAAAGTTAAAATTTTTTTCTGAACCGGGGTTTTGGGGGGATTTTTATTTCTGGGATTACACCGATTGATTTTTGATTACGCCGATTTTGACCGTTGATGATTTTTAATTTCGTTGATTGCGCTGATTTTTTTGTCTGAACTCGAATTTTTAGAATTAAGGAACTAACGGAATGCCAGGCAAATTCGAAAAATTCTTTCATTCGAAAAATTTGGGTTCAGACAGAAAAATCCTGCTAATTCCAAAAATCCCCCCAAATCCCGGTTCAGACAATCAATCGGTGTAATCCCAGAAATAAAATCAGCGAAATCAACGTAATCAAAAAAATCAACGGTAATATTTTTTCATAATTATTTTTTAATTTAAATATTGTTTGTATACTTGCGTCATGAAAGCAACAATATGTATACAGTGTCCATCACCCATACCGATTTATCGGAGGAGATAGCTATGTATATATAGTAAGTATATAACACATTCGAAAAATCCTCTTAGATAAAAACTAAGGGGATTTTTTGCGTTTTAGGGTAGTATATCAATTGGTCAGATTACCACATTTGGGATGTGGAGGCTCCCGGTTCGAGTCCGGGTTACCCTACTGATTTATAGCTGGAAATGTAGCTCAATGGTTAGAGCAGCACCCTTATACGGTGTCGGTTAAAGGTTCAAGTCCTTTTATTTCCACATACAGGGCCGGTTGCCCGAGTGGTTCAAGGGAGTCCTCTGCAAAAGGAATGTTCGCAAGTTCGAATCTTGTACCGGCCTCTTTTTTCTTATTGAAGGTCCGGGTGTTTAATGCCCCAAGTATATCGCTGGTGTAGCCTGAAAGTACGCCGGGTTATTTTGTGTTTAAATATTATTAAATAATATTAAATGGTTGTTTGTTGTTATTTTTTTATTTTTTTTGGTCGGGAATTGATAAAGTCGGGTAGAAAGGCATGCACCAATACCCCTTGTCAACGTTTTAAAATATAGTTGATAAAGTGGTGAATAGTTTATAGAAAACCCGAATCGCTTCAGGTACCAAAATTATGGCTGTATTTCGTAGCCGAGATTGCTGATTTTTGAAATATAGCGGGCCGAAATAAAAGTTAAATATTGTAAGTTATTGATTTTTAGGTTTTTTATATTTGGCCCGTGTTTGGCAGAACGATGTTTGATTAATGAAACATCAAATTTAAAAAAAACATCTGCCAGGCATGGAAGCATTAAAAACTACCAAAATTACGATCATCAACATTTACCAAACCTGTTTCAATCCAAAAAACAGGCTCAGCCCAAAACAAAAGTTGCATCATATAAAAGGCGATCTGATAGCGTTGTACCTTGTTGCTATCAGGCTTTATTATATAATTTATAATTAACCGGCGTTTTGCAAAAGAGTTGATATTTTTGCCCGTATGACTATCGATGATGCAAATTTTATTGTTAAGTACTAAAACGGCGTGCTTGGCATAGTGCGTCATATCGAATTCAGAAAGCGTGTGCTGGCTTTGAAATTAAAAGAAATGCGCCCATGCGAGGTGCGAAGGCAGCTTTGGGAGGAAGGGAATTATTTAACCAGCGATCCTGAGGTGTTGAATTATCTCGATCAGGAGTATATCCAGTATATATTGGCTTTTGCCGCCGAGATCCAGGAAAAGCATCCGGATGTTATTGTTAACAGGTGTCCCGAATGCCGTGCCTATACCATTGCGCCGTTATCCCGCCAATGCAAGGTATGCGGGCATAAGTGGCATCCCAAAGGCTGATTTACTCGCTTTCTTCGTTCTTAATGCCTTTCAGCAAAGCGTAAATAGCCATAGCATGGCCATGGCCTAAATCAAAATCCTCCTTAAGCCATTTGGTAATGTCGCCGGCTTTGGCGCTTAACTCGCCGTTTTTGGTAAATCCTTTCTCTTCGGCCAGGTGCCTGAAATCGGCCGGGCCTTTGCCCGTTTTTCCTTTAATGGTTTTTAAGTATCCCTGAAATGACATGGGTTATGTTATTTATAGCTAAGATCGGCAATGCCGACAAAAATCAAACGCCTTTTTTGCCTTTTATAAGCTCAACTATTTTTTGAGTTTCTTCGGGATAAATGCCGATGTAGTGGCTGCGCACCATATAGGGCACTTTCAGCTTGCTTTCGGCGGCTTCCAGCCTTATTACGTTTGATGCCTTATTGGGCATGTGGCAGTCAATACAATAATTGTTGATAACGGCACCCAGTTGTGGTGCCATTTTGCAAAAGTTATGATTGGTTTGGCTGTGGCAGCTTAAGCATTTTTGAGTGTACATAGCCATGCTTTGTTTAGCATTACTATGTGGGTTGTGGCAATTGCCGCAGTCCATTTTGCTCATGGTGTAGCATTTGCTGGCAATTAATAAATCGTACTGGTTGCCGTGCACATCGGGCATGTTGGCGCCGGGTACAACGCGTGGCTGGGTGCGGTCTTTTAATAAGGTATCGCCCATTTCAAACCCGAATGATGAGCGTTGCGGGATATTTTTGTTACCCGAGTGGCAAACCGCGCAAGCATCCATTTTTTGTGCACGCGACAGTGAAGCATAAGTAGCAATGTATTTAGCCTTTTTATCATCCGGATTATCGGTATGGTAATTAACGTGGTTGGCGGCCGGGCCGTGGCAGCGTTCGCAGTCGATGCCATAAACCAGCGAAGCTTTATCAAAACCGAACTCACCGCTTGCAGGGGGGAGTTCTTTTACGTACGAGCTATGACATTCCAGGCACCTGCGCAAAATTGGCCGACCGAAGTTCATGTGATCGGGCAGGTAGCCGGGGCTGTTGGCCCAGTTGTGCAGCGCTACAAAATAAGATACCGGTAACTCATACAGCATTTTATTTTTCCAGTACATATAGGTTTGCGCCTTGCCGTTGCCAATGGCAATATCAAAAGGTTCGGCCTCGGTTTGCCGGCCGTCAACGTAACCTACCTGGTACAGGCTGTCGTTCCGTTTTTCCATTACAATTTTTTGCCCCATACCAAAGCTAAAGCTGTTGGAATCTTTAGCGAAGCTGCCCCTGATATTTTGCAGCGTGGCCAACTGTGAAGTTTGAAAATGCGCAGTATGCAAAAATGACGTATAAACATCGCTATGGCATTTTTTACAGCTTTCAGATCCAGCATAAACCTCACCCCGCGGATCGGCAGATGTACTGGTATAGCATTGTGTTAAAATGAAACTAAGGGGTATAAGAGCAAGAAGAACTAAAAAAAGGTATCTCTTTTTGAGCATTGTTTACGGCTATATGGCTGGTTATAAATTGGTTGGGTTTTTAGGCTAACCCCGAAAAATCCAATTACAATTTAAGGCAATATTTAGATAATACAAATGGTAAAAACGTTGGTAGTGGTGATGTAGGGGATTTTTTAATTCGGATTTCGGAATTTCGATTTCGGATTTGTTTTTTTGGATTACACCGATTGATTTTTGATTGCACCGATTTTGACCGTTGATTTTATTGATTACGTTGATTTCGCTGATTTTGTCTGAACCGGGATTTGGGTGGATTTTTTTAGATTGCCAGGATTTTGATTGAATGAAATTAAACGAATTAAAGAATTTATTGAATTTGTCTGGCATTCAGTTAATTCTTTAATTCCCCCAAATTCGGGTTCAGACAATATTCTGTCAATTCTAAAATTCTGTAAATTCTGATTCAGACGGATTGCGTTAGGGATAGGCGCGGATACCGGCCTGTGGCTAATGCCTGTGCAGTATGAGCAGATAGCCCGGCCGCAGGCAACGCCCAAAGCATAATTTGGAGAACGGGTTACTTACTGATAAAAGACTTGTGCGTAATAACGGCCTTGTTCATGGTTTGCTGTATTTTATACAGGCGCGTAGCCATTTCAAAGCGCTCTTTATAGCTGCGTTTCAGTCCTTCTTTTAAAAGTTCTATTTCGGCCGGGCTAAATACTTGCTTTTCCTTTTCCATTGCACTAATGATCAAATTTAAAAAAATGATACCACAATCAAATCTGCGAGTATGCCGTTGGTACCAGCATGGTTGATGTTATTTTGCTTACCAGCAGCGCATCGGCATATTCGGGTACGGAACTGATCTTTTTCCATTGCGGGTCGGAGCCAAAGGCTTTCCAGTGGGCTGCTTTGGCTTCCATATCGTCAAAGGTAATCATGTAGGTAAGGTTTGGGCGTAAGGTGCCTATTACTGTTTCGCCCCAAAAAACAGGTGCAAAGCCAAGGCGTTTAAAAATATCAATCTCGCCCTCATCATTAAACATTTCAATCTTCTTTTTGCCGGCAGCCTCGCTTGCGCTCTGGTATTGGCGAAGTTCGAAGATGCGGTTTCTCTTTTCGAGCGCTTCAAGATGCGGCATGTGGGTAAAAGCCTTCATTAATGAGCTTTCAATGCGTTCGTAAGCCGGGGCAGTTGCCGGAGCGTTGAGGTACAGCGAACCCTTGTTTTGATATGCCTGATCTTTTTCTAAAGCATCGGCAATAGTAGCTAAATGCGCAATGCCGTTGTATTGCACCAGTACATATAGTTTGGTTGGGCCTGCCGGGTTCATTTCGGTAAACACACCAATATGTTTTACGCCCAGGCGGTTCATGGCCGGGATGGCAGCATCCTTCCAGTAATCTTCCGTTAGTTTTTGCTGAATTTCGTTTTTAAAACTGTATATCCTCAGCTCGTAATATTCGGCAGTAGGAGCAGGGGCTTCTGTTGCATTGCTCATGGCTGGTAGTATACTTGCTGCTACACCGGTTAATATTGATGATTTTACGAATGTACGACGTTTCATGGAGATGCGTTTTTATAATGGTTTTTAATCAGCGGGCCAATATAGCATTTATAATAAACAGATATGTGTTAGCAGCACAATCAATGCCAAAATAAAAGCCCCATAGCACTCGCTGCATGGGGCTTTAAACCTAAACCTTATCACAAATCAATGAGCGTTTTGGGAACGCCCACTAATCATTGTGTAAAAGTAACGCATCTTTGGCTATTTTTCACAATTTATCTCAAATCTTTTCTGTTTATTACATATAAATTACAGTTTATGAGTGCTAAACATTACACAGGTCATATAATTTACACTGTTGCCTTCATGGTAAACATACCCTTATAGTATTTCCAATAGCCAAAGCCTAAAAGCACGTTAGGCACCATTAGCGTAACGCCCATTAACCAGCCGGATGGCACCAGGATGGTATGAAAAAGCAGCACGTTTAAACTTATGGGGAACAGCACTACCGCCGCAAATGGTGCATAACGGTTAAATATTAAGGCCAGGCCGCCGGCAATCTGGATGGATTTGATCATGGGATAAAAATATCCTACGCCTTTTAACCCGGCAACAAAGGCACCCGTTTTGCCCGGATGCAGGGGCTGATAGGGGATAAACTTAAAAAAATAATCAAGACCGAATATCAGATAAATAACGCCGAGCAACACGCGGGAGATTAATACAGTAGTTTTCACGCCAATAGGATTTGTGTTTTGAATTAAGCCAAAGCTTGCCAATTAACGGCACATTTTCAAGCATCGGGCTAAATTAATTTGGTTATGGTTGTTGATGATTTGTAGGATATGGCTCCAAAAGAGAGGATTTAAAAAAACGTTCCCTCCTCTTTGGAGCATAGCTGCCAATTTAAGAAATTAAGCTTTTAAATTTCCCTCTTGAGAGGGGGCGCGATGGGAAAGAGCGAGAGCAGGGGTGTGTTATACGAGCGATAAACTCGCGCAGAGTAACACACCCCTCAACCCCTCTCAAGAGGGGAATCGCTCAATTCCACCGCTTTTTGCTTACGTTGACGGCCAGTAAAGGGGCGGGGAGAGGCTTATGTAGTGTACAAAATAGCCCTTCTGTTTTAAAAGCGATTTTCCTGGGTATCGGTTTTCTGAAACTAAATTCTGAAATAAAATTTCTATCTTCCGGTCTAAAACCCTCACTATGAAATTTTTAAAATCTACTTTAACCTCAGCGGTTTTGTTGCTGGCTTGTGCAGGCAGCTATGCCCAGCAGCAGGAAGTTGTTGATACAGCGGTTTTTGCCCGCATTCGCAAAGCCGAGTTGAACAGTTCACAAATTCCGCAGATAGCGCATTATATTACTGATGTTTCCGGCGGGCGGCTTACCGGGTCGCCGGCCTACACCCGGGCTGCCAACTGGGCCGTTGCAACCATGAAAAAATGGGGGCTGGCCAATGCTGCCACCGAATCATGGGGTACCTTTGGCAAACAATGGGAGATCCAGGATTTCAGCATCATGATGCGTGCACCTTACCCCGCGCAGGTAAGGGCATATCCAAACCCCTGGAGTGAAAGTACCAATGGGTTGGTGCAAGGCGAGGTTACGCTGATTACCCCATCGCAGGCTATGGATACCACTTATCTGGCCGCACACCAGGCCGATTTTAATGGCAAATTTGTGATGGTTGTTGGCTCGTCGCCAGGCACGAAGGCCAATTTTAAAGCTTCGGCCGAGCGTTTGACCGATGCCGAACTGGCTAACCTGAAAGACACTTACATGGTGCCGCCCGGAATGATTACCATGTACCTAAACTACATCAAAACCTTTAAAACGGCCGATGTGATATTTAAAAAAGCAGGTGCGCTTGCCTTTATCAATACCGGCGGAGGCAATATGAACGGAACTGTATTTGTACAGGGCGAATACGGCTACAAATTAACCGACCCGGAAACGGTGCCGCGGGCAAGTATGGCTATGGAAGATGCACAGAAAATTAAACGATTGATAGCATCGGGGCAGAAAGTGCAGCTATCGCTCAATATTTCAGGCAAATTCTCAACGGATGATACCAATGGATATAATGTAGTTGGCGAAATTCCAGGTACCGACCCTAAACTAAAATCGCAGCTGGTGATGCTGGGCGGCCACCTCGATTCGTGGCAGGCCGCTACCGGTGCTACCGATAATGGTGCAGGTTGCATAGTGATGATGGAAGCCATCCGTCTGTTGGATTCGCTGGGCCTTAAACCTAAACGCACTATCCGCATAGCGCTTTGGGGTGGCGAGGAGCAAGGTTTGTATGGCTCTTTTGGTTATGTTAAAAATCATTACCGCGAGGGTGAAAAAATAAAACCGGAGCAGGCAAAAGTATCTGCCTATTTTAACCTTGATAACGGCACCGGCAAAATTAGGGGGATTTATGCGCAGAGCAACCAGGCCGTGAAACCTATATTTGAGCAATGGTTTAAGCCTTTTAACGATTTGGGGGCACAAACCGTAACGCTGGCCAACACAGGTTCAACCGATCACCTCTCGTTTGATTGGGCGGGCATCCCTGGTTTCCAGTTTGTGCAGGATCCTATCGACTACGAAACCCGCACCCACCACAGTAACATGGACGATTACGACCACCTGCAAATTGACGACCTGAAACAGGCCGCCATTATAGTAGCCTCTTTTGTATACCAGGCCAGCATCCGCCCCGAAATGCTGCCACGCAAACCGCTGGAAAAAGGCGGGTTTGTGTTTGACGGATTTTAAAGATGAAGCAGGCACAAAGCGCTATGGTTGACATGGCGCTTTGCGCTTGTATTGTTTGGTACCGGCACTACCGCTGGTGCCGAAAAACAATATTTTAGTTTGATGATCGTTTAAACAGAAAATTATATAAACCTTAATTATCACAAATGGATATAGTTGGCTTACTTTTAGTTGTTCTGCTCGTTACTGCTGCAATATCAGCCATTCCTGCTTTTTTTATTTCCAGAACAGTGCGCAGGCGATTGCAAGGCACCGGAAGTCCTTACGCGCGGTCAACCAGCGTAATTGCATTTATATTAAGTATGGGATTGATACTGGTGGCTTTACTATTTGTTTTGTTTTACAACTTCAGGCTTGAACGATAAGCATTTTAAACCCGCTTGGTACGGATCAGCCATTCGGCAAAAAGCAGGTTGGGTACAAAACCCATCCATGCATCAATCATATACAAATGCACAGGATCGATGATTATAAAGCCTGATATAATCACTTTCCATAACCGCAGGGTTACAGCCGATAGTGTTAGCGCATAACTCCGCAACATGTATTGTTTATGTGCCTTAATATCTTTTCTTTTTATTGCAGCCACCGCTTTGTAAGTAAACCAAAACCACAGGCAATCTAAAACTACAAAGGCCGTTTTACCGGGGAGCAATCCGTTGGCATATATAGCCATGATCATGGCTGCCGGAAAGTTTATAAACAAAATATCGTACGCATATATTTTGCCCATCAGTTTGTGCACTGCCCTATGTTCTTTTAAAATCTGATCAGAAAACTGTGTAAAACCAGCCAGCAGCACCAGTATTACACTGAAAACATGGGTATAGAATGCTATTTTCCAGGGGAGGATGTGGAGATAGGCCTGTTTAAATTGCAGGAAACCGATGTTATCCTGCATGGGATAGTATCGAACTATACCTATCAGCATCAGGAAAGTAGCGATGCTAAGCAGCAGGTAAAGGCCAAGGGTTTTAAATATATATTTCGCGGTTTCCAGTGTGATTGGTTATCAGTTAAGCTAAAGTAACTAAAACTTTCGTGTACTTCTCTGATAAAACTGCATAAATCATTTTGTCGTATTTAGATATAATTTTTAGTGTTAGTAAATATGATGCAAGTGAATTTAACTCATGCAGAGATCAGGAGCAGGCTTAAAAATATAATCATCAATATCAGGAAGATCAGGGAACGCAAGAGTTTTTCGCAGGAGTATATGGCCGCCCGGCTTAATATTTCGCAAAATACCTACAGCAAGCTGGAGTTGGGAAATACCGCGCTTACGGTTGAACGCTTTATACTTATTGCCGGGATTTTGGATGTGGATGTAACAGAATTGCTGCTGGCAAACAAGCAGCAGTAACCTATTGGACTACAAACCCGGCATGCCCACATGCCGGGTTTGTAAACTTTCTTAATCGCGAACAGGTTTTAATACCCTGCGCTCTGCCGCTTTCCTGGCCTGGCGGCATTTAACATAAGCGTTAATCATAATGCCCGCTATACAACAGGCTACCAATACGTAAATAATTAGGATGTGCTTTGGCATTTGAGTTTATAATTTGTTTAAATGTAACGGGTTTGATACAATTAAACGAAATATTTAAAAATAAAGTTTCGCTTGTTTGATAGCTGTAAAAGCCTGATCAGGGCCTATGCCTGGCTAATAAATTGCGGCGGAACCTCGTCGGTAAGCCATACTTTATTTTCTGAAAGGTAAAATTTGTAGCCCTCTTTATGCATTTCGCCGGTCAGGATGGTTAATACTACCGGTTTGCCATGCCTGCCACCTACGTTTACGGCTGTGTCTGTATCGATGCTTAAATGCACATGCTGCCGGCTGCGCTTTTCCAGTCCGTTTTGCATAATGCTTTCTACCGAGCTTGCGGCTGTTCCATGATACAATACATCGGGCGGAGTTTGCGGGGCGTAACCCAGTTCCACCTCAACCGAGTGGCCCTGGCTTGCACGGATATTCAGTTTATCATCGCTAAAGGCAAAGCGCTTTTTGGCGTTGGTATCTACCACGTGTTCCAGCGCCTCAAGGGTTACATTGTTGCCGTATGCATTTAACTTGTTTAACAGTTCGGCAACTGGTACCCAGCCTTGCTCATCAAGTGTAATTCCTATTTCTTCGGGTTTGTGGCGCAATACAAGGCTTAAAAATTTGCTAAGGTTTGTGGTTTCTTTTTCGGTTAACATAATGCTTTAAAGATATCAAAATCCGGTTTAATATTATTTACTCATCCAGCAAACTGCTCAGGTTTTTGCCCTGAGGTATCGGGCTGTCGGCTGCGTAGTGACCTAATGCTTTCTGTAGTTGCTGTTTTATCTGCTTAACCAATATCCGCGGACTAATCACTTTTAGCTTGGCACCAAAACCCAGCAGCTCGCGCTCCAATTCAAAATTCATAATCACCTTTATGCTGAATAACTTACCGTCGGCCTCTTCCCTCAGCAGCTTTTGGGTATGGTGCAATGGTTTGGTAATTACATAGGGTGCGTTGGCTTTATCTATCCAAAATATAATGGTGGTATCCCGCTGCCCCGGCGACTTGGTTACTCCCAATGCGTCATCATAATAGGTGGCGAGGTTGATGGTTTTGTTTTCGATATAGTCCTCGTCATGCAGTTCAATGGTTTGAATCCTGTCGAGCGCCAAAGTAAGCAAGGGTTTGTTTCGCTGATGCGACAGCCCGAGTACAAACCAACGGTTCCGGTACTCTTTCAATAAATATCCGCTAAAACAAAAGGTACTTGCATCCCTGGCTTTGAACGATTGATAGGTTACACACATAGTACGTTTAGCCACAATTGCCTTGCGGATCACCTCAATCCATTCAAGCCCTTTCAGGTTATCATTTTTTTCAAAATCAACCACCGGTACGCTATGCGTTTTCTGGCTGTAAATCTTATCTTCCAGCCGGGTGACCATCTCGCTGATATCAGTAAAATGACTGAAACCCTTAAATTGCTGCAGCAAGCCCGCCACCTCGCCAAGCACCTGTATGTCCTGGTTGTTGATAGGGATATTGGTGATACTGTAGCCTTTATCGGCGTAGGTATAGTATTTTTTATCTACCACAACAATCGGAGCCTCATAACCCAGTTTGTTGCTGCGCATCATCTCTATATCAGCCTGTACCGTACGGCGGCTTACTCCGCTGTCAATGCCCTGGTATTCGTACAGGGCTTCGGAGCAGGCTTCTATTAAATCGTCCAGCGTCCATTGTTTGCGGCGGTTTTGCAGGCAGCTATCTATGGTTCGGTAGCGGATGAGTGCGTTGCGGTTTACAGGCATAGGTTATTGATTTCGGATTTCGGATGTTCGATTTCGGATTTGTTTTTTGGGATTATACCGATTGATTTTTGATTAAATTGATTTCGACCGTTGATTTTTTTGATTTAGTTGCTTGCGCTGATTTTTTGTTTGAACTGGAATTTTAAGGAATTTATTGAATTAACAGAAAGCTAAGCGAATTCAATAAATTTCAATAATTCCCCCAAATTCGGGTTCAGACAAGAAAAATCCTGCAATGCCAAAAATCTCCCCAAATCCCGGTTCAGACAAATTCTTTGATAATATTATTAAAATAATTTTCACTGCGCAAATGACTTGCGTAGACGTAGCTCTGCAAAGTCGGAGCGTTTATCTATCCGGTAACGTTAGTGAGATTCCGTATTTCAAACAGTTGTGAATAATGATTTTTTTACCAATGGATAATACACTATAGCACCACTTCGTTATCAGAATAATAAACTTAAATCTTAATATTATGATCCAAACAACAATCCAGGGAATCCGCGATTTTACCGGTACCATTACTGACCCTATTTTTTACACAACAGACATTAACCAGGAAGGCAACTGGCGTTACGACCCTAATGACACTACTTCGGCCGACGATACCGGTTCGATTTTAGTTACTGCCGATGGTAAAAGAGTTAAAAGAATTTACGAAGGTGTATTTGATGTGAAATGGTTCGGCGCAAAGGCAAATTTTGCTTCCGCCTCCAGCCAGTTCGTTTTAGCCAGTGCCACAGCCGGATCATTGATAGCAAACGGCAGTAACAGCTTTACTATATCTACAGGCCAATTTAGCTCATCAGACGTAGGTAAAATTATCAACATCCGATACAGTAACGATGCTAACACAAATTTTATCACCTCAACAATAACAGCCGTAGCTTCGGCAACCCAGATCACCTTAAACAATAATTCAACATTTGACCTGCCCTCGGCAGCTCAAATTGCAGGCGCCCAACCCGACGAAAAGTTAACAGTTACCGTTTTGTATGGTAACGACGACACCGCCGCAATTCAGAAAGCTATCGATGCATCGTTCGCATTAAAGGTTTACAAGCAACCACAGGTATATCTTTCCGCTGGATCTTATTTTGTAACACAACTGGTTATGAAAACCGGAACTCAGTTTTATGGCGATGGGGCCACACAACAAAATATCAGGGCACAAAGCAAGTTATACCAGATTCCGGGCTCCAATGCTGATGTTATCCGTGTGGAATCGGGCGCTAATACCACCGGCGCACTGTTTTGGTCTGGCTTTCTGCATGATTTTTCTATTATGGGAAATCCCTCAAATACAGGCGGCTGGGGAATAAGCATACGTAACACAGACGGGAGCCGTGTATCTCCCGCTGATATTACCATGATTCAAAGGCTAACTGTAAGATATATGCCTTCTGGCGGAATTGAATTTCCGTTAGCAGGGATACCTTTGTTTGTAACCGATATTAAACTGTATTGCAACGGAGGGCCTGGTATTGGTCTGGGTTCAAAGGAAGGTTCGGAAGGCAAAAAGCATGCTCAGTCTGTAAATCTTACCAATATCTCGGCCGATTCAAATGTAGGTGCCGCTATCAAAATCAATAATCTTGATATGAACAGCAACGTGGTTATTGTGAATCTTAAGTGCGAAGATTTTGCTATAAATCCTTATGATACGAGTGTACCCAAAGTTACTGTACAACCTTACCCGGTTTTAATTGATAATTGCCAGGGTACCGGGATAACTTTACTTGGGGCCAACAACCAGGGGCCAACAACCAGCGGTTCTTTGAAGGTAAAATCAACCATAAAAAGTACCAACAGTTCGCCTAACATACTTTGGAACAACTGCTACTCAAGAATAACATCAGCTAATGATGTACCTCTTGATCCCGATCCGGAAATAGTAGAAGGCAGCGGTATTCCCTATACCACCTTTTTTGGTACATACCCCAATTTTAACCTGGCTACCACGTTTACGCAAAGTCACAGAACCCCACTTATTAGACTAATAAAAACTGATAATATTGATGATGAAAAAGTATGGGATTACCGCTTATCATCAACACGGCTCGAATTAGGTATAAACAATGATGCCTTAAACCAATTTAAACCGGTAATTCAGTTTCAGCGTACGGGTAATAATGTAAAAGGGGTTTATTATCCAAACAAAATAATCAGAATTCCAATTGCCGGAAGTATCCCGACACTCAGCGGCAATCCCGTTACCGCTGCCGATTCATCTTTATATGAATTGATTAATACCTCGGCTCTTAACATGCCAACAATATCCGGATCATTGATAGGGCAGGAACTGGAGTTGATATTTGATGGCTTCACCACCATCGTTCACGGCACCGGTAATATTACCCTTGCCTCCGGGGCTAATTTTAAACCTGCCGCGGGACAGATTGTTCGTTTTATTAAAGGAAACACAACATGGCTTGAAGTTGGCGGTGCAAGCTGTACGCCAACAGCGTTAGCTATTACCAATACTACCACCTCGGCGCTTAGCAAATCGTCACTCAACTCATCGTACCCGGCAGCTATAGTAGGTACCAAGGTGGTTTGTGCATCTATTACCGGCGGTGGCATTGTGTACGAGAAAGTGGATAATTCATCAACCGGAAACTGGATCTCAAGTGCGATGATATCTTAAATAAATATTAAAAGTACCGGTATAATGGTTATGCCGGTACTTTACCTGTTTTTTTATTTGTGGTACTGAAAGTATCCGTTTATATCATATCTTCATTCCACAAATCTTATCACCATGAAATCTATCGTAAAAAGAAATCAAAATCTGTTGCCAATATTAATACTCAGCCTCATTCTTCAACTATTAAGCAGCAACAGCTCCGAGGCCTCAACAACCAAAAGGTTCCCCACCGATTCCATCGCCCACTCATCAAAAACCAGGGAAGTACTTCTGTCCCAACAGTTATTCGTTGTCAAACTATCCAAACCCAAAGCAAAAAACGCCAGGCCAGGCAAGGTTGATCTTAAAGCCGAACTGCGCGACGCTTTTATGATAGTTTGCTACGATAAAAACAAAACATACAACGAATTAAACTGGACGATGTGCCCCGATGGCCATTGCCCGGTAGCAGGAGAGTACCAGTTTGGCTCGGTAAAGTACAGGCAACTGGATACACTAATAGCCAAAACCAAGCTTGCTGAAGCCGAAGCAGCGAAAAAGACAGCTGCGCTGATAAAATCTGTCCAAAATAAAACACATTGATTGCGTGTTTAAAATCTCTAACAAGGGCTTAACCAACCATTTACAAAAAATCTTTGCGTCTCAGCACCTTTGCGCGCTTAAAAATCTCCAACAAGCACTTAACCAGCCATCCACAAAAAGACCTTTGCGTCTCCGCGTCTTTGCGTGCCTAAAAATCTGCAACACGCGTTCACGCATCTATCAGCAAAACACTTAAGGCCTAAAAAAATAAAATCCCCACAGCACTCGCTGCGTGGGGATTTAAACCTAAACCTTATCACAAATCGTGAGCAAGGCGCTCACTATTTATACGGCTAAGTTAACACAACTTTAATTAATTGCAACTTTTTTGTTACAAACATTCATCAAATCTTCATAACAAAACAGCTTTGCGCTGCCAGCAGTAATATCGCCAGGCTTCACAATTTGTTTACTGCTGTTTATTTGCCGCTTAACTATTTTGCCCGATATTGCAGGTATCTCATGAAAAACCAACTCGATCTGCTCGAAAAAATATACGCCCTGGCACAAACCGGCATCAAATACACCCGGAACCCCTTCGATCTGGACCGCTACCAAACCTTGCTGGCCATAGCAACCGATGAGTACAGCCAGCTTACAGGTTTAGATACCGAAATTTTACGCGAGCGCTTTAACAATGACCTGGGTTATGCCACGCCCAAATTTGGCGTTAACGGAGCCCTGTTTAATGCCGAAGGCAAAATATTGCTTGAACACCGTACAGATGATAATTTATGGGGCCTCCCCGGCGGCTGGGTTGATGTTGGCGAAGACCCGGTATCGGCCCTGAAACGTGAATTTGTGGAAGAAGCAAGCCTGGTTGTAGAACCGGTTGAATTAATTAATTTTTATACCCGCCTGCCGGGGCCCTTCGCGCAGCCGCATACCTCTGTGCATGCATTGTATTTTTGCAGGTACATCAGCGGCAACATAACAAAATCTATCGAGAGTTTTGATATTGATTACTTTGATCCGGCAACTATAACTGCCTGGCATAAAGATCATGGCGAGCTGGCCCGGCAGGCGGTGGGTTATTTTAAAAAGCCCCCTCTAAATCTCCCCCGGTAGAGGAGACTTTCCTGCTTTTCTGTTTTTATATGTACCTGCTGGCCGTAGTCGGTTAATAGCCCGGTTAAAATTAGGGTTAACAACTTTTTGCTGGTTAAAACCTATACAAGGCCTTGTTTTTTGCCTTATCATTGTTTTGCCGACAGCAATTAATCGATAATTAGGAGGCTCCTTATTGCACTGCTATCTGCCAAAAATTATTAAACCTGTTTACAAACCTATATTTATAATCTATGAAAAAAACGTGCTGTATTTTAGCGCTCAGCCTGTTAATCACTATCGCGAGTTGCAGTAAGAGCAAATCGCTTAACCCGGTAAATGCTCCAAAAACCGATACCGGCAAAACCAACAGCAAACCAGGATTTACCAGCGCCGATGCCGACCTGGCTTACACCGCCTTTAATAATGCTTTTTACGATACCAATAACAAACTTTACTTCAGCACCACTAAAAAGGGTGGCGTAGCCGCCATCTGGACACAGGCCATTTACTGGGATATGGCCATGAACGTTTACGAGCGCACCAAAGCACCAGCCCAGCTTACCAAAATAAGCGACATTTACCAGGGTAACTATAACCACTACGATGGCTATAACTGGAACAATACCACCGTTTGGTTTATTTATGATGATATGATGTGGTGGGTGATAGCCCTGGCCCGCGCCAACCAGCTTACCGGTAATGCTACCTACCTTGAAAAGGCAAAATCGGGATTTGAAAGGGTTTGGAACGGATCGTACGATGCTGCAGGGGGCGGCATGTTTTGGGATTTTCAGCACAGCGGCAAAAACTCGTGTATCAATTTCCCTACGGTTATTGCGGCTATGAAGCTGTACAGCATTACCAAAGATGCTGCATACCTGGATAAGGCCAAAATGATCTACACATGGTCGAAAACTAACCTGGTTGATGCATCGGGCAAGGTGAACGATAATAAAATAGGCAACAACCCGCCGGGTGGGCAGGATTATACCTATAACTCGGGTACGGCCATTGGCGCAGCTATGGCGCTGTATAAACAAAGCAACGATGCGGCGTACCTTAACGATGCCAAACTATATGCAGATTATGTTAAAAACAACATGTGCACCAACGGCATCCTCCCGGCCGAGGGCGACTTTAACGAGCAAGGCGTGCTGAAAGCCATTTTTGCCCAGTATATTATGCAACTGATTAACGACGGTGGCCAAAACCAATACCTAAGCTGGATCCAAACCAATGTTAACACCGGCTGGGGCAACCGCGACGGACGTAATCTTACTTATCGCAATTATGCTGTGGGCACGCCAACGGGCGATATCCAATCGTACGAGGCCAGTAGTATTGTTACTTTTATGCAATTGGTACTGCCAACTAAATAAAATTTGATTTAAATAAAAAAGGGACCGTTGTTTTAAAACAATAGTCCCTTTTTTGTTTATACGGATGGCTTACCTCCTGTAGGTGCGCACCTGCTGAAGCCTTGTTAAAGCCTGTGTGTGATTGAATTTATCGGGCGGGAGCGTTTCAATCCATCCATAATTAATAAACTGAATTTGTCTTATACCCTTGCCAAACGATAACAGGTTAAACTCGTTACAGTTATTGCACCGTACAATCATCCAGCCCTGGTCCGGTATCCCCTCTTGTTTGCTTATAATGTGGGTTTCCAGCTCAACTTCGCATCCGGTGCAGGAGGTAAATTGTATTTCGGCTGGTTTGGTTTTGTTAAATATGCTCTTTAATTTCCACAATACGTTCAGCGTGCGCCCGTGAAGCCAGTTGTTTAAATCATCATTGATATTTACCCCGATTATATGCGCCATTTCTTCAAACAGGTCGCATATAAACTCTCCCTCTTCGGTATCGTAATCGCGGTATTTTATCTTGCCAAGGTAACGCTTCAGCAACGATTTTAATTTAGCGGGCGATGCCTCATTTTCTACAGCATCAGCAAGACCGGCAGCGCAATCGTTAAAAAACTGTTGCAGGTAATGGCTCATTTCATCATCAGGAGATGGGTTTAATCCCCGCTCTTCCCAGGCTGATGATGAAAATTTATCTCTTTCTTTAAAAGCAATCAGTTTGGTAATAGTACTCTGGTTATCGGGCATGTGTTTATGCTTTAGGCTTTGCAAACCTACATAATCAAACGCATTCATATGGCCAAAACAATCAGCGTTATTAAATCGACCACAATTGCGGCGTATCCCGGTAACGGTTTATTTCTTCAATCACGTCCTCAACTTCGGCGCGTGATAGAGCCTCATGCCCATCGGCAATGTAATTGAACACCTTTCCGGGCTGTTCAAAATTAATATGACCTAAATAGTTGGGATTATTTTTTTTAGTGGTTTGCAAAAGCGCATCATAGTTTTCGGAGATGTTCAGTACCGACGGTTCGCGGCGAAAAATGCTGTAGCTGTAGGTGAGTACCGGGTGCCCGTCTATATGGGCTTCGCTTTCGGGTAAAACTATCAGGTGCAGGTTGTAGGCTATGGTAATAAAAAAAGGTTTCATAATGCTGGTGGTATTTATTTAAACATGCAAGCATGGTGCCATAATACTTCATAAGTCATTATTTAATTTATTTTACTTAAAGAATAATATTTTTTGATACTGTAAAATTATGGCACGGTTTTTACGATGTATTTTACAACAAACTAAATACATACTACTATGAGATCATTATTGTATATCATCGCCGTTATCCTGATTATAGGTTGGGCGATAAGCGTATTTGCCTACTCGGCAACAGGTTTAATACATACTTTATTAGTGATAGCTGTGATATCCTTTTTACTGGGTATCATCCGCAGCCCATCAACAGTTTAATTGCCGATACCATAAATATTGCAACATAATTTTGAACGCGGACCGGTTGGTTCGCGTTTATTGTTTGTTGTCTGAATCTGAATTTACAGAATTTTAGGATTAGCAGAATGTTTGTCTGAACTGACTTGTCCTAAAAAAGGTTGACAGTGATTTTATAAAAATAAAGATAATTATTGTTTGTTTGTCGTGTTAGGATGTGGGTAACGCGTAGCGTTATCCACATCCTAACACGTTTTTCTTTTTTTGCTTCTTTTTTTCTTTTTAAAAACGGGCGTTTGTTGTTGATAACTACCCGGCTGTCTCCTCCCTTTTTGCAGGTTTACTCTTATAATTGTTCCTCCAGAGGCGTTTGAGTTTAAACTTTCTGGTATGTACCAGTGCAGGTGTTAACATCGATATGCTGCTATGAGGGCGTAAGTAATTATAAATATTGACTGCCTGTGTCACAGCAGTTCTTGCATCTTCAATATCTATGAACGATGGCTTTAGTAGTTCCATTTTCAGGATCCCGTTTACCCGCTCAGCAATCGCATTGTCTCTTGGATCCCCGCTTTGGGTCATGCTAATATCTATGTTGTTCTCCTGTAGTGTTTTTATATAATCGTGGCAACAATATTGCGTTCCCCGATCTGAGTGATGGATCAATTCTTCTTTATTCTGACGCCCCTCAATAGCCATTTTCAATGCTAATATGCTGCCTTCGGCTGTAAGGTTCCCGCTAACATGAAAACCAACGATCTTACGGCTATAGGCATCCGTTACAAGGCTCAGATAAGCAAATTCACTGCTGAGTTCAAGGTAAGTGATATCACTTACCCATAACTGTTCTGAGCGCGTAGGGACCATGTTTTTGATCAGGTCGGGATATTTCTTCATCCAGTGATTGGAATCAGTAGTTTGTGGTTTACCACGCCGCTTTTTGTTCAACAAGCCATACTTGCCCAGCATCCTGAAAAAGTGATCTCTACCCATTTTTAATTTATGGGCCTTGATAAAAGGGGTCATAAGGAAGAATAGTTTACGGCCTCCGATACGGGGCTGTAAATCCCTGTAGCCGATAACCTGCTGAACCAGCAATTCCTCCTTGATGGGTTCCTCCTCTTCCAATAAACGTCGCTTATAATAGGCTTGGCGCGAATACCCAGACAGTGAACATAACAGGGATAAGCTACAACCCTGGCTTTGTTCTACTTTCATGACTGCCTGGGGCCAGCTTTTTTTCTGATATCGGTGCCATACTGCTCATCCGATATATCAATCATTGCTTCCAGTAGATGGATCTTCAATTGGGCTTTACGTAACTCTTCCTGTAAGGCCTTGATGTCCTCTGGCATGCCCTCCCGTTCTTTTGCCACTTGAAGGGATGCTGCCCTTTGCGCTATTTTATTGTTCTTTTTCTTTTCTTCCACAACCCATCTTGATACGCTCGCGTTTCCGAATCCGTATTTCTGCCCTAATTTAGCTGATGTTGTGCCGCCCGCCAAATATTCTTCTATGGCAAGCGCTTTTCTTAATGTATAATCCATTGCTGACTACTTTTGTGTCAACCTATAGCAGGACAAGTCAAACCGGAATTTGGGGGAATTAAATGAATGGGCAGAATGCCAGGCAAATCCAATAAATTGTCTGAACCGGAATTTGGGGGAATTAATGAATTCACAGAATGCCGGGTAACACTAATCAGTGCGATCAAAATAATCTGTGTAATCATCTAAAAAATCGGAGTAATCCCAGTGAAAAAATCAGCGAAATCAACGCAATCAAAAAAATCAACGGTCAAAATCGGCGAAATCCCCAAAAAGTAAATCCGAAATCGAACATCCGAAATCCCAAATCAAAAACCCTTTCCATCGCCGCTTGTTTAACTCCATACATCTATTTAAATACTACAATTATGGCACTAAGTGATGAAGAATTTCGCGAAGAGTATAAACCTTTATACATCCCTGCACATTTCGAGATACAGGATACGCAGCAGAATAAAATAATTTTCGCCCTGGCCCAAATAGGCGAGGGCTCGGCGGCTGATGTGATTAATGAACTGGAAACCCTGCAGCCCGGCATTACCGATGAGCAGCTTACCGCCATTACCAAAACCGTTTTGGCCGATCTGCACAATAAAGGACTGCTTAAGGGTGAAGAACATAATGGCCGGATGCAATACAACCTGAGCAAAATAACCGAAGCAAATGATGGACCGGCCGATCAGGATGTGCCGGTGACGGGTTTGTCGTGAGCCGTATGCGCGGCGATTTTTATTTGGGCACCAGCAATATCGTACTGCCGGTGCCCAATAAGCTGGCCTTTCCCGAGGCCTGGCGCGATAAAAGCCGCCTTAGTTTTTACGCGTCGTTGTTTAACAGTTTGGAGGTGAACAGTACGTTTTATAAAGTTCCGCTGGGTAAAACTGTAGCGCGATGGTCGGCCGAAGTGCCTGCCGGTTTCAGGTTTACCTTTAAGTTTTGGAAGGAGATCACCCACAATAAAAACCTTGCTTTTAAGCCTGCCGATGTAGAGCGCTTTTTTGAGGTTATTAACCGGTGCGATAAAAAAGGCTGCCTGCTGATCCAATTACCGCCAGGTACCCGCTTTGAGAGTTTCGGGCAGTTGGCAGCTTTGTTAGCCATTATTCAGCAATATAACCGGGAATCGCCATGGCGCATTGTGGTTGAGTTCAGGCATTCGTCGTGGTATAATCAGCAAACCTATCAGTTGTTGCAAAATAATGATGTGGCGATAGTTATGCATGATATGAAGGCATCGGCTCCACCCTTTATCGAATCCACTGCCGATTTTGTTTACCTCAGGTTTCATGGACCGGAAGCAGGGTATCGAGGCAATTATGCCGATGATGTTATTGCCGAATATGCGGCTTATATTAATGAGTGGCGTGGGGAGGGTAAAACCGTGTATGCTTATTTTAATAATACGCTGGGTAGTGCGTTGGGTAATTTGGTGGGGTTGAATAGTGTTGTTGTGAAGGATGATCAATAACCTGTGCCCAAAAATAGTAGCTTTACGATATGAAACCACAAATACTTTGTTTCTGCCTATTACTAAGCTTGTTGCGCCCTGCACATGCGCAGCAACAACGAGGCGGCATCCGTTTTTTGGGCGGAAGCTGGAAACAATTGCTGGCCACGGCCCAGGCAAAACAACTCCCCATTTTTGTAGATGTGTATACCGATTGGTGTGGCCCCTGCAAGCGCATGGAGAAGGAGATTTTTCCGCTGCCCGAAGTTGGTAAGTTTTACAACAATAATTTTATCTGCTACCGCCTTAATGCCGAAAAAGGGGAGGGGCCGGCAATTGCCAAAGCCTTCGGCATAAGTGCATACCCAACCTGGCTTTACCTCGACCCTAAAGGCGTGCTGCGCAGTAAACGTACCGACTATATGCCCGTCGATGAATTTATTGCGGCTGCGAAATTGGCATTGGGCAGTGACAGTACATCGCTAAGGTTATCTGCTTTAGACGCCCGATTTGCCGGTGGCGAACGCAGTAAATCATTCTTTCATACTTACCTGGAAGCGCGAACAGCGGTACAGTTGGATAACGCCAGGATACTGAACGCCTACGTAGCAACCCTGAAAAAGCAAGACATGAACGCCGCAGAGCTTCGTTTCCTGTTGAAAAACTGCGGACGCACATGGTCGGCAGCGGTGCCGTTGATTGCTGAAAATCTTAATGTATTTGATCATGACGAACAAAAACAGGTGGCCAACAATCTGTTTGATAATACCCTATACTTTGCCTGGGGCGATGCCGCCAAAGCCGGCGACCGGCAAACAGCCCTGCAGGCTTTGGCTATTGAAGAAAAGTTGTATCCGCTACTAACCGAAGCCGCCCAACTAACTGCCGACCATGCTGCCCTGTACCATTGTCGAAAACTGCAACTTACCGATGGCCTAAAAAAAGCAGGCAACCGTTTGGCTGTGAAACAGATGGCGGTTGATACTTTGTTGGCTCGTGAAAAAGATAAAGAGTTGTTTGATAAAGTAATGGCTCCGTTTTTAAGCGGACAGCAGGATAGTACTAAAATACCGGGTTTTGCCGAAGAGAAACTTTTGGCCGCGAGGCAGTATTCGGGTAATGTGGCTACGCTTTTGTTTGAGGTTGCAGATGCTTTCAGGGAGTTGTTGCCGGGGGATGATGCCGCGCAAAAGGATGCAGCAAAGTGGGCGGAGCGGGCTTATTTGTTGGTGCCTAATGAGCATACCAGGGCGCTGGTGGCGAAGTTTAAAGCGAAGTAAAATATTTAATTTAAAATGTTTTTGTTTAGTACCCAAAGTTGTAATATAAATATTTAATTTAAAGGGAGTTAAGATCAGTCTGTGGCTCGGTATGATCAAGCTGCTTTTTAATTGCTGATAGCTTTCGCTTTTGCTTTACAAATCCGGTAATAAAATAAAACCCAAGCAGGTACATGAGCATGGTAACGGGGGCGGTGGTTTTGAACAGTATTGTAAGGCCATTATTAATATCCACATAAAAGAATATACCTGAAATAACAATTACAACGGAATACACCGAAAGATAACCCGCCATAAGTTTAACCTGCCCGGTTATTTTTTGAATGCGGTATTGCAGGTAGCTGATTCTTATATCGGTGCTGCCGGTATCCCGGTAAACAATACCCCTCCATACAAAGAATAAGTATAATGCCAGCATGATCATAATCAGGATAAGGGTAGCAGCCAATAACACGGGGTGCCCTCCCGTCAAACTCCCGTAAAGCCTGCTGATGGTAAAAATTACCTGGATACAGGCGCACAGGGTAAGTATATTACTCCAGAGCAGCATGCGCTGTAACTTATCATCTAACGCCTCAATACGATTTTTTACGCTTTTACGGGCATTCGCATCAGCCTCTTTTTCGGGCCAAAAGGGCCGGAGGTGATGGGCTTTATCAGTGTTCATCTTCATCCTTAATTGCTGCGGTATTTTTACAGCAGGATGCAGTTGCTATAGTTATGCCATGGCTTGTTATTTATATTAAAAACGCGTTTAGAAGCCTCGGTAAACCGTTTTTTATTTTGCTGGTTATTTTGAAATTATGTCATTTTGATTAATTGGCTTTCTCGATTTGAGAATGTTGATGGGGATGTTTGTAGTTTCAGCTAAAATTACATAACCGATATAGTTGGAAGTAAAATATCCCGTACGCGCAAGCAGAATGCTTGCATGAATTTAGGACGAAGTTATGCCTGCGCTAAACTTCGACCAGTAGGGAATGAAGTAATCAAAGAGAGTTCCTGACGAATGTACCTTTTTGCTCTGTAACCTGGTTCCCCCAGGCCGTGATAGCCTCCAGTACAGGAATGAAGGTCTTGCCGAAATCCGTTAAGCTATAAACCACTTTTACGGGTGGTTTGTTACCATATACCTTCCTTGTAATCAAACCGTCCTTTTCCAGTTGCTTTAGTTGCAGGCTTAGGGTCATTTCCGTTACGGCCTGCATTTCCTTTAAAAGTTCGCTGTACCTTTTAGGTTCCGATTTTAAATGGTACAGGATCACTGTTTTCCATTTCCCGCCAACAAGGTCCATTGCCAGGCTTACCGTACAGGGATAAACCTTATCGTTCAGTTTAACACCCTCGCCAATGCATTCTATTTTCATATGCCAGGTATTTTGAGCTATCGAAAATGATAGTTATTGCAAATGTACAGAGCTATAAATAGTTTTGCAACTATAATTATTATAGTACAAAATTACAGATGACGATGGCTAACATAAGTAAAGACTCTACGTTACAAAACAAACCGCTAATTACCATAACTGGTGTTTTGGGCAAGCAGGGATACAGTGCTGCGCACACGCTTTTACAAAGCGGGCTATACCGCGTACGCGGTATTACCCGACGAATTGACTCACCGCAGGCACGCGCCTTAATAGAAATGGGGGCGGAACTCATTAACCTGCCGCTTGACGCAGGGTATCAGCACGAATATGCAAGGGCATTCTTCGGCTCTGATGCTGTTTTCATGATGACACCGGGTATAGCCCCTCCACAAACCCACGAGTTTGAATTGGGTAAACAGCTGGCAGACGCCGCCCTGAAGGCCGGTGTAAAACATTTGATATTCAGCAGCCTGGAAAATGTAGATAAGATCACAGGAGGAAAAAAGTTCGCTCCCCATTTTACGGATAAGGCACGGGTAGAAGAATATATACGTACGCTTCCAATTAAAAGCACGTTTATCTACATGGCCTTTTTTTATACAAACCTCATTGAATTTTATACCCCTTATCAGCACGGCGATACCCTTGTATTTCCTATATACCTCCCGGAAGATTTCCGGGCGCCGTTTGCCGATCCCCTTACTGCCACCGGCCCCGCAGTTTTAGAGATCTTATCAGATCCGGACAGGTATTCTGGCAAATCCTTACCGGTAATAGGCGATGTGATCTCACCCCGCGAGATGGTTGATACTTTTATGCGTGTTACCGGAAAGAAGGCAGTGTACAGTTCAGCCTTTTCGCGTGAGGATTTCCTCCGGCATTTTCCTGAATTTGGGGCAAATGAGCTTTTGCTGCAAGAAACACTGGGGATGGTGGAATACGCTGTTGAATATGGCTATTTCAGCAAAGATCGCGATTGGTTATGGAGCCGACGCGTAAATCCAAATAGCCTAACCTGGGAACAGTTCCTGCGCTCAACAGGCTGGCAAGGGGAAAAACGCTCATATTAGGTAGTGCAAATGCTAAAATGAAACAGACATTGCACTTTGAGGTAGATGCGATAAATGTGCAGTAGCTTAAACTTACTTTTAGCATCCGCCATTACTTCCCTGATCTGCTGGGTATGGCGGTTATTATAGGCAGCAATGAGCAGGATGAATTGGTAGCTGTCCCCAGCCGACGCGGGTTTGCAGACTGGATATGAGGGATTGGGTACTCGTGACCTTTATCGCTTAGAAAGTCTCGAGTAAGCCAGGCTTTTGTCCTGTGCTGCATACTCGCGCCAGTTGGGGGTTCTCAAATTAGCGTCAATTAAAATAGTTTTCAATTTCGCAATTCGTTGTTTGAAACTTTTTAAGGCTATTCAAAGCGTTTTCAGAAACTAATAATGATGCATTCGGTGATAAAGAAAAGTCGTTGTTAGCATCGCCATTAACTACTAACCAATAAAATACAGGTAAGATTCTATCCGGATAAAGATCAGTAAACTGCTCCGATTTACTGATTTCGCAATCCGCAAAACCTGTTAAATCAGAACTTTTCAGATACTCCATTAATTTTTCGGTACAGATAAAACAAGGAAAACATTCAAGAAGATAGTCGCCGAGCCAGCCATCAAATTGATAGTGCAGTTTGCTGACAATCGGCGGATGTACATTTCTATCCAATGTAGTCTTTGTACCTAACTGTCCGGCTACTTCCGGATAAAGTATGTATATCTACTTTGCATGAACTTGGATTTTTGATGAATATTTTAGGCTTCTACTTGTGCTGAATACTGGCGCCAGTTAGCGTAGACCTAAATGCGGGGCACACGCGGCACGCGTGCGCCAGCGAGAATTAAACTTCCACCAGTTAGATTGTTGTTGTTTAAATATTCGCACGAAGGTTAATGATATGGTAAGTTGCCAGAAGATAAATAGCGATCCCTCCTAAAAATACAAATACGTGCGGTAACATAACGTGTGGCCAAAAGAGGACTTTGAAAGTGCCTTTTTTGTATTTACCATGCCATCTTTTGCTCCAAAAATGACTTAGCTGTAAAGGTTGTATCGGTTTTTTTATTTCAGCGTTAAAATGATCTTCAATTGTATAAACGCGGTCGTAAAAAGACTGTTGAAAAGCCTTCCAAATACCTTCAATATACCAGAATAATAATGATGCAAAAGACGCAACTAAAAATAACTCGTTACTTCCTTTATCTGTAAATCCGGCTCCCATAACAACAAGGCTACCTGAAATACTCCAAGCTTTGATTGTTATACTTTTGCTATCAAAAGATTCTATCGTATTTTGAAGATGAAAATATTCTTCCTTCAGAAGAGTTTCAATATTGGTAAGATCAGGAGTAGGCATAGCGGATGGTTGTTTATCAAATATAATATTAAATCTACATTCTAACTTTTCTTTATTTAAAAAGCCAGTGTCAAATACTCAAAAGCTACTGCAAGCATCCCCACTTGTGGTCATTATGCTAAGTTATATGAGCGATTTAGCATGTTGTATACCTAAACGCGGGCCACAAGCGAGGACGCTTGCGGCAGCGGGGGAAGCCGGAACTTATAGGTATTTCTTGAGCCTATCGATTGTCGTATTAAGTGATGATGGAATTTTTCCTTCTAAAACTTGCTGGTAATTTACCGTTTCTTTACTCAGAGCATCCACAATTATGCAGTAAGTAGGATTTACTTTATGCTCTCGTGAATAAAGATGTGATATGTATCTGAACAGCGCATCGGAAAATGTACCTAAATCACTTGGTTTGAACCCTTCTAACCAGACAACAAACCAAATGCCACCAACTGAAAGTTCGCCTTTGTTTTTAAAAGAAAATATATGATGAGGGAGAATCTGTATTGGTACATCCTTTATAAGTAGGGGTGAGTTTGATTTTGAAAGAAATTTTAAATCATTAGATGGACGCCAAATCGAAAAATCGAAGTCTTCATAATTGTGGAGTATCTCAAGATTTCGCTTGAACATTATTTTTGTATTGTTGAATTCTGTCGATTCAAAATCAGTTGATAGGTCTTCAATTTTTTCTTTTATGACCGATGGACTGTTTTCTTTAAATGCGCGAGCTAACCCGCTGGTACTTCGTATCCAATAATCACCGCCATTACTATTTTCGTCTAAATCAATTTTCTTTGGAACTTTTAGCTTGTTCGCGAAAGTTGTTTGTCTTCTTTCAGAAAATCTGCCAAATTCAATTAGCTTTTTTACAGGTACTTTATTGATCATGATAATAAATTTAGGTTCGTTTTTATTTTAAAATTGCGAAGAAATTAAGTTTTCTTGCTCTTGGATAATCTTATCAACTTTTATGATTCGGAAGTTATAAACTCGATGATTAGCTATTTTCTATAGAGGAAGCGCTATTGACGCTGCCTAAGAAGTTTCATGTACGTTTGAGTGCTTCCTTTATTTTCCCAAGCTGCCTTTATGTGATCAGACAGTTCTGGAATATCCGCTTCAATCGACGACTTCCATAACACTGGATTATACTCAAAGTATCTCATCATATTATCAACATCGAAAATATTACCAGTACCCTTAGCTTTAATTATTACAACAGGCTTGTCAAGAGCCATTCGCATTCCAAGTTCAAACAATACATTGGGATTGTGATCTGTTAAGTCGGCAACCACCAAATCGGCATCTAATAATTCGTTAATGATAGTTGAATGAATTATATCACTGCCCTTAATATTTGCTGTGTAAGCTTCAAAGCCAGCTTTTTCTACCGCAGGAGTTATTAAACTTTGTAAAACTTCTTTGAAAAAACCTAATGGACGTTCCGGATTTTTCTCGCTAAAGGGAATGGCGACGAAAATTCTTTTTGATCCTTTTTTTCCGGTTGAGCTAAGATGTGTATGTGACACAACCTCAATTTTTTCCGTATCTGCAACATTACCGGTATTAATTAATGGTGTATCTAAATTAGATAAATTATTTATACCGAGGTCTACGCAATTTTGATTAAATAATTCAGCGAACTCCTTATGGAAGTTCGGATTTAATTTAAACTTGTTTTCTAAAGTATTACTTAGATAGGTCATCTCAGGTAAAGTAGAACCTTTATAATGATCTAATACCTTTTTAAAAAGAGGAATCCTTAGAAAAGCTTCTATCTTTTTTTCTCTTTCTACCACTGGGTTGTCGGCATAGATTATTTCTCTACCGAGTGGTTCTATATTAATGGTTTCTGAATGTCTCGTTCCCGATGTGATTCCAAATTCTCTGGATGATGCGGCATAATAAACAAAGTCATTATTAGTAATGGACAAGTTTATCGCCTTTCCCACCTCTTTGGGACTCCAAGGATTTCCTCCGTTTAACTCCCGTATCTTTCTTCCGATTATTAAGCACTTTTCTAAAGTTATTCTTGGATAAGGCCTTAACTCACGCTTGTTTTCTGTCTTATTAGAAGTGCCTTTAATACTTCCTTCTTTCTTTGCCATTTTTATTTAATTTACAATATTATCTTAATGATAATTAAATATGTTTTTTGTATCAAGTTGTTCTAAATTAGATAATTAATATTCATTTCCAAATATTTATATTTTGCAGAGTATTTAGCATTCTTCTCACCCGCAAATCAACCCCGCCACACTCTTCACCTCCACAAAGTCATCCCCTTCCAAATCCTTACAATTCACATGCGTATCGGTACAAATCAGCTTCTTAATAACCCCGCAAGCCTTTAACTTCCCAATCCCATCATTTACAAACAAACCATGCGTGGTGATCACATAAATATCACCGGCACCGGCGTTTTTGTAGGTTAGCGCCGCGTTTACAATGCTGCCGCCCGAGCGGATCATATCATCATATATAATAACCGTTTTGCAGGCTACGTCGGCGTTGATGGCGCTTACTTCTGTGTGGTCGCCTTTTAGGCGGCGTTTGAGGATGAAGGCGGCGTTTACGCCCATATCGTTCGCTAATGATTCAACCCATTTGGCGCGGCCGGCATCTGTGCTGGCCATTACAAAATTGTCGCCGCCGTAACGGGTGGCTGCCTCAATTACGATATCCTTGCAATACACGTGTACGGGGTACAGGTCCTGCTCAAAATAGTACTGGATGCCTTCGCTATGTAAGTCGAACAGCATTACCTTGTTGCCCCGGTTTGATTTGGGTATGGCCGAGAGCAGGCGGGCACGGGTTTTGGCAGTCACAATTTCGCCGGGTTTAACGGCGCGCTCCATGGTGCTGTAGCCAAAGTAGGGGATCACCAGCGTAAGCGAATCGGCACCATAACTTACCAGCGATGAGGCCAGATCGTACAGTTCGAGGGTGGCGCTATCGCTCACCGTGCCGCCTATCAGCAGTACCTCGCGGCCTTCTACATTGGAGAGGATGCGCTGGTAGCGCTCGCCATCGGTAAAGTGGCTCACTTCAATTTCTCCGCGTTCGCAGTGGCCAAGGGCAAGCACTTTTTCGGCAAGGTATTCGTATCCGGTTATGGCAAAAAGTAGTTTCTTCATTATTTTAAGCTGAAAGCTGAATGCACAAGGCCTAAAGCTTTTGGATTAGTGGTTGGCTATTAGTTTACTGATTCTGCAAGGTATCAATTACCTGCTCAAAGGTAAATTCTTTCACAATATGGCCGTTTTCAAAAACGGTTTGGAGCTGGTCGGCCAGTTCGGGTTGTTCATCCTGGTGGATGGTTTTGTAGCCCTCGTTGGTTTTAACCAGTTTCAGGCGGCCGCCTTTGCTCTTTTTAAAGCTTGTGGTAATGTTGCCGTTGGCATCCATTTCGGTAGGGCTTTTTTCTACGTTAACCTCTTTACCATCTATTACCGCGGCGCTGCATTTCAGGGCGAACTTTTGGGTATCGCGGTCAACCTTTTGCAGTAGCGCGCCGCCCATGCCCAGTACCAGGTTTTCGGCGCCGATGTTGTTGGCTTTAAGGGCTTCGTATATCACGCCTATCTCGGTGTAGTTAACGCCATCGCCCTGTATCACCCTAACCTGTGGCGGCAATACTTTGTAGCCCTTGGCATTGGTAGTAAAGCCGAATTTATCAAACAGGATGTTAAAAATCTCGAGCAGGGTACGTACCGGGTCGCCGCTATCGGGGCGGATCACCAGGGTGCCGTCGCGTTTCAGGATCTCCTGTTTCAAATCCTCGCCCCAGTATTCGCTGCAGGCTCGGAAAATATTGAAGCTATCACTCACGCAGGCAATAACGCCGGTAGGGAAGCTGCGCAGCACATGTTTAAATACCTCCAGCTCGCCTTCCTGGCCAAGCAGGGTACAAATGCTGTGTTCGGTAGCCGGGATGCTTAACCCGTACACTTTTTGCGCGTGGTAGTATTTAAGGGCCATACTTGATCCCGCTAAATTATCGCTTCCCATAAAGCTTAATAAATGCGCGGCACCGCCCAGTTTGGCGCTCTCCACGCTGCTCACCCCGCGGAAACCGAAATCGTTGAGCACAAAACCTATCCCGCCAAAAGCTTCGGGTGTGGCGGTTTCTTCGTAGTAGCGGGTAACTACTTTTTTAACCTCGTGGCTTAGGGTGGCTACGGTGCAGGGGTACCAAACCTGCATCAGCAAAGTTTCTAAAAAGTTGGTGAGCCAGTAGCATTCCGGGTCGGTGTTTTCGATGGTCATGAGCACGTTGCCGGTGGGTATGCTGGTGCCTTCGGCTACGGCTTTGATACGTACGGGCAGGTGGCCGTTGTATTTATCCAGTATGTATTGAAATTTGCTGCAATCAAACACATCGTTACGGCCAAAAACCTGTTTTAAAAACTCGTCGGCCTCATCCAAATCAATTTGGTTAAAGGCGGGGCCTTGCAGGTATTCCTTCAAAAAATATTGCAGACCGAAAAAAATGGTCTCATTAAACATACCCCCGCGGCTTTCCAGGTAGCTGTAAATTTGGGTGGTGCCGGGGTAGTAAAATTTATGGTGGGCGTATTTATAGGCGTCGGCTAAGAGGATCAGATTTTCCTTTTTCATGGCTTTAGTTTTTAAGGTAGTTCTCAACTACGACTCTATCATTTTGTAAAAACGCTTTTTTTATTTTGACATGATTTAGTTCGCTTGGAATGGAAGATAATAATGAGTCTTCATTCTCCTTTGATATTTTAAAACCTAATATGATTTCTTTTACGGCATCAGGATGGATTACTGATATTCTTTCCGCTTTTGTAAATGGATTTAATCTGAATTTGAAAGCACGGTACTCCTTTTCGAAGCTCCATTTATTGTGTTTGTTAAATACTTGTAGCAATGCTTGATTTATATAAGAATGTTTTGGAAATGGATGAATAATTGGTAACTCATCGTGATAAATGACTTTGCCTCCCGAATTGCAAATTTGTGGGAGCATAAGTTTTGTATCGAAGCCAATACAAAAGCCAGTGTACATACTTGAATATTTTTCCCACATTCTTGTTTCGCAAGGGTATTCTGTAAGGCTTAAAACACCGGTCCGTTCGCAATATTGGTTGAAGCTTTCTTGTTGCATTTGCGCAATGAAATCTTTGTTTCTAACTTGGGTGTTATTTGACCAATATATTGCATACTCCATGTGTTGTTCAATTGTATATTGGGGATTTTTATATTGAGAATCTCGGTAAAATTTATTCAAGATGTCCTCCTCGGTGAGTAAATCCCATCTTGTTGGATTTTTACAATCAAGTTCATCCTCAAATTGATTGGGAGCTGCAAAGTAGACTTCTCTCTGTGTTATAATTTTTTTATGTGAGTCATTATTCCAATCTCTATATTTATAAACCATAGGCGGCATTTCAAAATCCCGTAGTGAGATTATTTCTGGTTTTGATATTTCTAAATCCATGGCTTTAGTTTTTTTGGTATTTGCTGGTGATGAAATTAAACAAATCAACGTGTTCTTCGCTTATCGCGCCATCTTTTATCATCAATGGCAGATCGGTAAGTTTAAACCAGGCCAGGTCGGCAATATCATCCTGGGCCTGTGGTTCGCCTTCAATAAAATCGCAGCTAAACAGCAGGGTAATAATCTTATCTACCTCGCTGCGGTAGCGCCAATCATTTATTTTGGCCGATGTTTCGTACTGCATGGCGGTGGTTTGCATCTCGCCGCACTCTTCGATAAGCTCGCGTTTGGCGGCATCTTCGTAACAGGCATCTTCCGGATCAGAAAAGCCGCCCACAAAGCGCCATTTATTGTTGATGGCCTTTTTGCCAAGCAATATCTCGCTGCGGTTATTCCTGAACAGGGCCACATCAACCGTAGGGTACACTTTAGGGTACTGGTTGTAGTATGCGTAAAGGATCCCCGCCCGGAAATCGTTCGAATCAAAAACTTTATCCGCATATTGTTTACGCAATTCGGTGGCATTGTAATCGCCATGCTCGGGTAGCTCTACGGTCTCAAACTTGCCGCTGTAGTAGGGGATAAAGCTATCGCGGCTGCCGTATAAACAAAACTGCTCGGCGCTGAAAACGCTTTTCAGCAGGTTATCCAAATTCTCCGACCAGATCTTGTCGCTCGGGTTATCGCTTATGGGGAGAACAACTACTTCGGGGTAGTCTTTCTTGATCATTTTTTCGCGGGTGTAATAGTCGTAAGGGTTTTTGCGGCTGCCTTTAATGGGGCTTACACCCAGCAAGATAATCAGCTTGGCGTGTTTTTGCTTAACCTGTGCAATCAACTCCTTATGGCCTTCGTGAAGGTATGGGGTTTGAAAGCGTGCTATAATTACTGCGGTTTTCATTTGTATTTTGTGTTAATTATACGCAAATATAAATATGTGTTTTAAATACGCAAATTATTTTTTTATTTTTTTGCGATTGATGCTTAGCTAAAGCGGGGAGGGGTGGGTTTTGTTTGGGGGGTTAAGCGCGCAGAGTGTTTTTTATGGATGACGGAGATTTTTAGGCACGCAAAGGCGCGAAGGCGCTAAGTTTTTTGTGAATAGTTGTTAAATGTATGTTGGAGATTTTAAGCACGCAAAGGAGCTAAGCACGCAAAGTGTTTTTTGTGGATGGTTGGTTGGGGGGAGATTTTTAAGCACGCAAAAGAGCTAAGACGCAAAGTGTTTTAAATTAGTAACCAGGGCAAAAATGGGGTGTCATGCTGAGTAATAAAGTCCTGCGACTCCGAAAATGAAATGACATTTATCTCTTTGTCATCCTGAGGAACGAAGGATCTTCTTCGCCCTATATAGCCGCTATGCTTGTTGTAGAAGATGCTTCGTGCCTCAGCATGACAACGTGTTTTTAATGATGGCATGCTGAGCCTGTCGAAGCATGATGGGCGGGGCTTTGCGCACGACTTTTGATAAGTTTAAAGGGACAGGCTATTCCGTAAATGCACAAAAAAACTTTGCGCCCCCGCGCCTTTGCGTGCCTTAATTAACCCAATAGCAGAAAAATCGCGATCTTATATCTCAAAGCTAATCCCTTCCTTCTTCAACAAAAAATACTTCTCTTCGTTAAAGCGGAACAGGTTGCCTGGCCTTCCGGCACCTTCAAGGGCTTGTTTTTCGGTGGTTTCTTCCAGGAAACCGTATTTGGTGATCTTCTTTTTAAAGTTACGACGATCGAAGGGGCGGTCGAGTACGGCGAGGTAGAGTTTCTCCAGTTCGGAGAAGGGGAATTTTTCTTCCAGTAGTTCAAAGCCTACCGGCTGGTAAAGCATTTTGCTTTTAAGGCGCTCATGAGCTACGCTGATGATGGTGGTATGGTCAAAAGCCAGCGAAGGCAGTTTTTTGATGTTGAACCAGGCTACGTCGCTGGCATCGGTATCGGCTTTTACGTCGAAGGCATCCGGTCGTACAAGGCCGTAGTACGTTATGGAAATTACCCGGTTACGCGGATCGCGGCCCGGCTGGCCAAAGCTGTATAGTTGCTCAAGGTAACTGATGCTGATGCTGGTTTCCTCACGAAGTTCGCGCTGAACAGCGTCTTCTAACGATTCATCGTTGCGTACCAGTCCGCCGGGTAGGGCCCAACTGTTTTTAAAAGGCTGAATATTGCGTTTAATAAGCAGTACAGATAAACCCTCTTTTGAGGTATATCCGAAAACTACGGCATCAACAGCAACTTTTATATTTTGGGTACCCGGCATAATACAAAGTTAGGGAATGGGAAACGGCGGGGCAAGGGTTAGCAAAATTAATCAGTCGTATTGTGCCACGGTATCGAACACCATTTTCCGGTATTTAATCACCGAATCGAGTTTATTATAATTTTTATCCTGAGACGTGTTGAATAGAATATGACGACCATCATTGTTATAAATCTCCATTATTTTCCGGGCAATAGCGGTGTCTGCTTTTTCTGAATAAGATTGACACAGGCAAACGGCCAATCTGCCCCTGGCAGCATAGTCTTCTTCGCCTTCCATATCGGGCCACTTAGTACTGTAATAATAATTCTCCGTGCAATTTTTGAAGGTGATGGTTTGTACCTGGCGCTCACTCATATTGTTAACCAGTTTACAGGTGCCAATACCCAATGCAACTAAGAGTAGTATAATCAGCAGCCATTTCTTTTTATTCACTTTAATCGTCCACATTAATAAGCAGTTTATCCATTAATACCGGTTCATATTAAATGTAACCCTGCATCAAATGATTAATTAAATATTAATTTGGTAGCTCCTTTATAATATAATTTAAATTTGGGTTTTATAAGATGTAATATCCCCCTAACCTCTAATCTCCAACCTCCAATCTCTCCCCGCCATCCGTTCATTCCGTTCATTATCATTCAGTCGTTCACTTTGTTCATAACATTCATTTGCAAGGTAAAAACGGCTTTTCTGCCTTAACTTTCGGTCAAATAATAGCAAGTAAAAATTGTTGCCCTGATCATTGTAGCTGCTTATTATTTCTGCCTTATGGAAAAATAGCTTTATCGTGATTGTTGGCATTTTAATAAATGTTAATATGGATAAATTGGACCTTTTAGCCGACAAGATCGACTTTGTGTACAAAAAAGAGGAAACGCCCGGTGATGTTCGGAGTCTTGTCGCCATCTGCCTCAATTATTGGTATGTTTTCTTTATCGGGATAATTGTGTGTGTGCTCGGTGTGTTTGTTTACATTCAGTACGAGCCCAGCAAATGGAATATCAGCAGTAAAATTATTGTTGAGGATGATAAGAATACTCCGGCCAAAGCGCTCACCAACGGCGTAAACTCAGATCTGGCTTCGTTGTTTGATATTAAAAGCAATGCCGATAACGAGGTAAAAGTGCTTAAATCGCGCAGCCTGATAAAAAAGGTGGTTTACCTGCTCGATTTAAATATGCATGTGTATGATAACAATGGCTTCCGCAAAGTTGAAGTATTTGAAGATGCACCCTTTACAGTTAATATCGGTTACAAAACAGATAAACTTAAACTTTCCGAATATTCGATGGAGGTTTTGGGGAGCAATACTTTCAGGCTGATTAACGGTAAAAGCGGCGAAGATGTAGCCGGCACTTTTGATAAACCCGTAAGTCTCAACCAGTATAACCTCACCTTTCATAAAACAAAATATTTTAAGCCCGAAGGCGATTACAAGGTAAAAATTCAAACCCCTAAACAGGTTGAAAAAGACCTGGACGAGAACCTTGGCGTTGGGCTTGATGATAAACAGGCCACCGTAATTGATCTCAACCTAAGCTACAGCAACCCCGACCGTGGCCGCGTTATCCTTCAAAAACTAATGGATGTGTACCTGCAAAACAACCTGGCCAACAAGGTACGCATTGCCGATAGCACCATGAAGTTTATAGACAGGCGACTGGTTGTAGTAGGGGCCGAGCTTGGCAAGGTTGAAAAAAACCTGGAGCAGTATAAGGTTCAAAACAAAATCTCAGATATCAACGCTCAGTCGAAAGCTTTGATTGAGGGAGCCAATGCTTATCAAAATAAGCTGAATGATAACGAGGTGCAACTGGCTATAGCAAATGATCTGTTTAAATATGTTAGCGACGCTGCCAACCCGCAGGTAGTGCCAAGCTCGTTAATTACCAAGGATATGGCCTTTGGTACCGCTATAAACGGCTATAACGAAATGCTGCTGCGTAAGGAACAGTTGAGGATGACACTTACCGATAACAGCGTGGTGATCACCAACCTCGATCAGCAGATTGAACTTGCCCGTAAGGCTTTGCTGAGCAGCCTGAACAACTATCGCAACAGTTTGCAGGTATCGCAGGCGGCCGTTAAAAAACAGAATGCCGGTATTGAAGATAAAATAACCAGTGCACCCACTAAAGAACGTATTTATTTGGATTATGCCCGCGAACAAAGCCTTAAACAGGATTTGTATCTCTTTCTGCTTCAAAAGCGTGAGGAGACGGCCATTTCGCAAACGGCCACGCTTTCAAGCTGCCGCATTTTGGATAATGCCGATGCCGACGAAAAGCCTTTCGCCCCTAAAAAATCATTGCTTTACCTGATAGGTTTGGTGGCAGGCATCTGCATCCCGGCAGCAGGTATCAGCATTAAGGAAATGCTGAATACCCGCATCAATACCAAGGCCGATATTGATAAACATACCAGTGTACCATTATTTGGTGAGATAAGTCGCGGAGAAAAGCGCGTAAAATCGCTGGTTTACAATGATGCCCGCTCAACCATAGCCGAAGAGATCAGGGCTTTGCGAACGAGTTTAAAGTACGTTACCGATACAAAAAACTCTAACGTAATTATGTTTACCTCCAGCATGAGCGGCGAGGGGAAATCATTTATATCGCTTAACCTGGCTAATTCAATAGCATTAACCGGCAAACGGGTGGTGCTGTTGGAACTGGACCTGCGCAAACCCAAACTGCTTAAAAACATAGGCAGCGCCAATGATGAATATGGCTTTACCAATTACGTGATCTCGCCCGATGGCTGTGTTGATTGCTTGCTTAATCCATCCGAAAATAACCCGAATTTCTTCTATATCTCATCGGGCCCGGTACCACCAAACCCGGCCGAGTTACTGATGGACGACAGGCTTAAAAACCTGATAGGCGACCTGAAAAAACGCTTCGACTATGTGATTATCGATACTGCGCCGGTAGGCCTTGTTTCGGATGCGCTCATCATCGAGGAGTTTGTTGATGTTACTTTTTATGTGGTAAGGCAAAATTATACGCTTAAAACACAGCTTGGTATCGTTAATGATCTGCACAAAACCCGGAAAGCCAAACACATGTACCTCATTGTAAATGATATCGAAATGCGTACCAACAACATTACCGGCTACGGACATGGTTATGGCAGCTATGGTTACGGATCGCCTTATGATGATAATAAAAGCAAGGTGGCCGAGTGGCTAAAAAAAATTAAAATGAATGTTTGGTAATTAAAATAGTCAGTAACCTAAACCCAATATGCTGCAGGCACTAACAATAAATATTAACCGGTTTTTTAACAAAGGCCATGAGCGCTCGGTAAGGGCACGGAAAAATATTTTCCGCTCGGTTTTGTTAAAGGTAGGTAGCGTGGTTATTACTTTGGTAATGATTCCGCTTACTATCAGGTATGTTAATCCTACCCAGTACGGAATCTGGCTTACTTTAAGCTCGCTGATAACCTGGGCGGCGCTGTTTGATATGGGTTTGGGTAACGGCTTAAAAAACAAGCTTGCCGAAGCCATTGCACTTAACCAAACCGAAAAAGGCAGGGTGTATGTAAGCTCAACCTATGCTATCATGGCGGTTATAGGTCTGCTGATGTTTGTGGTGTTTTATTTTATAAACCCTTTTATAAAATGGACAAGCGTTTTAAACGTACCCGATGACGGCAGCGGATCCCTGAACAATATAGTGCTCATCATCTTTGCTTTTTTCTGCTTTCAGTTTGTGATTCAGTTAATCAATACGGTATTGGCGGCCAATCAGCAGCCTGCAAAAACGGCCCAGTTAAACCTGGTGGGGCAGGTGTGTTCGCTGATAGCTATACTGTTACTTATAAAATTGGTGCCGGGTTCTTTAACCTGGCTGGTGATGGTGATGGCGGGTGTGCCTTTGCTGGTACTGCTTGGGGGAAGCATACTGGCGTTTAAAGGCGATTACAGGTCACTGGCACCCGCCATCAGCGTGATAAACTTTAAAAGCGCCAGGCAGATGCTGAGCGTGGGAAGCACGTTTTTCATTATCCAGATCTGCGCACTGGTAATGTATGAATCGGATAATATGGTGATCACCCAGTTATTCGGACCTAAAGAGGTTACTACGTTCAATATCGCCTATCGTTTATTTTCGGTAGTGCTGATGTTTTTTGTGGTGGTGATCACGCCCTTCTGGAGCGCCTTTACCGAGGCTTTCACTAAAAACGAGTTTGAGTGGATTAAAAACGCTCTCGCCCGCATCAATAAACTTTGGATTGGTTTAAGCTTGTGTACCGTTGTGCTTACCGCTATCTCGCCCTGGGTGTATGATGTGTGGGTTGGCAAAAGTGTATCGGTACCTTTTAGCCTTTCTATCGCTATGTGTATCTATATTATCACACTGATATACCAGGCAATTCATGTGCAGTTTTTAAACGGGATAGGGAAGATCAAGCTGCAGCTTTACCTGGGTGTCGGCACATCGGTAATTAACATCCCGCTATCTATACTAATGGGTAAGTGGATAGGTGTGGCCGGGATCCCCATAGCCAATGCCCTCATTTTTGTAATTATGGGAATAGTTTTTTCAACCCAAACCAACCGTATCATTAACCGTACCGCCACAGGTATTTTTAACAGGTAGCAACATGGCAACAGCATATCTTATCCGGAAATTTTACAGGGGCCTGCGGGTAATGTATTTCGGCATGGCGCGGAGATACTCGCATGCCGTTACTACTTTTAAATTCCACTTGAATGGCGTGAAATTCAATAAAGATTTTGTTGGATACGGCATCCCCATTTTGGATGTTAACATGGAGGGGCAGTTCAGTATCGGCAAAAAATTCTGGTTTAACAGCGGTAAATACCATGCTATGGGTGGCCGCCAGCAGCAGTGCTACTTTGTAGTGGCCAAAGGTGCCGAGTTAAGCATTGGCGATTATGTGGGCTGCACCTCGGTAGCCTTTATCTGCCACGATAAAATAAAGATAGGCAACCATGTAAAAATCGGCATCAATACCGTAATCTACGATACGGATTTCCACTCGCTTTATGCCGAAGCCCGTAACGATATTCCTGAGCGGCTGGATGGGCTTCGTACCAAGCCTGTAATTATTAAAGACGGCGCTTTTATAGGCGGACACACCACCATACTAAAAGGCGTTACCATCGGCAAAAATTCGATAGTAGGGGCAGGTTCGGTGGTTTTTCAAAGTATTCCTGATGAGCAGATCTGGGCCGGCAATCCGGCGGTTTATGTACGCGATACATATAAAATGGAGTTAGAAACATGCAGCAGGTAAACCAGGCATTTTATGCGCTTTTATTTTTAATTATGGTGCTGGTATCGTTTTTTCACATGCAGGCGCCCGTGCTTGGGCTGGCATTGCTCATTATTTTGCCGCCGGTAAAACATCAATTCGCCGTATTTAAAATGGCGGGGATCTTTACGTTATTATTTGTGCCGGCTGTGCTGGGGCTGATAGCGGGCTATCAAAACAGTACTTATCTTATTGTAAAGGATTTTTACTACTTCTCCATCCCTGTATTGTTCATGCTTTCGGGCATTGTATTGGCCCGCCGTATCGAGGTTGAACTATTCCTTAAAACCATCGTTATAGCCGGTGTGCTGGTATCATTTGTGGTTACCGGTATTTCTATATCATACATGGGCCTGGGGGCGCTTACCGATCCTTATTCGGCCCATTACGCTATCGGTATTGTGGGTACGCCGGCCCCGCCGCTGGCCTTTGCGTGCTTGCTGTTTACACGCAAGTTTAATATCACTTTGTTCAGGCGTTCGTTGTTCAATATTTTTCTGGGTGTTAATGCCTTTGGCATTTATATGTTTGCCTCACGCACTTACCTTATTATCACGCTTTGCTTTATCATGCTGCTGGTGATTGACAAGATCAAAAAGGTGTGGATCTTCCCGGTAATTTTCGCTCTCGGATTGCTGGTGATCGTGCTGCCCTTTATCACTTTCAGTGTTGATTCAGATAGCACTTTCATTAACAAAATAATGGGCTCATTTAATGAAGTGAGCATCGGTAACTACAATACCGAGCAGGATATTAACCTGCGCTACCGCGGCTACGAATCGTTCATGGCCCTGCGGGGATACCTGGAAGGCGGCATGCGCGACTGGATTTTCGGTGGGCTTGGCAAGCTTATCGACCTGAAAACTTTTGTGCGCCTTGGCGAAGATGCCGATTTTCAATACATCCCTGTTTTGCACAACGGCTGGCTGTACATACTGGTAAAAACCGGCGCAGTGGGCGTTATTACCTATATAACCATATTTTTTGGCTTGATCATTACCAAATGGCGTCTTTACGCCAACAAGGCAGGCAAGCCTGTAATCCGGATGTTCTCAGCCTTTATTATAGGTTGTGTATTCAGTTTGTTGCTTACCAACTATATCGTAACCGCATTTTTCAATATGGAAATGAGCATACTGATGGTGGCATTGGGTTATAGTTATATCAATGTACATGTGCTTGTACATCAGTTAAAAGCACGGCAGGAAACTGTTAAAATAAAACTTGCCGGTTTAGCAGCTCATTAAAATTAAGCTATATGGAACACACCTACAAAGCAAATAAGGTAAGTATCATCACTGTTGTTTACAATGCAGTAAACACCATCGAGGATACCATTCAAAGCGTTATAGGGCAAACCTATAAGGATATTGAATATATTATTGTTGATGGCGGATCAACCGACGGTACACTGGCCATCATCGAAAAATACCGCGAACACATAGCACAATTTATCAGCGAGCCCGACAGGGGCATTGGAGATGGTTTTAACAAAGGCATCTCAATGGCCAACGGCGAATGGATAGGCATGATCAATGCCGACGACTGGTACACCCCCGATGCCGTTGAGGTGATGATGAAAAACGTGGCAAAAGGCGACTATGTGTGCTGCGGCAACATCCGGCTAATAGGCAGCAACGGAACCGAACGCGATAAAAAAAGTAAGGTGAGCTGGCTAAACTTCGGCATGTACATTATGCACCCCAGCTGCTTCGTAAGGCACTGTGTTTACCGCAAAGTAGGCAACTATGATATATCCCTGCGTATCGCTATGGATTTTGATATGTTTTTGCGCATCAAAAGGCTGGGTTATAACATTCAATACATCAACCATGTAATTGCCTGTATGCGTACAGATGGCGTTAGTAATGATACCGTTAAAATGCACAAAGAGGAACTGGCCGTGATGCGGAGGCATCTGCACGGCATCAATTACCTGTTATCATGCCTGTTTAATTATCTAAACCGCCTCAGGTGGCGTTTCTTTTATAAAGATCCTTTTCGTAAACAAATTACCCTACAGGCATAGTGTATGAAAAAAAAGATCCTCATATCTGCTTATGCCATATCGCCATACAAAGGCTCGGAATATGGCGCTGCATGGAATACGGTTATCAACCTTTCATCTAAACATGAGTTGTGGGTGCTCTACGGCATGTCTGACGATCACATGGGTGATACACAAACCATGCGCAAATTTCTGGAAAACAATGAAGTGCCCAATGTACGTTTTGTTGAAGTGCAGCCTGGGCCTTTGGCCAGGGCTATCAACCTGCTCAATAAAGCCGGTTTGGGCTGGTTTTTTTACTTCGCTTACACCCTTTGGCAAAAGGAAGCTTATAAAGCCGCCCGGCAGTTGCTGGTAACAGAAGATATTGATGTGGTACACCAGCTTGGCCCCATAGGTTACCGCGAGCCGGGCTTTTTATACCGCCTGGGCAAACCAATGGTTTGGGGGCCGATAGGTGGTATGATGGTTATTGATAAATGCCTCATGCATAATAAACCATTGCTTACGCAGATAAAGTTCGGGCTTAAAAATATTATCAATCAAATTCAGCTTGGTTATTCGGCACGTATTAAGCAGGCTTTTGAGCATGCCGATGTATTGATATCGGCTACCCGGGCGGGGCAGCAAACCATCATGAACAGGTTTGATCGCGAAAGTTATTATTTGTCCGAGCAGGGCATCATCGGTAGTATCTCGCTCAATGAAGCAAAGTTTACAAACGGGGTAATCCAACTGATCTGGTGCGGTACCCATATCGAGCGTAAAAATCTGCAGCTATGCCTTGATGCCCTGGCACAGGTTAGGCAAAGCAACTGGCAGCTTCATGTTTTGGGTTGCGGACCGCTTACCGGTAAGCTAAAGCAATACGCCGGCAAACTTGGTTTAAATGAAAAAATTACATGGCATGGCCAGCTTAACCGCAGCGAAGCCATCCAAATGATGGCAGCATCTCACCTGCACATCATTACCAGCATAGCGGAGGATAACCCTGCCGTGGTTTTTGAGGCCATGAGTTGCGGTGTTCCTTCGCTTACTATCAATCATCATGGTATGGGCGATGTAATCAGCAGCGAAAACGGCATCAAGGTGCCGGTTAATGAGTATCCGGTGCTGGTAAACGACATCGCAAAAAGGCTCGACGAATTGTTTGAAAAACCTTACCTGTTACAGTGCCTGGCTTACACCACAATTGCCAATGCCGGTGCTTTTCAATGGGATGCCAGGCTTAACCTGCTTAACCGAATTTATGATGAGGCTATCATGATGCACGAAAAACGAAACGCCTATTTATTACCCAATGAAAATTTAATCGCCCTATAATATGAACAACATCCACGATCAGCGAATAAGGGTTGGTATTGATGCCAAATGGTATTTTGACGGCCCGCCCAGCGGCCATGTGGTGGTTAAAAACCTGGTTGATGAAATTATAAAAAATAATGATGGCCGCTTTGAACTTTACCTGTTTATAACCGATAAGTTTAAGCAGCAGGCTTCACTGCATTTCCCCATCTACGTAAAGCTGGTTTTTTTACCCGGGATTCCCAACATGCTTTCGAACCTGTTTTTGGTGCCCGTAATGACCTTTATTTACGGTATTGATGTGCTGCTGTTTCAAAATTTTGGCAGTGCCTGGCCGGCGCTGGCTTTAAAGATAGCCTATATCCACGATGTACTTTTTCTTGATCACCCGGAATATTATACCCCCGGCGAGGTGACTTATTTTAAGCAGATGATTCGCTTTGCGGCAAAGGCCGATAAAATTATCACGATATCCAACAGCGAAAAACAGCGCATGCTTGAGCATAATGTGCTAAGCTCAAACAATATCGATGTAGTTTATCATGGTATAAACGAAAAGTTTAAGCCACTTTCATCGTATCAGCCCGATGCTATCGAGGCGTTAGAAGACAAATACAAATTGCCACAAAAATACCTGTTGTATGTTGGCAGGGTTAATATCCGCAAAAACCTGGTTACGTTGGTGCGGGCTTTCGCGCTGTTAAAACAACACAATATTAAACTGGTGATAGCCGGAAAAAACACCGGTGCCTACCCCCAACTGGATAGTTTTATTGCCGATAACGGGCTTGCCGGAGATATCATTTTCACCGGGCATGTGCCCGAAGATGATTTGTACCTGCTTTATGCCCGGGCTACTGTTTTTTGTTTCCCGTCGTACGCCGAAGGGTTTGGGCTGCCCCCGCTTGAGGCTATGCAATGTGGTGTGCCCGTGGTGGTTTCAAACCGAACCGCCATGCCCGAGGTTTGCGGTACAGCAGCGCTGTACGCCGACCCGGACAGTGCAGAAAACATGGCCGGCAAAATTGAATTGTTGTTGGCCGATGCAGATTTATATCAGATGAAAGCGAAGCAAGGCATTGCCCAGGCCCGCAAATTTTCGTGGAAAAAAGCCGCTAACGAAATATTAACCTTAATTACCGAAGCTTATGCTGGTAGAAAAAATTATCCGAAAGCTGAAACGCAACCCCGATTATAAGTGGGAAAGCCGTTATACCCTCAGAGATCTGAGAGTGATCCTCACGGGCAGGTTAGGCCAGATTTTACGCGGAAGTTGGGTGCGCCTGTTTTTAAAACATGTGGAAGGCTTGCTTTTTATTGGCAGCAATGTGAAAATAAGGCATGCCTACCTGGTTTCGGCAGGCAAAAATCTTATTATCGAGGATAATGTGTTTATTAATGCCCTCTCGTTTGATGGGATCCTGATAAAGGATAACGTATCCATAGCACGTAACTGCACCTTGATTGGTACCGGTATTGTTTCGCAAAAAGGTAAGGGGATTAAAATTGGGAGCAATACCGGTATCAACGCCGGTACTTACCTTGGCGGACAGGGCGGTATCGATATTGGCGATAATGTAATTATCGGTCCGGGAGTGCAGGTTTTTTCCGAAAATCACAATTTTTCGGATCTCAACGTAAATATTAAAGACCAGGGTGTATCGCGCGATGGAGTTGTTATTAAAAACGACTGCTGGATAGGGGCAGGAGCCATTATCCTGGCCGGTGTAACCATAGGCAGCGGCTGCGTAATAGCCGCCGGAAGCGTTGTAACCCGCTCGGTTGGTGATGATTCGGTGGTGGCCGGTGTGCCGGGCAAAGTTTTAAAAAATCGTAAAGTAGTAACTGTAGGTAAGGTTGCATAAAACCACGAACGGATGAACATTGCACAACAACATATTATCAACCAACAGCAAACCGAAAAACAGCCCGGTTCAATGACCACTGGTTTTAACAAGCTAAAAGGAGCCTGCTTGTATATAGCTTGTGGGGCTATCGGTTATTTGCCTTTTCATACGTTCAGAATTTTTTTTCTGCGGATGCTGAAAGCAAATATTGGCAAGCGCACGGGTATTTACCGTGGTTTTGAAGTGCGGAGCCCCTGGAAACTGACTATCGGGAATGGATCAATCATCGGTCATGATGCTTTGCTCGATGCCCGATGTGGTTTAACCATTGGCAATAGTGTTAACCTGAGTAACGAAGTGATGATTTGGACTTTGCACCATGACTATAATGATAGCGGTTTTGCCCAAACAGGTGCGCCGGTAACTATCGGCAATTACGCCTGGATCTGCTCGCGCGCAATTATTTTACCGGGTGTAACCATTGGCGATGGCGCAGTTGTTGCCGCCGGTGCCGTTGTTACCCGCGATGTTGCACCGTATACCGTGGTTGGCGGTGTACCGGCTAAGCCCATTGCCAAACGGAACGAAAATTTGAATTATGATTTGGGCGATGCTATTTTGCCGATAATCTGATTTTGATTATAAAAGAAAATGTCATTCCGGTTAGGTAAATAATGACCTTTGATGGATGTATAAGGTTACGCGGGTGAGCCTGTCACCCTGAGTAGGGTTTATTTGCGCACAAATAATAGCATTGCAGATGACAAGCGAATGCTGAACTTTGCAAAAGCAACTTATGGCAGAGTAGCAGTTTAGCTCTTGGTGTTATTTACCCGCCCCTGAGATTTGCTTTAGGAAATAGCGTAAGCATTTTGGTGATACTGTTACCTGCAGTATTCCCGTATGGCAGCGTGCCTTTTATTTATCGCTTTCCTGAGCCATAAGTTGCTTGATTTTAAAATCTAAAGTAAAGTTATGGCAAAAGAAACGACTTTTGAAACAGTCCACCAAAATGTTGCAGGTATTGATATCGGTGCTGAGCAGATTTTTGTATCCCCTGATGGGAAAGAGGTGGTCAGCTTTGAAACCTTCACATCAAGTTATTATGCTTGTGCAGTGTATCTGAAAGAGAGAGGCGTAAAAAAGGTAGCAATGGAAGCCACAGGTGTTTACTGGATCGCTTTATACTTTCTGTTAGAAGAACTTGGCATATTGGTTTGCCTGGTCAACCCTAAAGAAACCAAACAGGTGAAAGGCAGAAAAACTGATGTAAGGGATTGCCAGTGGATCCAGAAGCTGTTTTCTGCCGGCATCCTCAGACATAGCTTTATCCCCCAGGGCAAGTTCATGGAACTTCGTCATTTGGTGCGGGAACGCCTGGATATCATCAGTATGGGCAGTACCTATGTTAACAAGATGCAGAAATGCCTGGAGTTGATGAACATCAAACTTCCGGAGGTACTTAGCCAGATCCATGGTACCAGCGGCATTAATATGATCAAAGCTATATTATCCGGGAACCGGGACAGCAACTATTTACTTAGCCTTTGTGATGAACGCATTCAAAAATATAAAGGTGAAAAAGTATTAAAAGCATTGGAAGGCCGGTATAATGATACCTATTTATTCATGCTTGAGCAGAACATGCAGCTTTGGGATATACACCAAAACCAAATAAAAAAGATAGACGGGGAGATTAGCCGCCTGTTGGACGAACTAAGTGTAGATAAAGAAGAGGTAGTTACAGGAAAAGCCAAAGCAGTACGGCATCATGCCCCAAAAATACCGGGGCTTCACGCCACTATGGCGCGCTTATACGGTGTTGACCTTACCAGCATTCCCGGGATAAATGATTATACGGCATTGCGGCTGATTGGGGAAACTGGTGTGGATATGAGCCGTTTTCCTACAGTTAAAAGCTTTGTAAACTGGTTAACCTTATCCCCTAAAAGTCATCGGAGCGGAAAAATGAAAAAGAATGTCAGGGGTATGCCTTGCAATGTTGCCGGGCAGATCTTTAAACAATGTGCCCAGTCATTATTGAATAGTAAGAATAATGCTATCGGTAGTTTCATGAGAAAGCTCCGTGGCCGTAAAGATTCGGGGATTGCTATAAAAGCCGGTGCCAGAAAGTTGGCCATTGCTTACTATAATACATTAACCAAAGGAACCGCATATGTTGAGGAAGGAACTAAACGCTACGAAGATCAATTGCAGAGAAGAGAAATGGCATTGTTGAAAAAAATGGCTAAAAAATACAATATGCAACTTTCTGAAAACCAAATAGCTGCATAATGTGTCAATGGCAGCTTGTCGAAGGGTCGCGCGCAGAGGCCCCGCCCACGATGCTTCGACAGGCTACCCATGACATAATTAAAGAAGTTTGTCATCCTGAGCAATAGCGAAGGATCTTCTTCAACAAGCATGGCGGCTATACAGGGCTAAGAAGATGCTTCGTTCCTCAGCATGACAAAGGTGAAAATGTTATATCACCTTCAAATACCGCGGCTTTTATTTACTCAGGATGACAAAAGGAAAAATGTCATTCCACTTTCGGAGTCGCCGAATTTTATTCCTCAGCATGACGCTCATTTTAAAACGATTAGCTTTCCTAATACTGCCAGGTAATATTCTCCTTTAAAACCCGCATTGGGTTCCCGCCAAAAATACTGTTATTGCCAACCAGCTTTTTGGTAACTAATGATCCGGCCGCAATAATACTTCCATCGGGTAGGTTAGCGCCCTTTAAAATGGTGCAGCGGCAGCCAACCCAAACATTATCACCTATAATAACCTCTTTCGGGTGATTAATAATCTGCCCGTTCTCATCAAAAATATGATGGAAATCGGTATCCATTACCAGGCTTTCCCAGCTAATGCCGCTGTTGTTGCCAATGGTTATTTGCTTTTCGGCCACAATGGCAACTTCGGTGCTCATGTTAAAATTTTCGCCAAACGTAAGTTTGCCGTTTTTACCTACATTTATTTTACAGCCGTGCATGATAAAGGCGCGGCCGTTAAAAACCACATCGCCAAAAACCTGCCACACGCCACGCGCCCGCTTAAAATCAGAAATCCCCACTTTGCCGTAGCCAATTTGCACCAGGGCTGTTTTAATTGGTCCGTTTATCATAACCGTTCCGCCCATTTTGTGCAGGTAAATATTGTTCGAAATTAAAACCGGCAGTTTAATGGCTGTTTTAAACGGAAAGTATTTAAAATTAAAAATAACCGATTTAAGGTTGATGCGCGAAAGCAGCTTTAAAGTTTTGCTCATTTATGTTCAGGGTTAAATGGCGTTTTTAATTATTTGAATTTACCGAAATACTCCCACAATTTTTCGCATCGGTATAATACCAAAAACAAGTGGCTTTTTCTTTCAGCGGATGCTAATTTATATAAATAGTTTAATAAATAATAGATTGTAAAATAGTATTATTCTTAATTTATTATTGAATTGCTGTTTGTTTTGTTCATATCCATTCACTCCATTCATTCCGTTCATGTACCTTAAAAAAGCATCAAAAAAGGCTTTTTATGCGTAATATTAATCATTCAATTGCTTTTGATGATCTCGGTTTGTGAGAATATTAAAGTTAGTGAATTTGAAATTAATATTTATATAATATCTAAAGAAAACAACTTATGCGTATTGCCATCATCGGAACAAGAGGTATCCCCAACCACTACGGTGGATTTGAACAATGTGCCGAATACCTATCGGCTGGGTTAGTAAAGAAAGGTTATGAAGTTGTGGTATACAACTCGCATAATCACCCGTATCAGCAAAAGGAATGGAACGGCGTAGAGATCCGGCATTGCTACGACCCCGAATGTAAAATGGGTACGATAGGTCAGTTTTTTTACGATTTGAATTGTATAAAGGATGTGCGCAAGGGTAATTTTGATATTATACTGCAATTAGGTTATACCAGCAGCTCGGTATGGTCGTGGTTGTTTCCGGGTAATGCGGTGGTAACTACCAATATGGATGGCCTGGAATGGAAAAGGGCCAAATACTCTAAACCTGTACAGCGTTTTTTGCATTTTGCCGAACGCCTTGCTGTAAAATACAGCGATCACCTGATCGCCGATTCGCTGGAGATTCAGCGCTACCTGGGTCATAAATTTAAAAAAGAGGCCACCTTTATTCCATACGGTGCCGAGATGTTTGAAACGCCCGACCAAAGCGTACTTGCCGATTATGACCTGAAACCCCATGGCTATGACATGCTGATAGCCCGCATGGAACCCGAAAACAGCGTTGAAACTATTTTAGACGGTGTACTAAGGGCCGACAGGCACAGGCCTTTCCTGGTGGTAGGCAATGCCAATAATGATTTTGGCGAATACCTTAAACTAAAATTTGCGCATTACCCGCGCATCAGGTTTGTTGGCGGTATTTATAATATAGGTAAGCTCAACAACCTGCGCTACTATTCAAACCTTTATTTTCACGGGCATACAGTAGGTGGTACAAACCCATCACTGCTGGAGGCCATGGCATCAAACAGTCTTATCTGCTCGCATGACAACAAATTTAACAGGGCGGTATTAAATGATGATGCCTTTTATTTCAGCACAGCCATGGATGTTGCCGAACACCTGAGGGCAGTTGAAAAAAGTGCCGAAACCTATCAGCATTTTTTGGCTAACAACACTCATAAAATAAGAACGGTTTACACCTGCCAAAACATTGTTGATGCCTACGCTGCACATTTTGAAGCCATAAAACTAAAAGACGCCAAAACTCAACCTGCACTGCCAAACGCTGTGGAAGTTGCTTTATACTTAGAAAACGCACAAATTTTATAACCCAAATAAACCAGATGACCAGGAATAGTTTCCCCCAGCAATTATTAATGGTTTTTGTTTTAGGTGTAATGACTGCCTTTGGCAGCTCATGCTCGTACAAACAAAGCCAGGCATTTTTAGAGCGTAAAAACGCTAATGCACCCATTACCGGTTTTACCGGCAGTACCGATGTTTATAAAATAAAAGCCCAGGATGTTTTGCAGGTACGCAACCTGCAAAACATTAAATACATTGTTGATGATGTGCCTGCATCGCCGGGTACGGGCGGGGCAGCGGCATCAACCGGCACGGCCGGCTTAGGGCAAAGTTATGAGGTAGCCGAAGACGGCAGCGTGGCCTTGCCTGTTATTGGCCGGGTAACGGTTGCCGGTTTGTCGCGGTTGGAGGCTGCCAATAAAATCCAGGATTTGTACAGCAAAAACCTCATCAAAAACCCTATCATTGATGTTAAGATCATCAATTTAAAAGTAACCGTATTGGGCGAGGTGCGCCGGCCCGGCAACTATCCGCTGATAAGGGATAACACCAGCCTGATTGACATGCTTGGCGAAGCCGGCGGCATAACTGATAAAGGGAACGAAAAGCACATCAAAATTGTTAGGGGAGGGGTAGCTAATCCGCAGATACTGGAAATTGACCTGAGCGATGTAAATGCACTCACCAACCCTGCCATTATGCTGCAAAACCAGGATGTTATCTACATCGAACAAAACAGGAAAGCTATCCGGAATGAAAAACTTCAGAATTTTTCAACCCTGATTCAGCCGGCGCTGATTTTGCTTAACTCTGCTTTAATAATTTTTACGCTGCGTAAGTAAGCGGGTTTATAGTTAATTTTTTTAACCTGTTATTGGCTGCTTCTCGGCAGTCCGGTAACAGGTTTTGCGCGTTCGTTTTGTGCTAAATGCAATTGAATAAAATGAATTGCCTTAATATGCGTTAACGTTCATGGTTATTGCATATATTTCAATATTGAAACCTAAATATTGAATTTTTGTTAAAAGCACGCAATTTATTGCCGTTGCCGGTTTGCTATGAAGTTACCCGGCAATGTACTGGTGCCGGCAGTTTTGCAGTTGACATAACCCGTAAACATGCTTTTTTAACTTAGAAAACCTAATGACGAGCCGGTAACAGGCTATTTAAAGGAGATGGGAATTAGAAGATGATTTGGTGCCGGGTATAAAAAAGCAGCAAAAACATAATGCTGCCGGCCCAGATTGAACTCCATAAAGATTAATTTGCAGTTAGAATTTATTTTAAATGGCAGATTTACAAATATTTAATTAATTTTAACAAACTTACCTGGATGCTTGTATGGCTGCAAAAATAGATGAGGTTGGCCGCTAAGCAAAAAGATTAAAAACCTGTTTTAGCTATACTTCGTAATTTAATTTAATTTAATTGTGAAGTTTAGCTGTTATTATAGCGCTAACCAATACCCTTATTAATTGTTGATGGAAAACGAATCAGGTAAAGTATTTGCACCCTTAAGCCCCGGAGCCGAAAAGCTGCAATCATTTTTTATGGAGCATCTAAACCGGCTTTACTGCGCCAAGGCCCACGTGGTTGAGCGCTTACCTGATATTGTTGATGCCGCACGTTTTAAAAGCATAAAGCCGGCCATCAATGCAACCATTGAGCAAGCCGAATTGCAGGTAAGTAAAATGGACCAGATTTACTGCTTATTTAACACCCGCTATTCGTTTGAAAATGTTAACGGCCTGATTGAATTTTTAGAAAAATCATTCATCGGTTTTCAATGGAACATCGGCGATCCGGATTTGGGGGCCATCATGATCATCTCATACCTTAGCTTTATTGAATGCCTGGAAGCTAATGCTGTTCATGTTTTAAAACTCCTTGCGGTAAAATTGCATAATGACAAGTTATCGCAATTATTAAAAGATAACTTTGGCAAGGTTGATCGTACCTTAACCTACCACATCACCAATATTTATACTGATACTGCTCAATAAAAACCACACATTTTATACTTTTTGCAAATAACGGTTAACCTATAGTTATAACTGTTTATCATGCTGTTCATTTTTAAAATTGCTGTTCATTGTTGTTCATTTTACAACTGTACAACTTACAGGAATTTTTTAGTTCGTTTTTACCCAACTTAATTTTTTCAATTCCGTAATATTGTAGCAACCCTTATTCATAAATCAACACTGCTAAGGTGGGTGTTATTAAAAAGGTTGTTAAATATTAGTTAAAAAGAAAATCTTGTGTAAAGTATTGGTTTAGTCGTGTATTCCCCTAATGCAGAAAAACTTACCGGTTAATACTTGAATTGCATTATTAACGTGTGTATATATGACAGTTATTTCCCATCCCCATTACGATCTGTTAAAAAGGAAGTTACTTGCCGAAGCCGGATTTAAAAGCATCAGCCCTGCCGATTGCAGGGCCATATCGGTACTGGTTACCAACAAAACCAGGCATTGTATAAGCGAAACCACGCTGAAACGCATTTATGGGTTTGCATTGAGCAGATTTAATCCATCAGGTTTTACGCTTGATGTGCTTGCGCAATATTGTAACTACAATAGCTGGAAGGCCTTTTGCGATATAAAGATTCCTGATGAAACCGAACCGGCAGTTAATGATTTTGATTGGCAGATCTTTCAAAAAAAACTCTCTAATGTCACAAATTCAACCCTGCAAACAATCAGGAACCGGTCTGGTATTCCTTATCATTACACTATAAAAAGAGAGCTGGTAGGGGCTCATTTAAATGAGTTTATCCATTCGGCACATACAAGCACTGTACTTTGTGCTCCTGCCGGATATGGAAAAACGCTGGCCCTGTGCCAATGGGTTGAAGAGCGAATGGAAATGAATGCCGCAGGCATGCGTAATGATGCCGTATTGTTTATAAACGGCAGCTCCCTGATTAATGCCTGGCAAAGCGGACGCAATTTGATTGAATGGGCACTTGGGCTGGGAGGCTGCTGTACCCACCAGCAATTAAATGATCTGATAAACAGAAAACAAAATAAGGGACTTAAATTTTACCTGGTTATTGATGCGTTTGATGAACATGTGCTTGGTGCCGAACAGTTTGAATTAATTTTAAACTACCTGGCAAAAGGCTTGTCGTTATATCAAAGCGAGGGCTGGCTTAAGTTTGTTTTAACCTTACGCTCATCAACCTGGATAAATTACCGCCATAAGCTTCAGGCTGATGGCAGCACCTGGTTTACCGGTTTCAGCACCGCAAATAACGAACGCGTAAACGTGCCCCTGTTAACCTATAAGGAGGTTTGCCAGCTTTGTTTAAAAATCAGCCCGGCATTTCAAAACAATATTAGCCCCGAAACGGCCGAAAAGCTCAGTCATCCTTTATTTTTTCAATATTACTATAAACAACACCGCGGCAATTTTACCTCCGCAAGCCTCGATAATGTTTGTTTGTATGAATTATCATCGGCTTTTATATTTAATAATGTTTACCTGGGTAGAAATGCCGCCGAAAAGGTATTTGTTATAAAAAGTCTGGTTAGCCTGATGGATTTTAAAAAGGAGCAATATAGTGTGCCTCTGTCTGCGGCGGCTCAGCTACTTAAGCTTTATAACCAGGCCTATCGCAATTTGCTTGGGATTGGAATTTTAAAAGAAGTTACCGAAGGTGCCGATCATGACTTACAGTGTCATATTGCTTTTAATAATAATTTTTTAGAGCACAGCATAGCAAAAACAATCCTTGCAGGCACTGATAACCGGCTTGATGCTCAATTTGTAACCTGCTTTAACAATGCTTTTGTCAATAGCGATTATAAACTGCCTATTTTAAAGTGGTGTTTGATATTTGCTATAAAAACCGGGCAACAAAATAGTTTGGAGCACCTTACCGGCATTGATTTAAGCGCAGCCGAAAAAGCCGACATTATGTTATTTATAGGCAACCTGCTGGAGCGCGAATGTTCATCCCTGAAAGAAAACGAACTGCTGTTGCAGTATTTTAAACAGGTTTTCAGCGGGAAGATGTTCGATTATTTTTTTAGTCTCGAACTGATTAACCCCTCGCATAAAAAAACGCTTTTAACCATGCTAAGGTTTGAACTTTCGGCAGATCAGAAAATCATTCTTCAAAGTGCTTTAGGTATAATTGCCGTTATTCAACTCGACTTAAAGGAGTTGAAAATACGATTAGATTACTTAACCAGGTTTAGCCAGGATGATTTGGACGCCCTGGCACTTGATCCGGTAAATTGCCTCGAGGCCTTTTATGGTTTCCTGCATAATGGCATTTTTCCTCACGAAGCTTTTAACCGTATCGATCAATTATCGTTCTCAGCAGCTTTTAGCCCCGCTAAATTAAAACCATGCGCCGCCAACGATATGCTTTATATTTTGGGTGCCTACACCATGCTTATTTGCGGTGATCCTTACAAAGTGGTGCGCTTTGTGAACATGGTGAAAAACAATTACAAAACCGCTGAAATAGAGGAAGCTAAAACCCAGTTTGCCTTCTTTATCAATTTACTGCAGGCCGAGGCCTGGTATGGTGTTGGCGAAACCGACAAAGCATTGGAATTGTTTAGCCCCATTGCCGAAACCTTTGGTGCCGATGGCAGGCAGCTAAGCCCGATAATTAAAGCACGTTTTTATAACCTTAAAATAAAGCTGCTCATGAATACCCCACGCGAAGATCTGATCATCGAGGAACTGAAATGTATCAATGCCGTTGCCGACGATTCGGGGAATAAAATTTTAAAAATGAACGTGTTGATGATGTTGTTGAAACACAACGGTGTACTTGATCAATACCCCTTTTTTAAACGGCAGGCCGTGCATGATCTTACCATGATCATTAACCGCAGCGGCCTTAACAGGGATAGGTTTACCGTGCCGGATGTGGTGGGGTAATGGGTTACGCCATGCCGGGTTTGCTTCAGTACGACACCGGATAGGTAGGCGGCGAACTTAGTGAATGCGTGTCAACAAGCTGCGTGGTCATTATTTCCGCCCGTCGTGCCGAAAAAGTAATCGGCATGACGGTGGGGGAGGGTTTACCCAAACAAATTATTGGTAAACTCCAGCTTTATCCTCGTCTGGAAGTTATCAATCGTTTTGAAAATCTCTTTGAGCGCTACCTTTTCAATTTTGGTGAGTTTATCAGGGTCGATATAGTTATCGGGTTCGGTGCGGTCCTGGATAATTTGGGAGGCCTGGTTTCTTAAGCGCAGGCTCATTAAAAAGTAATAGGATTGCGTGAGCTCGTGTGCTTCCTGCTCGTTAAATACTCCTTTTTCTTTCAGAGCTTTCAAACGTTCACCGGTATTAACTTCAAAAATACGATGGCGTAAGGCATACACACGCACCAGATCAACAATAGGCGTCATCGATTTTTTAATGTCGAAAACCTCCTGGCTGCCTTTGGTGAATGTTTTGATGTTTTTGAAAAAGGTTAACGGTGGCTCGTACTGCAATGCATTTTTAGCCAGGTGGAAAAAGATCTTACCTAATGGTTTTTGCAATTCTTCATCCAAAAAATCCTTCAGTTCGTCCATTATACCGGCCTCGCCGTACAGGTATCGACAATCGAAAAAGGTGGAGAACTGGATTACTGTTTCGGGTACCGCCTCGGTCATCCAGCTTTCATAGTTGCGTTTCCAATGGGAAAGCGAGTGCGTCCATTTGGGGTTTTGGGCCATGTAGCCGCCGGTGCAAAAGCTAAAGCCAATATGGTCAAGCTTTTCGGATACCTGCTGGGCAAAGCTCAAAAAATATTCGCGTACCTGTTCGCGGTGTTCGTTGGCTTTATCTTCGTATATGATGGCATTATCCTGGTCGGTTTTAAAGGTTTGCTCTTTGCGGCCTTCGCTGCCCAACACCATAAAAACAAATTTGGCAGGTGGCTGCCCCATGGTTTCAATAACGCTTTCAATTACTTTAATGGCAATAGTATCGGCTATGGTGGTGATTACCTGGTTCACAATCTCGGCATTAACGCCGCGGCCAAGTAATTGGGTTACCATCTGCGGTACCGATTCCCATTTACGTTTCAACTCCTGTACTGAGATAGCCTGTTTAACCGACTGGATAAACACCAGCGGCGATTGCGCCTGCTCGGCCAGTAATTTGTTCCTGCTGATGCTGCCTACAAACTCATCGCCGTTTTTAATAAGCAGGTAACGCGTTTTGGTGCGAAACATCATTAAAATAGCCTCATAAACATACGCGTTGGTGCTGATGCAAACAATGGGGTTATCCATTACGCTGGCTACCGGCTGCGTGGTATCAACCTGTTTGGCTATCACGTTATCGCGCAGGGTGATATCGGTTACATAGCCAACGATTTTACCTTGCGCATCGCGGATAAAAATGCAGCTTACCTTGTGTTTGGCCATTAGCCGGGCTGTTTCAAAAACAGGAGTACTGCCACTGCACGAAACGATGTCACGGTATTCGATATTCTCAATTTTGCGCGAATACAGTTGTTCCGAAGCAATATAACTTTCCTCAAAAGTTGCGGGCTTTTTATAAAAATGGGCAAACTCATCATTCAGCATCCGCTTGCCAAAATCGGAAGTGAAGTATTGAAAAAACTCCTCGTAAGCTTTGCAAAGCGAACGGAAATCCTTGCGGTGTAAAAAGAAAACTGTGGTGCCTTTTTTAGCTATAACCGTGCGGATGGATTGCTTGCGGTTCAACAATACCGAAATGCCGCCGTAGCAATAACCCGGATAATGATGTTCCAACAGGCGTTTGTTTTGCTTACTATCGTAAAAAAAAGATTCGTATTCGCCTTCAGCAATGATATCCACGCCGCGCATTTTGGTTACTTCCTGTTGGTAAATGAGCGTATCCTTGCTGTAGCGGATCTCCTGCAGCTGATCTGCAACTTCCTCCAGCACCTCCTGCGGTAGCAGGTTAAAAGGGGCAACCTTGCTTAAAAATTCAAGACGTTGAACCATGGATCCAAACAGCTAAAATGATGATCAATATTAAAACGATAGCCGCCGGCAAAAGGTATTTTTTTTCCGAACGGATTTTTTGCAGGTAAACCTCCTGGTGCTCCACGCTGTCATTATTAATATCACCACGTTTTACCATTTCAAAAAAGCATTCGGCGGTAGCTTCAGCATCTTCAATGGCATTATGCTGCCTGTCTAAAGTTTTACCAAACAGCACTTCGTATAGCTGATTTAGGCGGAGGTATTTGGCCTGCGGGTTTTGTACCCATTTGGTAGTGGCCAGCATGGTGCAAAATGTTTTCAGGTTATCCAGCGGATTTGGAATCCCGGTACGGTAAAACTCTACCCCTGCAATGTTCAAATCAAGTTCAATGAAATGGCCTACTACCAGCGGCTCAAAATGAATTAAATCATCGGCCAGTTTGGTCATTACATCTTTGCGCCATTCGCCATTCTGCAATAAAAATTGAGGAGTAAGACCGTGTACCTTGAATGCCTTTTCGCTTATAGTGAAATCATTGTCTTTAATATAATGATCTTCCCGTTTTACCTCGCGGCCATCTTTGGTGTACACTATCCACGATACCTGCAGCGCGTAGGGCCAGTTATCGTTATTACAATAAGGCTGATCCCACTTAATGGGCAGGCCCGAAGTTTCGGTATCGATGAATAAAAGGTAATCTTGCACATGCTAAATTTATGAAAATATTTGAATGATGGGAGAAGGGGGATTTTTAAAAGGGATTTATAATATTTGTGGTACATATGAATATCGAATTGACCGTAAATCAAACCGGTGATTTGTTTTTTGAAAAATGGCAGAAAGATACCTCAATCAGTATTTTTGTGTTGGGCCCTGCTTTCCTGATCTTCTTTTCAGTATGCACCATGATGATGGTTGGCGTTACATGGAATTGTGTTTATATCTTAACTCCGCCTATACTTATAACAATAGGTGCTTTTTATTATTCGCCGTTGGTTTTAAGGAAAAAGTATATTAATAACACTGTACAAAGCTTATCAATTGATGACGATATACTTAATTTAAAAACATTTAAATTGTTCGGAAATAAGCCGATCATAGTTTCTTTAGATATAAGAACCGTTAAAGCAGAAGAGATCAATGAACGTTTTTTTGGCGATAAAAAAATTGTCTTACTAAAACACACCAGCTCTGAAATGCAGGGCTTTTATTTAGTAGATGAGCTTTTTGATAGCCCGAAGCGCTTCGCTGAGCTTTTTGAAAGCCTAAACAAGGGGTGATCGGGTAACCCACGTGTGCTTTTAATCGCATCAAACTCTATAACCGCGTAAACAGAATATCTTCACGATTATAGAGTTTGGCTGTGTTTTCGCTAAGCTTGAACCAGCTATTTCAGAATTTTATACGTCCGTCATGGGGGGCTTACGGAGCCGTCAACTTCTTCCGTTCCACCGTATGGGCACTAAAATATCCTAATGCTCCACCCTTAATATTCGTCATCGGATTGGCAGGCGCAGCATTGTTGCCATCGCCATTGGCGCTATTGCTCAGGCTGTAAAAATATTTGTAAACAGCCTGGTCAATACTGAACATCTCTATGGTTACCTCATTGCCGGGGCGGATATCGCGTGCCGGGTTATCGTTGTCATTGCTGAAGCGCAGGTTGTTATTCACGTCCTGCCCGTCGGTAAACTCGTCGTCTTCCAGCATAATGGTTTCTTCCTTGCGACCGTTTACATATTGTACAAAGCGGTAGTAGTTTTTCACCCCGGCCGGGTCATGATATTGCGCGGTTACGTATTTGCGCGGGGTGCCGTCTTTATTGTTAATCAGTTCATCCTTAACCAGGTAAATGCTATCCAGCTTAACAGCCGGCAGCATGGTACAGGTTGATGTGAATGTTTTGCCGTCAACACTTACATTTAATTTATAAGTATGGCCGGGGGTGCCTGTTAGGGTATTGTTTTGATAGATGCCGGCAGATGTAGGGCTGAGTGTATAGGTATTGGTTTCATCGGCAATGGTTACGGTGGCCCCGCCAATTCCGTTAAAATTATTGTTGTCGGTAAAGTTTTTGGTTTTGCTGAGCAGTACTTTGCAGCCGCCCGCTTCGTTGGTGAGCACGCCTTCAACAACATATTGCGGGGTGCTGTCTTTCAGTTTCAGGTCGATGGCTTTTTCGCAGGCACTTAGTGTGGCTGCTATCAGCAGGGGTATAATATATTTTATAGTGTTTTTCATCGGCTTAAAATTTAAAGTTATAGGTAACTGATGGCACAAAGGTGAACAGTGTGGTGCGCACAGCCTCGGTACGGGTTGGATCAGTTTTATTATCGCGGAAAAATATGCGGTAGGCATTAGGGTTTCCGTAGGCGTTATACAAACTAAATGTTAAGTCTGATTGCATTTTAGCTGTTTTTTTGAGCTGTTTGGTTGCACCCAGATCGAGGCGATGATAGGCCGGAATCCTGTCGGCGTTGCGATTGGTGTAGTAATAGTAGTTTACACCGTCAACCTGGTATTTGCCGGTGGGGTAAGTAACGGCATCGCCGGTGTAGTACACAAAGTTGGCCGAAAATGTCCATTTGTCGCTGGCTTTATAAATGGCTACAATGGCAATATCATGCGTACGATCCTGCCGGGCATTGTACCATTGATTACTGTTGATACCGTCGATCATTTTTTCAGATTTGGAAAGCGTATAGCTGATCCAGCCGCTCAATCTGCCTGTTTTTTTCTTTAGTAAAAATTCGGCACCATAGGCCCGGCCCTTTCCGTAAAGCAATTGTGTTTCGATAGGTTGGTTGGTGAATACGTTGGCGCCGTTGCGGTAATCAATCTGGTTTTGCAGCTTTTTGTAATAGCTTTCAACCGTAAACTCGTAGTTATGCTTGTTGAAATCGCGGTAATAACCTACCGAAAACTGGTCGGCCAGTTCGGGTTTGATGAGGTTGGTGCTGGCCACCCATTTATCTGTTGGCGAGCCCGCGTTTGAGTTGGAGATGAGGTGCAGGTTTTGCGCGTTGCGGGCATAAGAGGCTTTTAATGAGCTGATATCATTTAACTGAAAAGCCGCGGCTACACGGGGCTCGGGGTTAAGATAGGTTTTTACTGCCTGGCCCGAATTGTAATGCGTTGCGCCGGTGATATTGCCATCGCCATCAACCGTATAATAATTACCCGAGCCAAGAATGGTGAAGGCCGATAAGCGTACACCGTAAGTTAAAGTAAACCGGTCTGTAGCCCGCCAGGTATTACTGATATAGGCCGAATTTTCGAGCGAGTAACGATTTTCCAGACTCTGCGATATGACGCCCGAGTTGCCCGTGGCCGAAATTTCGCCCGGTTTAATGGTATGGTAAATAGCATTTACCCCAAAGCTTACTGTATTGTTTTGCCCTGCATACCATTGCAAATCCTCCTTAAAGTTAAAATCACGGATTTGCGAGTAGATATTGTACTCGTTCACATCCTGCTTAATGTTCAGCTTATAATCGTAATTGCTGTAAATAAGCGAGGTGTTGGAGAATAGCTGGCTGTTAAAAATATGATTCCAGCGCAGGGTTGCTGTGGTATTGCCCCAGTTTATACCGGCAATATCGGCAGCGCTCAATACATCCTTGCCAAAATATCCAGAAAGAAATAACCTGTCTTTATCACCCAAAACATAATTGGCTTTCGCATTTAGATCATAAAAATACAGCTGGCTGTTTTTAGCAACGCTATCTTTTGATAAGGCCAGGAATGAATCGGCATAAGTGCGCCGCGCCGAGATCAGGAAGGATGATTTGCCCTTTTGAATAGGTCCCTCGGCATTAACCCGGGCTGCAATTAGCCCGATGCCACCGCTTACACCAAATTTCTGGTTGTTACCATCATTCATTTTAATATCCAGTACCGATGAGAGCCTGCCGCCGTATTGGGCAGGCATATCGCCTTTGTAAATGCTGATGTTTTTAATCGCATCGGAGTTAAAGGTGGAGAAGAAACCCAACAGGTGTGATGCATTGTAAACAGGTGCCTCATCCAACAGGATCATATTCTGATCGGCCGCGCCGCCGCGAACGTAAAAGCCGCCGCTGCCTTCGCCCGCAGATTTAATGCCGGGCAGTAATTGGATGGTTTTGATCACATCGCGTTCGCCAAGCAATACCGGGATGTTTTTGGTTTCCTGGATGCTGAGGTGTTCAACTCCCATTTGCGGGCTGCTCAAATCGCGCGCTCCGGCCGGTTTAGCTTTAATGGTTACTTCGGTAAGTTGCTGGGCGTTATCTTCCAGCTCGATATTTAAGCGTTGGTTGCTGCTTAATAATACCGGTATCACCATCGATTTTTGGCCCATAGCGCCTACCGAAAGCTGATAATCGCCGGCAGGCAGGGTGAGCGAATAAAATCCGTACTCGTTGCTTGATGTGCCCATGTTGCCGTTCACCACCCTAACGCTTGCGCCTATAATGGTTTCGCCGGTTTGTTTTGATTTAATGGTGCCGCTTATGGTGTATTTGCAGTCGGCCGGCGCGGCTGCCGACTTTTTTGCTTTCGCCGGGTCAAACTTTATCAATACCTCCTGGTCAAGCACCGTAAATGTAAGTGGTTGTGCTGCAAATGCGGTGCGCAATACATCGCCAAGGCGTTGGTTGTTGGCTTCAATACTGATTTTTATGGTGCTTTTGGCAACTGTTTCATTATAAGTGAAGCGTACGCCGCATGCTGCTGTTATTTTATCTAAAGCCTGTTTTAAGGGCTCGTTTTTTAAGCTGATGGTAACTGGTTTATCCAATGGATTTTGCGCATCGGCCCAAATAGGATGGGCTATACTGAGCAGTAATATGCAGAGCACCGTTCGGACAGAGAGCCGCGTTATTCTGCCAATCAGCATGGTAGGCCATGCCGTTTTGTTAGTTTTCATAAATGCTGTAATTGTTGTGTTGTTGTTCCTTTTGGGGGATTTTTTTAATTGAAAAAGTTAATTGACCGGTGGCAGCGGTTGCAGATGATATTCGTTCCCGGTTTTGCTCCAACGGAGGTCCATAACGGCGCAAAGTTTATCCAGGGTTTTATCAACGGCTTCGTTGGTATTGATATGGCCGTAGAAACCTGCTTTAGCAATACCCGGTGCGAGGGTTACGTGGATATCATACTGTAATGACAGGTCATCAATAACGGTTTGCAAAGCCGCGCCATCATAACTAAACAAACCGGTGCGTTGTGCAAGAAATTCGGATGCGTTGGGATAATCTTCCTTTACTAACAACCGGTTGTTTTTATTGTAGATAGCCCGCTGATTAGGCGTCATGATAACCTGCTGGCTTTTGGGCAGGTTGTGTTCCTGCACGCCCACTTTGCCGCTTACCACGGTAACTTCAGATATGATCTGATCCGGGTAGGCTTTTACGTTGAAGCTGGTTCCCAATACCACGGTTTTAAGCTGGCCGGATTGAATCACAAAGGGATGGTCTTCGTCATGCACTACGTCAAAAAATGCTTCACCTTCCAATGTTACCAATCGCTCTTTAGCACGGAATTTATCCGGATAGCTGATATGCGTGCCGGGGCTAAGCCAGATGCGGGTACCATCGGGCAGGCTGATCTGTTTATGCTTGCCGGGAGCTACCGTCAATTCAACCTGTTTGGCGGGATCGACAATGTTTAATACTTCGTTTTTGTAAAGCGCGGCAAATGTAATTAACAGTACCACTGCTGCAGCGGCGGCAATGTTTCGCCATAGCCTAACCACTTTGCGCGCGGGTTGTGCCGGCGTTTCCATTTGTGCGGTTATCTTAGCCAAAATACTTTCCCGCAGCTGTTCGGGAGTTTGGTGTTTTGAGTTTGATAGCAGAACTTCCTCATCGTTAAAATTAAGGTACCAGGCATCAAGCCAAATTTTTTCGGCCGGGGTAATGCTTCCTTGTTTTAATTTGTGGGCAAGCTCTTTTACATTGTAGGTATTGTTTTCCATCGTTGCTGATCTTTCAACCTTTTGCACATATAGTCAGCCATAATTGAAGATACCCTTAGTGGAAAATGAAAAATATTTTTGCCGGGGATGATTTTTGTTTTGAACAGGCTTTTTGCAACGAATAGAAATGTTATTTACTGTTTTTTTAACTTTTTGAGCATTTGCTTACCGCCATCGTTATTGGGATTTAACCGGATGGATTTCTCGTAATTTTTGATGGCGAGCGTTTTGTTGCCTGCATTCATATAGGCTTCGCCCAAACTATCGTAGGCATTAAATGAATCAAGGTGCTGTTTAACATTCTCTTCAAAAATCCCTATCGCGTTATCGATATGCTTTAACCGAAGTTGGTAATATCCGCAGTTGTTAAGGTATTCTTCATTAGGGGTGATAGCATAACCAAACTCCGCAGATAGCCTGGCAAAGCGACTGTTTATATCCTGCATGGTAACGCTTTCGTTGCCATAGTAATCAAGAAACCAGCTGCGGTAAATGAATTTAATGCCATCAAACAGGATGGTGTAGGGTACAGTGAAATGGTTTTCGCCGGAGTATTGTGCGTTGCTCCATTCAAACCAGCCTGGTGCCTGCTCCCGGATCCGCTTAATCAAGGCATCAACCGCCGAAGTGTTTTCATTCCCTATCCCAATAAACAATTTACCATTATGCGGATGATCAGCCTTTAAAAAAGCATCCAGGTTACGTACCAGCGGACCGGAGAGCACCGGGCTTGTTAAAACCGTCGCCGAAAATAACTGCGGATAAATTTCTTTAGTATACATGGCCGGCAAACCGGCAAGCGAATGGGCTGCCAAAATCCGGTAGGGTTGTACCCGGTAATGGCTATCTATGTAAGGTACAACCTCGTTTTTTAAGTAACGGGCAAAACGACCAAGACCCGTATCTGGCACTATCCGGGTGCTATCGGCGCTGCCATTCGGCTTTTTGGCATAAACCGGCGAGAAATCACGCTGCCTGTCAATGTTTACGATTCCCACTACTATCATTTCAGGAATGCGGTTACGATCATGCCCGGCCAAAAAATCTGTCATCTGCGAGGCATAGCCGAAATGGGCATCACCATCCAATAGGTATAATACAGGATATGTGTTGGCAGAAGTGTAATAATCTGCCGGAACATGGATCCAGAGTGTGCGCTGTTCGCCCATGATAGGGGATAAAGAATAAACCGCGGTATCATTCCTGGCCGGCAATGCGTCCTGGCCGAATGCTGATCCGGATGCTGATAACAGCAGCACAAGGCAAACAAACAAGAAGTAGAAGCGGATGTGGTTCATGATTAAAAGACCGTTGTTTTTGGCAAAACGTTACAGAAGTGAAAATTGATATGATAACCGGAAAATGAAAAAACAGTTTTTCGGGATGTAATTGAAGATGAATAATTACTTTTACCCCGTGAAACTACTGTGCCTGTTATTATCTGTTTTTGTACTTGTGCTTACAGCTAAGCCCTGTTGCTCAGATTATGACTGCCGTGCACAGCTTTCTCCCCAAAAAGAACATGCCGGCAAATCTGCGAAAGAAAAGGAATGCCCCGGCTGTTCGCCCTTTTTTACCTGCGGTTCATGCGTGGGCTTTATTGTTTCAAAACCGCTTAGTTTTAACACGGTTGTTGTTGCCCAAACTGCTTCCGTTGTTTATTCCCGCTATAACCAGCCGCTTATCCAGTCGGTGGCACTTTCTGTTTGGCAGCCGCCCAAAATAGGTTAATATATCATTTTTACGGCGTTATGGCCATCATTCGGTATTAACTTAAACACAATTTAATGAAAAAAATATATGTGCTGATCATAGCACTGCTATATACTGTTGCGGCATATTCGCAAAATACATTTAGGGCCATTGTTAAAGATGCCAAAACAAACCAACCACTGCCCCGAGCAACCGCGGGCGTTTTAAATACAACTATCGGAGGTTTGGCCGATACCGCAGGGTTGCTCACATTAAAAAATATCCCCGATGGCAAACAGGTTATCAGGTTTAGCTATATAGGTTTTGAACCAAGGCTCGATACTTTAACTTTCCCGCTACCGCAAGCCTCGCCAATAGAAATATTATTATCTCCCGAAGGAAAAGGAGAGGGAGCCGAACTTACGGAGGTTGTAGTAGGCGCAGTACGCAGCAGCCGCACCATTGCCAATATCCCAACCCGTGTTGAGGTTATATCCGGCGAAGAACTGGATGAAAAAGGCAACATGAAACCCGGCGATATCCGCATGCTGCTGGCCGAAAGTACCGGCATCCAAACCCAGCAAACATCGGCAACCAGCGGTAACTCGAGCATCCGCATCCAGGGGCTGGATGGCAAATATACGCAGATCATCAGGGATGGCTTTCCCCTGTATTCCGGTTTTTCGGGCGGATTGGGTTTGCTGCAGATTGCCCCGCTTGATTTGAAACAGGTGGAAGTAATTAAAGGCTCGTCGTCAACCCTGTACGGTGGCGGCGCAATAGCCGGTTTGGTAAACCTGGTATCAAAAACACCAACCGATGTACCCCGGCTTGATTTTTTACTGAACGGAACCTCGGCCCTGGGCCTGGATGCAAGCGGTTTCTATTCGCAAAAGTTTAAAACAACAGGTGCCACAGTTTATGCAGCTTATAATCACAGCACGGCTTATGATCCATCGGGCACGGGCCTTTCGGCTATTCCGCGGTATAATCGTTATACCCTTAATCCTAAGTTGTTTTTTTATATTAATGATGGAACAACCCTTATTGCCGGCATAAACAGTACTATCGAAAACCGCATCGGCGGCGATATGGAATATTTGGCAGGCAGGGGAGACGCACAGCATACTTATTTCGAACAAAATAAAACAGGCCGCTACAGCTCGCAGCTTCAGTTAGATAGTAAGCTATCAGGCAAGGAGAAGATCACCTTAAAAAACAGTCTGAGTTATTTTGATCGCGCAATCACCCTGCCTGGCTACCGTTTTTCGGGCAAGCAAACATCAACCTATAGCGAAGCCAATTATGCCTATAACGGTGAAAAAACCGATTGGGTAGCCGGTTTAAATTTCCTTACCGATCATTTTAACGAGGATGCCAATAGCAGTTTTCCGCTGCGTAGTTACGATTATCATACCATAGGCGGCTTCATTCAAAACACCTGGAATGTTACGCAAAAATTTATTCTTGAATCGGGCCTGCGTATTGACCATCATAACCGCTACGGCACCTTTGTGTTACCGCGTATCTCAGCGCTTTATAAAATCAGTTCGCATTTTTCGAGCAGGTTAGGCGGCGGTTTGGGTTATAAAGCGCCAAGTGTTTTTACCGAAGATGCCGAGCGTTTATCTTTCAGAAATGTGTTGCCGATAGATGTAAATAATACCAGGGCCGAACGATCATATGGTGCTAATTATGATATCACTTACCGTACCGGGCTTTTTGATAACCTGGTTAGTTTAAGCGTTAACCAATTGTTTTTTTATACGCGTATTGATAATCCTATTATCCTGATGCCTTTGGCCAATGGTAACTGGCAATACACACAGCCCCCCGGCGATCTGAACACCAAAGGAATGGAAACCAATGTTAAAATAACTTATAATAATTTTAAGCTGTTTTTGGGTTATACCCTGGCCGATGTAAGCCAGCATACCGGTAACAGTTTTGGTAATTACCCGCTGGTATCGCGCAACCGTTTAAATAATATTTTGGTTTACGAAATTGAAGACAAACTGAAGCTGGGTGCCGAAGCCTACTACTTTGGCCCGCAGCAATTAAATGATGGCACACGCGGACGGGCCTACTGGACAGCAGGTTTTATGGCCGAGAAAATTTGGGAGGGCTTTTCCATCTTCATCAATTTTGAAAACCTTACCAATACGCGGCAAACCAAATTTGGCCCGGTTTATACAGGCAGTCTCACCGACCCTACATTTAAAGATATTTACGCGCCTCTTGATGGCTTTGTAGTGAACGGGGGTATTAAATTGAGGTTGGGCAAGGCGAAGTAAAGCTTTTTGTAGAGACACATCATTTGTGTCTCCCTCAGCACAAGCAACCGTGATTAGTACGTTTGATTTGCACGCGGGAGACGCATGTGATGCGTCTCATGCATTAAAAAATTAACGTTTCAGGTAATGCAAGGCCACGTTTCCGTTTTTCATCACTATTGTATCCACCAGTTCCATTTTCATAACCTCCTTAAGGCTGATGTCATCAAATAATCGCGGTCCCGATCCGGCTATCACCGGCTGTACCACTATGTAAAGCTCATCGATCAATCCCATCTCCATCAACTGAGAGCGCAGGCTCATGCCACCTATCGAGATCTTTTTACCCGGAAGTTCCTTCAATTTGCGTACTTCCGCCTCCAGGTTATCACGAATGATGCGCGGACCGCCCGCTACCTCTTCCATCGTACGGGAAACCACAATATTGGGGATGGCGGTAACGGCATTGGCAAATTCATTGGTTCCTTTTGTTCCGGATTGTGTGCGGGCTACCTCATCCCAATAGGGCGTCATCAACTCGTACATTTTGCGGCCCGTAACTGTCTGATCCACACCTTTCATCAGGTTGGCAAAATATTCGTGTAATTCTTCGTTGCCGCTTAATTTGGTATGGTCATAGCAACCATCTATGCTGATGTTTAAAGCGCAGATCACGTTTCTCATGGATGATTTTGTTTGGTTTTGATAAAGATAAGCACATGCCGTTCAATACCGCAGGGCGGTATCGCGACAAAAGTAAGGGGCTTTTAGGCAATGGTAGGTTACTATAACTAACTCAACAGTAAAATAAGCACCGGTACCGAAACCCCAAGCGACTGGCGAAGCGAGCTAAGCGCTTTGCTCATATGCGCCTCCACTGTTTTTTGTGAGATGCCCAGTTCGGCAGCTATCTCGGCGTAAGTTTTATTTTCATCCCGGCTTAGTAAAAATACAATTCGGCATTTTTCGGGCAGTTGGCTAATACCTTGTTCGATCCTTTCGCGCAGCTCTTTTTCTTCCAGCCATTGTGTAGTGCTATCCTGAGTTTCATCAAAGCAGAAACTCAATTCATCCAGGTGTTGTTCGCGGCGGTATTGCCTGTCGAGGTGGTTAATTACCCGGTATTTTACAGCTACCGAAAGATAGGTAGCCAGGGTGTAGTTTAATTTTAACTCCCTGCGCCGCTGCCACAGGCTTAAAAATACTTCCTGCACCACTTCTTCTGCCTCAAGCTCATCATCCAAACGATGGTAGGCCACCGCAAAGGTTTTATCCCAATACCTGTTGTACAGCTCGGTAAAGGCATCGCGGTTGTCGCTGGCCATCAGCTGCAAAAGCTGTTCGTCTGTATGGGCTATATGCGGGTTTGGTGCAGGCATTATTTTATCTGCAATGCTATGTTAAAAAAATGCACAAATTTAACATTCGTGCTTTTTTAACAAGCTTTAACAAATTGTAAGTTTAGAGTTATATCCGGCGGTAAAGTTACAAGGCCGCTGTTATTTAAAAACATTCTGTAACAAAAAAGCCGCCCGGAAAAAAACCGGACGGCTAAAAGTATGAGATCAGTTAATAGTTAAAGCCGATTGATACGTTAATCAATTGGCTTTTAGGATAGAAAAATAAACGAAACATTACTCTGTTTCTTCTTTTTAAAGCTTAAGCAGTTTTTTCAGGTTCTGCGGCTTTAACTTTTTTGCTTGCCGGCGTTTTTGCGAGTGTTGCAACCACCGGTGCTTTTTCTGCCACAGCTATAACCTCAGCTTTTTTTTCTTTTTTTGCTTTTGGTGCTTCGGTAACAGTAGCCGCATGTACTACCGGACTGAGTTTTGAAGCTAAAGTTTTAGCCAGGTTTTTTGAAGCTTTGTCGATGGCTTTTTTGGCTTTTTTAATATCGGGTCCAAATTCGCTTACAAGAGTTTCTATTTGGAGTACTAACTTGTCTTTTAACTGTTTTTTTAATGCTTTACGGGCTTGTTTGGTAGCTGCTTTATCTTTTATATTTTTCATGTGAACGGATTATAAAACCTTTGAGTTTGGCGAATTTTTATTTTGATTTGCAAATTTAGGTTAAAATAAAGTTTGTTTAATATTATATTTATGTTAACAACTGTTAGGTTTGTTAAGTTTTTATTAATTGATATTCAGCGCCGATAATAAATTAAATACTATTACTCCTGGATATTGATGCGGATATTTATCCGTACCGTTGATATTAATTTTTTGACGGCCTGTGGGTTAATTCATACCTTAGCTGCTTAATTTTATTTGCCTCAGATAACCATGATCAAAGATTTAAGCGCGTTAACCCAGGTTGCTGAATTTCACAGCACCTTTAAACATCCTATTGTTGAAAAGCCGGCTATTCCCTCAAAATCACGTTCAGACCTGCGTGTTGAACTTATTGCCGAAGAGTTGAAGGAATTACAACAGGCTATTAATGATAACAATATGGTTGAAGTGGCCGACGCACTTTGCGATTTGCAATATGTATTATCGGGCGCAGTACTGGAGTTTGGTTTAGGCTCGAAATTTAAAGAACTGTTTGACGAGGTACACCGCTCAAACATGAGCAAAGCCTGCAAAACTGTTGAAGAAGCCGAAGCTACCATCGCGCACTACAAAGCAAAATCAGATACAGACGCTTATTATAAAGAAATTGACGGCCTTTACCTGGTATACCGTACCGCCGATCATAAAACATTAAAATCTATCAATTATTCGCCTGCCGATTTGAAAACAATTGTAGGTTAATTATATATATTAAAAACGCTATCCATTGTCATCATCAGCACCCAACAATCCGCCCGAGGCTAAAACAAATATGCATCCCCGCAACAAACATCGCGAGGGTTACGATTTTAAGGCATTAATAAAAACACTGCCTGCATTACGCCCTTTTGTGCGGATGAATGATTATGGCAATCAAACCATCAACTTTGCCAACCCGGCTGCTGTAAAAACGCTGAACCAGGCGCTGTTACAACATTATTATAGTATAAAGGATTGGGATATCCCGGAAGGTTTTCTGTGTCCGCCAATTCCGGGCCGGGCTGATTATATCCATTACGTAGCCGACCTGCTGGCTTCTTTTAATAATGGTGTAGTACGCAAAGGCCGCAAGGTGAGGGTGCTGGATATTGGCACCGGTGCCAACCTGGTTTACCCTATAGTAGGTTTTAAAGAATACGGCTGGAATTTTGTTGGTGCCGAACTTGACCTGGAAGCCATGGCATCGGCACAAAAAATTATCGAACAAAACACCCATCTAAAACTCGCCGTCGAACTAAGGCAGCAAAGCAAAAAGGCGGATATTTTTAAAGGCATCATCAAACCCGGCGAATTGTTTGATCTCACTATCTGTAACCCGCCTTTTCATGCCTCGGCTAAAGAGGCGGCAGAAGGTTCGGCCCGCAAATGGGATAATCTTGGGCTGCGAAAGGAGAAACAACGGGTGCTGAATTTCGGCGGCCAAAATACCGAGCTCTGGTATCCCGGCGGAGAAGCTAATTTCCTGAAGCTTATGGCCAGTCAAAGCAAGGTATTTGAAAAGCAGGTACTTTGGTTCACTACGCTGGTATCTAAAAAAGAAAACCTCAGGGTATTATATAACGCCCTTCAAAAGGAAGGAGTTAAGGATGTGCAAACCATCAACATGTCGCAAGGCCAAAAAGTGAGCCGCATTATGGCCTGGACTTATTTGACTAAGGAAGAGCAGCAGTCTTTTAACCGTTGATTTTTTTGATTACGTTGATTTCGCTGATTTTTTTATTTTTTGGATTACACTGATTTTGACCGTTGATTTATTTTGATTACGCTGATTGCGTTGATTTTTTTCTGTTCAGACAAAATCCTGCTTATCCTAAAAATCCACCCAAATCCTGGTTATGACATCAACGCAATCATTATCCTGATCAGACTCTCAAAAATGTCTTCTTCGTATACAAATAATACAAAAACACCCACTTCACCATCACATAGCAAATAGCCATTACCACAATATTATACGGGTTGCCAACCAGTTGGCCTATCCATCCAAAAAAGCCTTCGGTGGTATAATCCCATTTAATGAAATGGCCTGATATGTAGATGAGGATAGAGTTCATGCCTATCACCCTGAAATAAAAGGCCCATTTTTGATAGCCCTTTACATCAATAATATAATAAAACAAAGCCATCAGCAGTAAACTTAAACCGCCTACGTGCAGCACGAACGAGCTTGTCCAAAGGTTTTTGTTGATAGGGAAATCCAGGTTCCAAATTTGCGCCAGGATCAGGAATATTACGCCTATTACCGACATTGTAGCCACTTTGCGCATTTGGGTTATCCCGCCTTTTTTGAGTAACGTACCGGTAAGAATTCCCAGAATGCCTGTACTGATAGCGGGAATAGTTGAAAAGAGGCCTTCCGGATCATGAATACCTAAATACAACCTGCCGGGCAAAATGCTCCGGTCAACAAAGGAAGCAAAATTGCCCTGCATGGTTAAATCGCCCATTGGGAAGCCTGGTGCCGATGTAAACTTAAGCAGCAACCAGTATCCTATAATAAAAAAACCGAACCAGAACATTTGCCAGCGCTCTTTGCTGTACAGGTAAATGATGTTGGCAAACATATAAGCTATACCTATGCGGCCCAGTACGCTGGGGAAGCGGATTTGAGAAATAGGCATTATTTTTAAGCCATTATTTACCACAAGGCCCAACAGCACTAAAATAAACGCCCGTTTTATCACCCTTAATAATAGTTGTTGTTTCGATTTGCCTTTTTCTAATTCGCGGCCCACCGAAAACGGGGTGGATACGCCGGCCATAAACAGGAACAGCGGGAAGATCAGATCGTAAAGGTGAAAACCATTCCAGTCGGGATGGGTAAACTGGTTGGCTATGGCACCCCAAAACGGCGAGCCCGTAGCTTTGGCCATGCCGTGAAAGATCTCTTCGCCACCCATAATCCAAAACATATCAAAGCCGCGCAGGGCATCTAACGAGAATAATCGGGTAGGGGCGGCGTTAATATCGTCGGCCTGTTTGGCGCTTGCCTGTGTTGCTGTGGTAACCATTGGTTTTAACTGATTTAGGGTGCAACTAAAGATAGGAAAAGGGAAACTATTTCAAATTATTTTTTTAGATAGATAGACTTTTGAAACGGATTTAAAAAGATTGATTCTGTAGAGATTCTGTGTTAACATCAAATAATTTTTAGATTTGTTTATTAAGGCGGCACAAGCCAGCCAGATTAGGGCGGTTCATCTTATGATGTCACCGCTCTAACTATTTATAACTACTTTTTCGTTCTCTGTTACTTTGTTCAGGAATTTGGGATCATATTTAATATCAGTTTTCCAAACGATATAGATGAGCCCCAGTAGCTTTCTTTGTACCGCAACAGCTGCCTTCATCTTAATACCGTGTTTACTTACCAGCCGAATAAATACAGCTTTAAAGCGATCGTCATGCCTGATGGCTGCTAATGCCGGCATATACATGGCTTTACGTAAGTGCCTGTTCCCTCTTTTTGATATTTTGGATTTTCCTTTTACCGATGAGCCGGATTGCTTTTCCTTTACATCAAATCCCGCATAGCTTTCGATTTGCTTTTTACTTTTAATCAGGTTAAAGCCATTGGTTTCTGCCATGGTAATTATGGCTGTAAGCTTCCCAACCCCTGGTATTGTGCTGATATTGTTTATCTTTTCAACCAATTCCTTATCCTTTTTGATTATTTCAGCGAGGTCTGCTTTAATTTCCTTTTCCTGTTCATTGAATAACCGGATGCGTTGGTGTAGCCTGGCTATGCTTCTTTCGTTGGGAAACGCTTCTGCATTTTCTGCATGCAGTTGATTTTTAGCTACCGTACGTTCTGCGATTATCTGATTCCTTTCGCGTGTCAATTGTTTAAGGTCTCTGAATATTTTTTTTGGTGGTTGCCATAAACTAATCTTCTTTTCCAGTCCAAACTGGCAGATAGCCTGTGATGCTGTTTTGTCGGTGACCGTTTTTGTTTCGAGTGACTTAGCATAATTGTTGATCTTATTAGGAAGTACAATACTTACTTCATAGCCCAGGCCTGAAAGATGATACGCTAATTTTTCGTGATAAACGCCCGTTGCTTCCATTACAAACCGGACCTTTACCTGTTTATCCGTATGTTTCTTTATCCATACTTCTAAAGCAGAAAACCCAGATGGTTTATTGGCAAATGTTTTGAAAGCATAGATATCTGGTTCAATAGAATCATCCATACGTCCAAGAGAAACTACCAACTCTTTTTGAGCTACATCAATGCCTGCTACCTGTTTTAAAATTTTTGCCATCACTTATTAGGTTTGTATTTTCTTAAGTGAACAACCTTTCTTCGTCTTGTCTCCTGGTCGGATATCCTGAATATACAGACCTGCTGTATTCCTTACATTCTGTTCAGACTCTAAAAGGTAAAAAGAATGAGGCCTGATCTCTACATGTACATACTATAAAAGTTGTTTAGACGCGACCCAACTCTCATTCTTTTCACTTAAGATTTCTAATTTATTCCCTTTTTTATTTGATGACAAACATAGGAGACGCATCACATACGTCTCCCGTAGGACAGGCTTTACACCAAGCCAAGCATAGCACTATTTGTAAGCGGGAGGCGCATGTGATACATCTCTGCAGCATAAAAAACTTTAACTTCGCACCTTGCAAAACGCCATGTTAGAGATCATATACCGCGATGAACACCTTATAGCCATCAATAAACCGCACGGATTACTGGTGCACCGCTCATCTATAGCCGCCGATGCATCCGAATTTGCGTTACAACTGCTTCGCGACCAGATAGGTATGAAGGTAAATCCTGTTCACCGCATTGACCGCAAAACAGGCGGTATTTTGCTTTTTGCTTTTGATAAGCAAACCGAGATTGCCATGCAAAAGGCCTTTATGGAAAACGAGGTAAGCAAAAAATACCTTGCCATTGTACGCGGGCACACGCCCGATAAAGAGGATATCGATTATCCGCTGCGAAAAGAAAACGGTACGCTGCAGGATGCCTTTACAACCTATACTACCTTAAAACGGGCCGAGTTGGATGTACCTTTCGGCAAACATCCAACCTCAAGGTATTCGCTGGTGGAAGCTACGCCTACTACGGGGCGTATGCATCAGCTACGCAAGCACCTGAGTCACGTTTTTCATCCCATAATAGGCGATCGTACCCATGGTTGTAACAAACAGAACAAACTTTTTTTAGAACGCTGGGAGATGAATACCATGTTGTTGCATGCCCGCGAATTGAGCTTTAAGCACCCTGCTACCGGCCACGAGGTTAAAATAGGGGCCGAAGTTCAACCAGAATTTAAACGGGTATTAGACCTGATGGGCTGGTAAAAAAATTAACTGTAGCGCAAGTGTTTAAACAAAACAGTCCGTTTATTGTATTTAGTACATGAAACAACCTGTTATTTTTGACCTGGATACTGATGATGGTATCCGTCATATTGTAATCGAACCGGTGCAACAACAAATACCCGGAACCAATACTTATGCCACAGGTGTTTTTAGTTTACTTGAAGGAGAAACAGACCTTGGCGATATTGTTTTTGATGATAACATGCACGAATGGGAATATACCTGTATGGGCAACCTGAGCCATCAGGATGCAAAAAAGGTAGCCCGGTTTATAAAGCATAATTTGAACGCGTTGGCAGAGAGGTAGATGAAAAAAGTATGCGAGCGCATGCGGTTCTTCGCTCGCAAGTACGGAAACGGGGGCGTCCATGATCCCGTTTTTTAGTTAAGTGTGGACGCTTAAACCTGCGTGTTATCGGCCAAAATATTTACCGTATCTTTGCCGCTCAACAAAAAAAATCTCATGATAGATCAGGCGCTCAGTAACCTCGGCATAACTGCCCTTAACCCCATGCAGCTTGCCGCGCTTAGTGCCGCCAAAAAGGGCGATGTAATTTTGCTATCGCCAACCGGATCGGGCAAAACACTGGGTTTTTTATTGCCTTTACTCGGTTTACTTAAAAGCGATGTAACTACAGTACAGGTGATGATCCTGGTACCCTCGCGCGAGCTGGCTTTGCAGATAGAACAGGTTTGGCGGGCGATGGGTACCGGGTTTAAAATAAACTGCTGTTACGGGGGCCACCCGGTTAAAATTGAACGCAATAATCTGTCGCATCCACCCGCTGTTTTGGTGGGTACGCCCGGGCGGATAGCTTTTCATCTAAGGGAAGAGAACTTTGCAACCGAAACTATTAATACCCTGGTGCTTGATGAGTTTGATAAAGCGCTTGAGTTTGGCTTTCAGGAAGATATGGCTTATATCATCAGGCAATTGCCGGCTATCAATAAACGCATCCTTACGTCGGCCACTAAAATGGGCGAAATTCCAGCTTTTACCGGTATCACCCAACCTAAAGAGGTTAACTTTTTAACCAACACCCAATCGGCTCCCGATATTAAGCAGAAGGCGGTGATAAGCGAAGCTGCCGATAAACTTGACGCGTTGTTTGCCCTGATCTGTAAAATTGGCAATAAAGCCACACTTGTGTTCTGTAATCACCGCGAAGCGGTAGATCGCATCAGCGAGCTGCTTTGGTACAAAGGCCTGGAGCACGATATTTTTCACGGCGGCATGGAACAGGACGACCGTGAACGTGCGCTGCTCAAATTCAGGAACGGGAGTCACCGTTTGCTGATCACCACCGATCTGGCTTCGCGTGGATTAGATATCCCCGAAATAGAATATGTGATACATTACCAGTTGCCTCATAACGAGGAGGCTTTTTTGCACCGCAACGGCCGCACTGCCAGGATGAATGCCAAAGGCACCTCATACCTGATGTTAACGCCTGATGAAAAACTACCATACCTGAAACAATTGCCCGAGATTGAAGAACTGCCCGAAAAGCTGATCCTTCCGCCGGCCTCGCCCTGGGTTACCCTGTACATAGCCGCCGGGAAAAAGGATAAGGTAAACAAGGTGGATATAGTTGGCCTGCTGCTTAAAAAAGGCGGGCTGGCAAAGGATGATCTCGGCCTGATAGAAGTGCTTGATTATTCATCGTACGCTGCCATTAAACGCGATAAGATAGAAGCTGTGGTAAAGCAGGTGAAAGCCGAAAAAATAAAAGGCAAAAAGGTTAAGATGGAAATTTCGAGGTAATTTTGTTTTAAATAAAAGAGATACAATGAGCAATAACGATATCATGAAAAAGCTGCGGGTGGCCATGAAATTTACCGATGACGATATCATCAAAGTGTTGGCACTGGTAAATTTCAGGATTACCAAAGCAGAAATAGGTGCTATTTTCCGTGCCGATGATCACCCCAATTTTAAACCCTGCGGCGACCAGATTTTGCGCAATTTTTTAAACGGGTTGATTATTTACAAACGCGGGCCGCGGCAGCCGAAACCTAAGATGGAAAATAAAGGGGAATAAGTTGTCTGAACTCGAATTTATTGAATTGGGCGAATTCGCAGAATGCTATTTTAAATCCGATAAATTCTCTAATTCGATAAATTCGGGTTCAGACAAAAATTAATGCCTCTCCACCGGCTTCTCCTGTATCAACCTATATTTTCCTGATTTGATCAACTTCTGCTGCTGGGCCGAAAACTCTGTCCGCCCGCCAAAATCCTGTACCCAGTAGGTTTTGTATTCGGCTACGCCAACTTCCTTAAAATCGGGGTTCATGAGGTTTTGGCAGTGGCCTTCGCTTTTAAACCAGCCGTCCATCACCTCGGGGATGCTGAGCTGGCCCTGTGCTATGTTCTCGCCTATGGCAAAGCTTTTATAACCTTTAAATTTGTAGCCGGCAAACACAATCCGGTCTTCCATGCTCCGGCCATCCTTACTGGTATGGCTGAAATAATTCTTCCGTGCCATATCTTTGGCATGACCAATAGCTGCATCTTCCAGATCATTGTTCCAGGTAAGGGGAGGAGCAGGCGGAAAGTACCTGCTGCCGCAGTTACAGCCTTTTTGGCGTACGGCATTAATTCTCGCCAAAAACTCGGCTTTAAACTGGTTACTGCTTTGGCTATAGGCGCTGTTAAAGCCAAACAGCACTACTAACATAATTATTAACTTTTTCATGCTACCGGTTGGACGATATTAAGCGCCTGTAGTTTAATTTATTGCCTTGGTTTCCTGCGTCGCCTGTAAAAAATAACACTTATAACGACGAGGATAAGAGCAATAATGAGGGTGGTTGTAAGGTTACGCTCCTGGCTGATCTTAGCATTGGCCTGCGCTTGTAATTGCTGGTAAGCACTTTTTTTTTGGCCAGTATCGAGTCTTTCTTTTTAAGCTCGATGGTTTTGGCCATGTTTACCTGGGTAACGCTGTCTACCGTTACCTGGTTCAGGCTGTCATCTAAAAACTCGTGACGTTTTATAGCGATGGCGGCCTTATCGTAATCGTTCATTTTGCGGTACAACTCGGCAAAACCTACCTGTACTATCGATTCTTTTTTAGGATCGTGTGTTTTTAAGGATAGAGCTAAGGCATCGTTAAGATCGAGCATGCTTAGCTTGTAGTCTTTAATATCGCTTTTTATAGCAGCAAGTTCTATCAGCGAGGCTATAATGTTTAGTGTATCCTTTCGTTGCCTTGATATAGTGTTTGATTGCAGAATAAACCATTTGGCCTGGCTAAATTTGCGTTGGGAGCGATATACTTTGGCCAACGCATTAAAGCTGGTACGTAACCCCAAAGTATCATTATAGGCCGAATAGCTGTGCAGGGCAAGCATGGTGTAGTTCAGTGCCTCGGTTTGAAAATAATATTTCATCCTCCGGGTTGAAACGGTATCATAACCAAGGTAATGAGCAGCTATTTGCGTATAGATAGGGCCTTTCAATGAATCGCTGGTGATCTGTAATTTTTGCTTAAGACTGTCCAGCTCGCTCGCGTGTGCGGGCAGGTTAAAGGCGGCGGTAGTAATAATAAACAGAGTGATAAGTCTCTTCATATGAACCGATTACTCGAAAATACAATTAATCTGCTTATTCTTAGTCAAATAGTGTGCCTGTTTAAATGAATGTTAGGGCGCTATTGTCAATATGAAGTATATTTTATGCGATTATGAGCATTGGGAGGCTGTTTTTCAGAAGGATAGCCGTTTATGAAAAAATCAACAACTGTGAAATTGTTTTCCACAGGGAGGAGTTCAGGCTCAGAGAAGCGTATATAAAACCGGAATTTATACATTAGTCGGGAGTAAAAACTTCGAAACATGATTGCTTCATTCCTACCTGTGACATGTTTAAAAATGGGTGTCATGCTGAGCCTGTCGAAGCATGGTGGGTAGGGCCTCTACGCGCGACCCTTCGACAAGCTAAGGGTGACAGGCCCTCCCGCCCAATAATGTCATATTTCTTTCAGAGGCCCCGGTTTTTATTTTACAGCTAAGACGTCTTTTTATTTCTACGAAATCACGTGCTGATAACTATTCAAAGCTGATTGCAAAGCAGAGATTTTCTTAAGCATCAAATTATAAAGCCCGATGCCTAAACAAGCAGTGCTAATACCGGCAAGCACGTCTAACACATAGTGATGACTTGCGTATACGGCGGTAAACCAAATGCCGACAGTAACTATTGCGAAGAAAATATTAACCCAACCCAGACGGTTTTTCAAACCATAATAAAGCACGATAACCGGGTAAGAGGAGTGCAGCGACGGCATAGCAGCAAAAACATTCGATCCTTTGGTGTAGATATTTTTAAAAACATCCGCATGAAAATATGCATCAAACCTGGCGAGCCCCGCGGTATTACCCATAGTTAGCGGGATAAAATGGAAGCCGTGTTGTTGCACAAACCAGGGTGGTGCTGCGGGGTAGGTGTAATATACTATAAAACCCAGCATATTCACCAACACAAATGTGAGCGAAAAATTAAGGAACTGCTTTTTGTTTTTGAAGAACAGGTATGCTGCGAAACCCAGGGGTACAGGGATCCAGCATAAATAAAACAGGCCCGATATTACGTCGATATAAGTTTTGGTATTGGCCAGCCAGTACTCGTTTGGGGTAAGCAATTTGCCGTTGAAATGAATTCCGAACAAATGTTTTTCGGCGTTGTACAGCTGGGCTATGTGTACGGGGTTATAGTTGTAATTGGGGAAGGCCTTCATGTAATCAAAAATGATCCAGTACACTATAAAAATAGTGAAGCCTAAAATAAACTTGCGGGTTATAGCCGATGCGTAAAACAGCACATTGAAGATCACTACCAACGTTAACTCGTCGGGTTTATAACCTATCAAAAAAGTTGAAAATGCCAGGTAAGCGACAGAAAGCAGCGAAACGACAATGATCGAGCGGATGTTTACCGTTACGCCGGGGTTGGCATTGCTCATGCTATTTTTTTAAGAAATCTGAACGGAAAATTTTATCCCAGAATGGTGAGCTTACACCGTAGCCTTTTTCAGGATCCTGGTAGTGGTGCAGCATATGGTGTTGCTTTATTTTTTTGAACAGCCCGCTTTTAAAATTAAAGTGGTGCATAGCATAATGCGAGATATCATAGATCAGGTACCCCAAAATAAAGCCCGGGAAAAATCCCCAGATATAATCAACCGGCAGTAACCATTTAAACAAAAAGAAAAAGCCGGTAGCCAGCGGGATGCTTAAAGAAGGAGGCAACACCAAACGCATAGCATCGCTTGGGTAATCGTGGTGTACACCGTGCATAATAAAATGCAGGCGCTGTGCCCATTCCAGTTTTTCGCTTGGCTGGTAGTGGAAAACAAAGCGATGCATTACGTATTCGGTGATGGTCCAGATAAAAAGGCCGAAAACAAACAGGCCGAGGTAGCCTAATATATTCAAGCCCATAACGTCGAAATATTTGTAGCTGCAATATCCAATAACAGGTACAAAAATATACAAAGGCACAGTCCAGTGCACTTTTGAAAGGGCCTCTAAAAAATCACTTTTAAACATCCTCACAGATTCCTGCGAGTTGGATATATATTTCTTTTTCATGGTATAATCAGGTTTGAAAATGCTTTCAGGATCTCTCTGCCTGTTTATGGTGTGTTTAAATATTTTAAGGGACGAATGGCTATTAACCAGCAAAAGGCAATTTTAGCAAAGAAATTGCCTTTTGTAAATGCCTTTATTTTATTGTTGCGAAGATATGATATTTTGCCGGGAGTTGTAAGCCTAAGTTAAGAAGCAGTTATGTAGTTTTCACTCATAACTGCAAACTGTCAACTCAAAACTGCCAACTTATTTCCCTTCTTCTTCCAGCTTCATCAAAGCTTTTTTAGCTTCACGCAAACGGTTAAAAGCGGTAATGTTGGTTAGCACGGCAAGTACAACCAACGGTATGGTAAATATCGATATGGTTTCAAATACATGAAATTTGATACCCGGGATAAACAGTTTATAGTTACCGCCGATATACTGAGCAACAATGCCTGATAAGGCTGCAAACAAACCGATGGTTACCACACGTTCCGGGCGCTGCATTAAACCGCCTTTAATTTCAACGCCAAGGCCTTCGGCGCGGGCACGAACATAACTTACCATCATTGAGCCGATGAGGGCTATAAAGGCAGCTATCGAGCTTAAAAAGTAGTGATGAGCTACCAGGTAGTAACAGATGCCCAAAAACATGATCAATTCGCTGTAACGATCCAATACCGAATCGTATAATGCTCCGAATATCGATTTCATATTGCCTAAACGGGCTACCTGTCCGTCAAGCATGTCAAACAGGCCCGCAAACAAAATTAATCCTCCGGCCCAGCCAACATAGCTCAGGTCGCCGCGGTTACCTTCTTCGGCACCTAAAATAAAGATGCCGGCCACGCCTACGTTAAGTACAAAGCCAATAGTGGTAACGGCGTTAGGGGTAAGGCCGATTTTTATAAGGATCTTCACAAACGGATCAATAACCTTATAAATACCCAATTGCAGGCTGGTTCTAAAAGATTTTCTTAATGTTGTTGCTTGCTGTTCCATTTTTCTCTCTCGTATTTAGGTGCAATGATTTTTAGAAGTCGAATTTAACCCTGGTACGAAGTCCCCACTGGGCAACGTTCGGCTGATCAAGGTAAGTGAAGCGCCTTACAAAATCTATGCGTATAAATTTAAATATATTTTCAATACCAACACTACCTTCAACATAAGGTGTTTTGCCTAAGGTGTAGGTAATTGGTACCCCATTGGCATCAACCGGTAGCTGATACAATGATGGGTGGATACCTGGGTTGTTCTGATCAGACAAACCTCCATACAGTACTTTTAATGAAGCGGTTTCGCGCCATTTAAGTTTCTTTAACAAAGGTATTTTGTTAAAGAAGAACCCGCTGAAGTGCTGGTCGATCCTAAAGCTCGCATACTTATCGCTCACAAACTCCAAAAAGTTCATTAAGTTGTACGAATCGATATCGTAAGCATAAGTTTGGTTGGCCCTGTGTATGGTTAACAAAGGATATGGGATAGCACCGAAAACTTTACCGCCCGACAGGTTGATATCTGCATAACCTAACTGCGAAAAATAGAAACGTTTATCGGCACGGAAATCAAGTTTTTGGTAGTTGTATTCGCCCGCAAACAAGCCTTTAATACCGGTTGCATAGTCAAGCTCGAAGGCAGGGTATTTGTTAGGGATCGGGATCCGGTAAATTTTACCCTGGTAAAACTGCTCATGCGGCGCCCAGCGTATGCTTCCGGTTAGCTCGGTAGTGGTTAAGTGATGAATGGAGTTTGGAGTGCCATTTACCACATTGTCAAAATACAATGATCCGGCAGGTTCTTGCGTCCATTTTTTAAAGCCCATAGCGTACGAAAAATGGCTTTCCAACTCGTGCACATAATCAAAGCGGTAAAAATCATTGTACAAAAACTTATCATTCACACCACGTTTAAATGATAGCAGGAAGTTATCCTCCTGTACAAACTGCAGGCTGGCACCCGGAATTTTGGTGTCGCGCTGAAAGCTTGCACGGATATAATGTTGTGGGAAACGATAGATCGATTTATCGTTAAGCGAGTAGGTTGCACTTAAAAAGTACTTCCAGCGCTCATCCTTAAAGCCATACGCGGCATACGTTTCAAAATAGTAACGCTTGCTTAATTCCGGCGTGGTACGGCCACCCACCCTCAGGCGGAAACCCTCAACCGGATTAAAGCTGTAAAAAGTGTTGGCCGGGCCTAACTCAAATTTACCAAAGCCTTTGTAACCGGCAAGCAAAAGGGTCGCGATGTCAACCGTACGTTTAAACGACGGCATATTGCGCAGACTATCAATGTTTTTATAAACTTTCGATTCGGCAAGGGTTAGCGTATCGGGCCTGTTTTCCTGCCAGAATGATTCGGGTCGGTGTTTTACCTCATCGCTTAGTTCGGCATATGGCGATCCCTGGTAAGTAGTATCGGGGCGGGCTTTGTTCACCACGTAATTACTAAATGTTATGGCCCTGATGCCGAATAATCCGCTTTTGGCATCTTTTTTTGAAGCGCCGAAATCAGCAATGGTTGTACTTTTGCTCAGGTGGTAACGGCCATCAGGGTTTTGCTGAAACTCAAGGTTAACGGTCATCGACCTGATGAAGTTGATGTTGATATGCTTGTTGATGGTTAAATCACACTTTTGAACGGCGAAATTGCCATCCTGTGTAATGTAAATACTGCCTTCAAACAATACATCGGTAGTGTTACGCGGTGTAAAATCAAGCTTAATCAGCTTTTGGTTATGCTCATCAACAATAGTATCGGCAATAAAAAATTTATAATAATTTGGCGAGTTATCCGAGATAGGGCTCAAAAACTGGCTGGTGATTAAAAATACGTTATTGGTGTAAATGTCAACCTTATTGTACAAGTGCTTGAAATATTGGGTAAGGCCTTCATTATCAATACCAGGGCCGTAATTCACGCTTTTTTGGCCTAATACGTTTTCCCTGGTTTTTTCAGGGTTTTTGCGGTAGTAAACCTGTTGTAATTTCTCATCCAGGTAAATAGGCAATAATGATTTGCCCGGAATCAGCGAGCTGTCGCGGTTATCTAAAATGAATTTGTATTTGCGGAAAAACTTCCTGTCAGAAAACTGGGCCGATACGTTGCTGAGCGCAAACATCATCTTATCGTATTCCTTATACTCAACATAGTTATAGGCTTCCGGACGGTTCTTTTCCTTGTTTTCAATAACTTTACGAATCAGCTCTACCGCCGGGTTATCCTTATTACGGTACCTCGTGGTTCTTTTGGCCGATTTTACAACCACTTCGTTCAATTGCTGCGATGCCGTAAACAGCTTTACGTTAATCACCTGTTCTTTACCCGGAACAACGCTTAAAAACGCGTCTTTATAGCCTAAAAATGAAACTTTTATTTGTTTTAGCGCCTGGTTGGAAGTTACCAAACGGTATTTGCCGTTTACGTCGGCGGTGGTTCCTGTGGTTGTTCCTGTAAACGAGATGCTTACAGATGGTAAGGTTTGCCTGTTAGCGGCATCGGTAATGGTACCCGTTATTACCGTTTGCTGCGCATACAATGCCGAAGCGGAAAAGAACAGTATCAGGAAAAATAAGCTTTTATAAATTCTTTTAAAATCCATGTATTTTGTGCAATTGTGCGAATACAAACTTCTTTTTTCCACCGCAATACCGCTGTTCCTGTTATAAAGATGTATGTATTAGTTATTCTATATTTTCGGCAGATTTAATATCCCGCCTCTTTTTGTTTTCCAGGTATCTGCCGTATTTAAACCTGTTTTGATGAACTTTATTACACTCCGGGCAGATGATTATCGGAGTTTACAATTAACAGGCCAAAGGTAAAAAAAATCACTACAGACTAATGTGGTCAAAAAGTCAAATATTGTTTACCCAAGGGCCTGAAACACGTTTTCGTAACTATAAATTAACCATTGATAAAGCAAATGAGCGCGGTATTTACCGGGCTTAAAATGTTTTTCAGTTTGATGTTTTTAAATACGTAATGCATTGATAATTAGATGTTATTTAAACTCCAACTATACTGTTAAATTATAAAGCGGTAACTTAAATAACATTTTTTAACATATCGTTTCATTAACCCGAAATAAGACAGCCCTGTTAAAATATTGTTACTGAACAGTGTATATTTTTACCAAACAAAAACAAAACAGCCGTAAGGCAGGCTTAGCTGCTCACGGCTGTTTGTAACGTTATATCGTCAATCGGCGATTACTGTCCCGCAAAAGCGTCTTCGTAATAATCCAACCCAAGGTGGGTGATCAGGTCTTCACCCATGATGTAACGCAGGGTGTTTTCCAGTTTGATCAGTTGTTTAAAGATATCGTTCTCTGCAGGCAAACCAGGTGCGGTTTGAGGCGATTTCAGGTAGAATGATAACCATTCCTGAACACCGCTCATGCCGGCACGTTTAGCCAGGTCAGAGAAGATAGCCAGATCCAGCGCGATAGGGGCAGCCAGGATCGAATCGCGGCAAAGGAAGTTGATTTTGATCTGCATTTTGTAGCCTAACCAGCCAAAAATGTCGATGTTATCCCAGCTTTCTTTATTATCGCCATGCGGAGGATAGTAGTTGATACGGATTTTGTGGTAAATGTTACCATAAAGTTCCTTGTTATCTTCCGGTTTGAAGATATCTTCCAGCACGCCCAGTTTTGATACTTCTTTGGTTTTGAAGTTGTCCGGATCATCAAGCACCCAGCCATCGCGGTTACCCAAAATGTTGGTTGAGAACCAGCCGTGTACACCTAATGAACGGGCTGCCAAACCTGGAGCCAAAACGGTTTTCATTAAAGTTTGACCGGTTTTGAAATCTTTACCTGCAATAGGGGTTTTGGTTAATTTAGCCAACTCTACCAAAGCAGGGATATCAACGGTTAAGTTAGGGGCACCGTTAGCGAAAGGTACACCTAATTTTAAGGCCGCGTAAGCATAGATCATACTTGGGGCGATCAGCTTATCGTCGTTTTTCAAACCTTCTTCAAAAGCAGCCAACGACTGATGTACAGCCGATGCTTCGTAATAGATCTCGGTTGATCCGCACCATACTAAAACAACCCTGTCAAGGCCGTTAGCCTCTTTAAAGTTTTTGATATCTTCCATTACCTGCTCGGCAAGCTCAAGGCGGGTTCCGGTTTTAACGTGGGTACCATCAAGGTTTTTAGCGTAGTTTTTGTCAAACGCGGCTTTCATCGGTTTGATAGCTTCTAACTCGGCTTTCACGGCATGTAACAACCCTGATTCAAGCACTTGCGCGTTAGATGCAGCTTCAAATACGTTATCCTCGTAAACGTCCCAGCCACCAAAAACAATATCGTTAAGGTTGGCCAAAGGCACAAAATCTTTAATTTTAGGGTTACGGTTTTCTGTCCGTTTACCCAGGCGGATGTGCCCCATTTGCGTGAGGGAGCCAATTGGCTGCGAGATGCCTTTTTTAACGGCCTCTACGCCGGCAATCAAGGTAGTGGCTACTGCGCCTAATCCGGGGATCAGTACGCCGAGCTTACCATTGGCTGGTGTGATGTTAATTTTCATTTTATGTAACAATTTATTTGGTTAAGCGAGTTTGGAGGGTTTAAAGCCACTTGTGGGCTTTATACCATTTTAGTGTTTCGGCCATGCCGGCTTGCAGATTGTACAAAGGATAAAAACCGAGATCGGATTTAGCTGCTTCAATATCGCAGTGCCAGTTGGTGGCTGTTAGTTCATTTAATTTTTCAATGTTCAGTATCGCGGCTTTATTTCTCAAAGAACTCAGTTTTTCAGACACAGCTGCAATTATTTTTACAAAGTTTACAGGCAAATGAAACTTGAGCGTTTTTAGTTTCAGCACCTCTTTGGTGATATTACCTAACTCGTAACGGCTGTAAAAATTGCCGTCGCTCAGGTTAAATGTTTGGTTATTACCACCGTATAATGCTTTAACACAGGCCTTGGCCAGGTCTTTAACATATATAAAACTCAGCTTTTGCTGCGCGCTGCCAATGTAAGGTTCAATGCCTTTAACTACCTGTTTAAAAAAAATAAATATGCCGGTATCGCGTGGGCCATAAACAGCGGTTGGCCTTAGTATGGTATAGTTTAAACCGGCAACTGTTTTCAGTTTTTGCTCGGCCAGCAGTTTGCTTCTGCCGTAGGCGGTAACCGGTTTTGGTGTTGTGGTTTCGGTTATCCAGCCGTTTAAAGTATCCAGGGGGCCAACTGCTGCAAGGCTGCCAACCAAAACAAACTTTTTTAAAGCAGGGCAGGCCTCTTTTGCTGCCGAAGCCAGGTTATAAGTATAGGTGGCGTTGATGCGGTTGTATTCACCTTCAGACCGGGCGCTGGTTACGCCCGCGGCGTGGATAATATAGTCGGGCTTAATTTCGGCCAGGAGCGTTTTGAGCGCTTCCTGGTTGTTAAATTCGGGGTATACGTATTGGATATCGAAGTTTTTGAGATGATCGGTCTTGCTGCTTTTGCGTATCGCTATAAAAACTTCGAGGTTGTTTTGTAAAGCCTCCTCTATCAAATGATATCCTACAAATCCGCTTGCACCGGTTATTAAAACCCGTTCCTTCATATCGCTTTTTGGTATAGCCTGTATTTTTTGTATGGATCGCCTTTTATCGCCTCAATGGCGCGGTTCACCATGTCGTTATGTTCTAATGTCCAGCCGGCTTCTGCGTGGGCATAACCTTTCTTTTTATATTCCCTGATGATGGTGCCGTACAAACAGGCTTCGATGCCCATTTTGCGGTAATCTTCAATAACACCCAACGCGTAAATACGGATGCCGCGGATAGCCTTTTTACCGAATAGCAATTTAAAGATACCGGTAGGCAACAGCCTGCCACGTTTTATGGTTTTGAAAATATCGTTATAATCTGGCAGTGCCAACCCGAAGGCCACAATTTTACCATGCTGCTCGGCAACAATGGCAAAATCAGGGTCAAGGATCAGTTTCAAGTCTTTTGCCAGGTAATCAAACTCCTCATCGGTAAGCGGCACAAAGCCGGTATTGCTATCCCAGGCCGAGTTGTACACTTCGCGGAGCTTAGCAGCCTCTTCCTTGAATTTTTTAAGGTTGATCTTACGGATCACGATATCGCTGCGTTTTAAACGCTCTTCGAGCGAGTTTAGCAGGCGTACCGACTTATCATCGTAATGCTGCCCATCCCAATGCCATGATATCAGGTCTACATCTTTGGTAAAACCAAAGTTTTCTACCAGTTTGGCATAATACTCAAAATTGTAAGTATTCATCAGGAATGGCGAACTGTCAAAACCTTCAATCAATAAACCGCAAGGCTCGTTGGTTGAAAAATTGGTAGGGCCTAACAGTTTACCGGTAACGCCTTTTTCCTTCAGCCATTTGGTAACGGTTTCGAAAAGTATAGTAGATACGCTGGTGTCGTTAATGCAATCAAAAAATCCCCAGAAACCATCATTTACATGGCTGTAGTCGTTATGCCCGTTGTTTAAAATAGCGGCAATACGGCCAACAATTTTATCGCCATCGTAAGCCAAAAATGGTTGTACGGTGTTGTGCTTATGGAAAGGGTGGATGGTTAACAGATCCCTTTGGGCGATGAACAGTTCGGGAACGTAGTAAGGATCGTTCTTGTACAGGTCATGCGGAAAATCAATAAACGAAGCCAGTTCTTTTTTTGATTTAACCGTTACTATTGTAATCATGGGTGATGGATTAGCAGGGCAAATTGGTATGCCTTATAAAAATAATGTGCATTCAGCTTACCTTAAAATAAAAGTAAGCTAAATGCACAAAATAATGTTTTCATTATATTTTTTCTTTAACAGAAGCGGCGTCAACACCAACTTCTTTAAAGGCTTTTGATAGTTTTTCAACAGCTTCGTCAATCTGATCGAAAGTGTGGGTAGCCATCAATGAGAAACGAAGTAAAGATGAATCGGACGGAACGGCAGGGGATACAACCGGGTTCACAAACACGCCTGAAGCTTGTAAGTGTTTGGTAACCGCGAAAGTTTTTTCGTTGTCGCGAACATAGATCGGCAAAATAGGGCTTTCGGTTGGGCCAAGGTCAAAACCTTCTTCCAACAAAAGCTTCATGGCATAGTTGGTATTATCCCAAAGTTTTTCGATCCTTTCAGGTTCAGATTCGATGATATCCAGAGCAGCGATTACGCTGGCTACCGAACCCGGAGGCATACTCGCGCTGAACATTAATGAACGTGCGCGGTGTTTGATATAATCGATAGTATCCTGATCGGCAGCGATGAAACCGCCTAATGATGCTAATGATTTACTGAAGGTACCCATGATCAGGTCGACATCATTGGTAAGGTTAAAGTGTGAGGCGGTACCTGCACCTTTATCACCAATTACACCAAGGCTGTGCGCATCATCCACCATAATGTTGGCACCGTAAGTAGCGGCAAGCTCAACAATTTTAGGCAGTTTAACAATATCACCTTCCATGCTGAAAATACCATCAACAGCGATGATCTTCACGGCATCTTCAGGAAGGATGCTTAATTTGCGCTCAAGATCGGCCATGTCATTATGGGCATACTTGATAACTTTTGAAAACGATAAACGGCTACCATCAATGATACAAGCATGGTCATACTCGTCAAGGATGATATAATCGTTACGACCGGTAACGCACGAAAGTACGCCAAGGTTTACCTGATAACCGGTGCTGAACAAAACAGTAGCTTCTTTACCAACGTAGTTGGCAAGCCTGTTTTCAAGCTCGATATGGATATCGAGTGTACCGTTCAAAAAACGTGAACCGGCACAACCTGTACCGTATTTGTCAATTGCTTTTTTTGAAGCTTCTTTGATCTTAGGGTGATTGGTAAGGCCTAAATAAGAGTTAGAACCAAACATCAATACCCGCTGGCCATCAATAATAACCTCTGTGTCCTGGGCAGACTCGATAGGCCTGAAATAAGGGTACAGACCACGCTCCCGTAGCATATTAGCCACCTGGAACTGAGCAATCTTCCCATGTAGTTTTTTAACCATGTATATTAACTCTGCTTAAATTTTGTGTAAAAATACCATGAATAAGCATATAACTTATACGGTGTGTGTAAATTTTTTTAATAAATGCTTATTACGTATCAATAGTACTTAAGAAGCACACAAATTCTTACAAGGCAAATTAATTAATTTTTTTGTTTATATCGAGGCTCTTATTTTCATTTTTTTGTAAAAACCCCATAAATCACGCTTAATTGTATAATTTCTGCAAATTTTACGTAAAATTCTTGTTCCTGATTTAAAAATCGTAATATTAATTACATATTCGCATACCCCTGTACGAATCATGCACTAATTATAAAACTTTTCTTTATCATTTTTGCTTGATATACACTGATATCTATTGCCACCGTATGAAAAAAACCAGGTACCTTTTTGCGCATTTTGTACTTCTCTTAACATTAACTTTACATACCAGAGCCTTCGCTCAAACCCCGGCCGACAGTATTACCGGGCCCGTGACCTTAAAGCAGGCCATTGATTATGCCTTGCGCAACCAACCGGCAGTAAAACAAGCCTCTATAGATGAGCAGATTAACGAGCGGGACATCCGTATCGGTTTATCGGGATGGTTACCGCAGGTAAACGGATCGGGTTTATATAACTATTATTACAAGGGCAGCCCGCAGGCCGGGGCATCTGGTGCAAATATTCCGAGCAATACCGGCAGTATCCGCAACCTTTCTACCCTGGGGGTAACCGCTTCGCAGGTTATCTATAATAATGATGTCTTTCTGGCATCGAGGGCCAAAAGGTATTCGCGCCAATACTACAAGGAAAATACACTAAGCAGCCAGATTGATGTGGTAAGCGACGTAAGCAAGGCTTTTTTTGATGTTTTATTATCCGAAAAGCAGCTTGATATCACTATTGCCGATATCACCCGCCTGCAGCGGAGCTTAAAGGATGCCAGAAACCGGTACAATGCGGGCGTATCTGATCCTACCGATTACAAGCAGGCTACCATCGCCTTAAATAATTCGCTGGCTACCCGCAAGCAAACCGAAGAGGCTATAAAAAGCAAAACCGCCTTGCTGAAGCAAATTATGGGCGTAAATGCAGAAACACCGGTAAGCCTTTCGTACGATTCGACAAGGTATGAACAGGAAATCAGTATTGATACCCTGCAAACGCTTAACGTGAATAACCGCATTGAATACCGCCTGCTTGAAACAACCAAGGCACTTAATAACCTTAATGTTAACTACTACCGCTTCGGGTTTTTGCCATCGCTATCGGCGGTGGGCAGTTATCAGCATGCCTATTTCAGTCATGATTTTTCCGATCTGTATGATAAATCATTCCCAACCGGTTATGTGGGTTTAACATTATCGGTGCCTATTTTCCAGGGAACCAAACGCCTGCAAAACCTGGCCAAAGCCCGGTTAACCGTTCAGCGCACTGATCTCGACTTGGTGAACACCAAAAATACCATCAACACCCAATACACGCAGGCGCTGGCTGCTTACAAAAGTAACTACGCCAGCTACAGGCTAATCCGCGAAAATGTTGACCTGGCATCAGATGTATATAAGGTGGTGAGCCTGCAATACCGCGAGGGTGTAAAAACCTACCTTGATGTAATTGTAGCACAATCAGACCTGCGTACGGCGCAGTTAAGTTATTATAACGCCCTGTTTAACTTATTGAGCAGTAAAATAGATTTACAGCGGGCCCTGGGCATACTGCCGGTTGGCGAACCGCAATAATATCGGCCAAAAAAACAAAAACAATCACAACAGTATAAAACGAACAATCCTCTTTCTACATGAAACACAGATATATATATTGGTTAGCTCCCGCGGTATTGCTTACATGGGCATCATGCGGTAAAAAACAAAAAGCAGGTACGCCGGCTATGCCGCCAACATCGGTATACCTTGCCAGCGCCAAAACTGCCGAGGCGGTTTATTATGATAAGTACCAGGGCCTTGTTGTTTCTATCAACACGGTAGAGTTACGCAGCCAGGTGCCGGGTTTTGTAACCGGGATATTTTTTAAAGAGGGTGATGTGGTGCAAAAAGGAAGAGTATTGTATGAAATTGATAAACGCAAGTACCAGGCCGCGTATGATCAGGCCAAAGCCAATGTATTAAGCGCCGAAGCCAACCTTGTTAAAGCTCAAAAAGATATTGACAGGTATAACATGTTGTTGAAAAACGATGCTATTGCCCGCCAAACAGTCGATCAGGCAACGGCAGCTTTTGAAACCAGCAAAAGCCAGGTAGCTGTAGCCAAAGCAGCTTTAGAGTCGGCCCGTACCGATTTGTCGTACGCTACTATCACGGCTCCGTTTACCGGCCGCATTGGTATTTCGCAGGTAAGGCTTGGTTCGCAGGTTGGGGTGGGTACTACACTGTTAAACACCATATCTGCCGAGCATCCTATTGGCGTTGACGTAGTGATTAATGAACAGGATATTAACCGTTTTTATAATCTCCAAAAATCAAGCACCGACAGCACCTTTAAACTGGTATTGCCTGACGGCAGCAAATACAACAAGCCGGGCAAGGTGCTGGCTGTTGACAGGGGGGTGAGCAACCAGACAGGCAGCATCAGGGTAAGGATCCAGTTTCCTAACGAGGAAGATGTGTTGAAGGATGGTATGAGCTGCGTTTTGCAGGTGCTCAACAACCAGTCGGGCGAACGGGTTCAGATTCCTTATAAAGCCGTTATTGAGCAAATGGGTGAGTTTTTTGTTTTTACAACAAGGGATACTACTGTTAAAGATACCGCTCAGGATAAAACGGTTAAAGACAGGCGCGATACCATTGCCAAACAGGTAAAGGTAAAATTGGGGGCCCGTGTTAATGATAATGTAGTAGTGCTCGATGGTGTAAAACAGGGCGACAATGTAATTACCGATGGCTTTCAGCGTTTGCGCGATGGCGGCAAGGTAACAACAGCGCTGGCTGGCCCTCCGGCAGGCGCAGCGCAAAAAAAATAATTTTTTATACCGATAGCAAAAATTTTAAGCTTAACGAGGGGCAGTATCTACCCCGGAAAACTTAACAGAAAGAAAGCATGATTGCAGATACCTTTATAAAACGACCGGTTACCGCCATAGTAATATCACTGGTGATATTAATAGTAGGTATCCTGTCAATCACCAGCCTGCCTATAGGCCAGTATCCTGATATTACGCCGCCAACAGTATCTGTTAGCGGTAACTATATAGGTGCCGACGCATTAACCGTTGAGCAAACCGTAGCCACCCCGGTGGAAGTGCAGGTAAACGGTGTGCCCGGCATGACCTACCTGCAAAGTAACAGCAGCAGCAACGGCCAAATGAGCATGACCGTTAACTTTGATGTAGGCACGGATATTAATATTGCTGCGTTGGACGTACAAAACCGCGTAGGTATTGCCCTGCCAACGCTGCCGCAGGAAGTACAGCGTTTAGGTATGGTAGTGCGTAAACGTAACCCCAGTATTTTGATGCTGGTGGCCATGTTTAGCCCCAAAGGCAGCCACGATGTTACTTTTACAGATAACTATACCAACGTATTTATTAAGGACGCCATTTTACGTACCAAAGGTGTGGGCGACGTAGTTACCCGTGCCGATGATTTCAGTATGCGCATCTGGCTTAACCCTGATAAACTTGCTGCATTGGGCATGACTGCCCAGGAAGTTACGGCCGCCCTGCAGGAACAAAACGCGCAGGTAGCTGCCGGTACTGTAGGTGCCACACCGCAGCTAAAAGGACAAACCTTCGAATATTCGGTAATTGTAAAAGGCCGTTTGAGTAAGCCTGAAGAGTTTGGTAACGTGGTGATCAGAACGCAGCCTAACAACGGCGGCGTGGTGCATTTAAAGGACGTTGCCCGGATTGAATTGGGTAAATTTAACTACTCCGGTAATTCGTTTGTGGATGGTAAACGTGCGTCGTATCTGCTGGTTTACCAGGCACCAAACAGTAACTCGCTCGAAACGGCTGATAACGTTTACGCTACCATGAACGAGCTTAAAAAAAGCTTTCCGGCCGATATTGATTATGTAGTTCCGTTTGAGGCGGTGACCGTAGTGAAAGTATCTGTTGAGGAGGTGGTTGAAACACTGGTGATAGCGCTCGGCCTTGTTATCCTTGTAGTGTTTTTATTCCTGCAAAGCTGGCGTACTACGCTAATCCCGGTACTGGCTATCCCGGTATCCATTATCGGTACGTTCATCTTTTTTATCCCGCTCAATTTTACGATAAATACATTAACGCTATTTGGTTTTGTACTGGCTATCGGGATTGTGGTGGATGACGCGATTGTGGTAGTAGAAGCGGTACAGCATTATATGGACGAAGAGGGCATGACACCTAAAGAAGCTACCCAACATGCCATGGCCGATATTTCGGCGCCGGTAATAGCCATCGCTTTGATTTTGGCGGCGGTGTTTGTGCCCGTAGGCTTTGTGCCTGGTATAGTTGGGCGCTTGTATCAGCAGTTTGCAATTACCATCGCTATCTCGGTGTTAATCTCGGCCTTTGTTGCGCTTTCATTAACGCCCGCGCTGTGTACTTTGTTATTGAAGCCGCATAAAATTGATGAAAAATCGACCGGCTTAAACAAGTTCTTCTTCAAATTTAACAACTGGTTTACCCGGGTAACCGGGAGATACCGTAATACTGTTGACAAGAGCATCAAAAACTCGAGGTACATTATCATAATACTGGTGTGTATTATTATCGGTACGATACTGTTATTCAGAAGTAAACCATCAGGCTTTATCCCGTTGGAGGATGACGGTCGTGTTTACATCACTTATGATTTGCCCGAAGCTTCATCAACAGGACGTACAGTTGATGTATTGAATCGGATGATGCACACGCTTGATAGTGTGCCCGAAATTGCGCACTACGCCGCTTTGGGTGGTTTGAACGCCATCAGCTTCGCAAGTAAATCAAACAGTGCTACCATCTTTGTGCAGTTGAAACCATGGGATGAACGTAAAGAGAAATCGCAACAAATAACTGCGCTTGTAGCACGCTTAAACCAGAAACTGGCTAAATACAAAGAGGCCAACGTGGTAGTAATTCAGCCGCCGGCAATTCCGGGTTTGGGTAGCACGGGCGGTTTTTCTTTTATTTTGGAAGAGAAACAGGCGGGCGGAGATATCAAGGTTTTTGAGAAAACATTGCGTACCTTCCTTGGTGCCATTAACCAGCGTAAGGAGATAGCGAGGGCATTCTCGTTCTTCACGGCCAGTACACCTGCTTACCAGCTAACAATTGACAGGGAAAAGGCTAAAAAGCTGGGCGTAGCAATATCTGATGTAAACACTGCACTTCAAACTTATTTGGGTAGTACCTATATTAACGATTTCACTATCTATGGCCGTAACTTTAGGGTGGTGGCCCAGGCCGACACCAGTTACCGTACCAATGTGCAGAATATAGGGCAGTATTTTGTGCGCAACTCATCCGGAGCTATGGTGCCTTTAAGCACGCTTACTTCGTACAAGGTAATTGAAAACTCGCCGTTGATCTCGCATTACAACCTGTTCCGCTCGGCCGAGATTAACGGTAGTACCAAGCCTGGTTACAGTAGCGGTGATGCCATTACGGCCCTCAAAGAAACCGCCGCCCAGGTATTGCCGCAGGGTTATGGCTACGAGTTTTCGGGCTTAAGCCGGGAGGAGTTATTGTCGGGATCAAAAACGGTATACATCTTCGCATTGTCAATCGGCTTCGTATTCCTGTTTCTGGCGGCTTTGTATGAGAGTTGGTCGGTGCCGTTCTCGGTATTGTTATCAGTACCGTTGGGTGCATTTGGAGCGATCCTGTTCCTTACCTTCTGGCCGGATTTGACTAATAATGTTTATGCGCAGATTGGTTTGATTACCCTGATAGGTTTGGCGGCCAAGAACGCCATCCTGATTGTGGAGTTTGCCAAAGAACGTGTGGATGCCGGTATGAACCTTGAAAAAGCTACCCTCGAGGCTGTAAGGCTCCGTTTAAGGCCAATTATCATGACGTCGATGGCCTTTATATTAGGCGTTGTACCGCTTATGATAGCATCAGGCGCCGGTGCCGAAGCACGTAAAACCATTGGCTGGACGGTGTTTGGCGGGATGCTTACTGCTACATCGCTTGCTATATTTATAGTGCCGGTGTTGTTTTACCTGATAACCAAGGGAGCGTACGGTAAAGAAAAGCTTGCCGAGCTTGAAAAAAACTATAAACCCGAAAAAGGTCACGAACCCGAGGTTTAAGCATATTGTTTAAATTTTGTAAAAAGAGAGAGGCCGGTGCTTCTCTCTTTTTGTTTTTAGGCGTTTTGGTACGCAACGATACATCGTTAATGCTCCGTTTTTATAGCGAAAAATTCAGGTTTGTGTACACTTTTGAAGAGTTTGCCAAACAGTTTTTGGAAAATAATGTCGATGGATTTTTGTGGAAATGCCTTTTATAGTGTTACAAAATCTTCAATAAAATCTGCCTGATATTCAATAAATAAACTATTTCAGCAATGTTTTTTTGATGGATGGTAGTTTGCTAATGTACTTTGGCACGGTCAAATTTAAGCTGCACTGGCAAAGTATTTGTTAATATGGGGTTAATACAATGAAAATTTAAAAATTGAAGCATTGTAGAATTTGACTAAAAAACACAACTATGAAAACAATGACTAAAATGATAGCTTCTGCGTTTACAGCTGCGGCTATATTTATCGGAACAAATGTAAAAGCTCAAACTACACCGGCCAATGCACTGCGTTTTGGCATCGGCCTTGAAACAGGTATCCCAACAGGTAACGCCGATTACCGTTCGCATTTTATGCTTGGTGGTACTGCACGTTTACAATATGGAGTAAGCGATAACCTGGCATTGACATTAACCTCGGGTTACTATAATTTTTTCGCGACAGACGTAGTTAAAAATGTTTACAACGGCAGGTCGCTTGGCGAAATTCCTGTAAAAGCAGGTATCAAAGCATTTGTGGGTAGTGGATTTTACCTGGCTGGCGAAGCTGGTGCCGGGTTTGAAGTTCACCCGGTGGTAGAAGGCGCTTCTAAAAACACCAAGCTGATCCTTGCTCCTGGCTTAGGTTATGCAACCAAATCGTGGGACGTAGGTGTGCGTTATGAAAACTTCTCAGGCTCGGGGGATAATTACGGCCTGGTTGGTTTGAGGATAGCTTATGGCTTCGGTTTGTAATGAACCATGATTGTTAGGATTTAGAAATATTTTAATACTAATACAAAAAGGTCGGCTTGCCAATTGCGAGCCGACCTTTTTTTTCTGAACCGGGATTTGGGTGGATTTGTTCGATTAATAGGATTTTTTGTCTGAACTGACTTGTCCTGCTATAGGTTGACACAAAAGTAGTCAGCAATGGATTATACATTAAGAAAAGCGCTTGCCATAGAAGAATATTTGGCGGGCGGCACAACATCAGCTAAATTAGGGCAGAAATACGGATTCGGAAACGCGAGCGTATCAAGATGGGTTGTGGAAGAAAAGAAAAAGAACAATAAAATAGCGCAAAGGGCAGCATCCCTTCAAGTGGCAAAAGAACGGGAGGGCATGCCAGAGGACATCAAGGCCTTACAGGAAGAGTTACGTAAAGCCCAATTGAAGATCCATCTACTGGAAGCAATGATTGATATATCGGATGAGCAGTATGGCACCGATATCAGAAAAAAAGCTGGCCCCAGGCAGTCATGAAAGTAGAACAAAGCCAGGGTTGTAGCTTATCCCTGTTATGTTCACTGTCTGGGTATTCGCGCCAAGCCTATTATAAGCGACGTTTATTGGAAGAGGAGGAACCCATCAAGGAGGAATTGCTGGTTCAGCAGGTTATCGGCTACAGGGATTTACAGCCCCGTATCGGAGGCCGTAAACTATTCTTCCTTTTGGCCCCTTTTATCAAGGCCCATAAATTAAAAATGGGTAGAGATCACTTTTTCAGGATGCTGGGCAAGTATGGCTTGTTGAACAAAAAGCGGCGTGGTAAACCACAAACTACTGATTCCAATCACTGGATGAAGAAATATCCCGACCTGATCAAAAACATGGTCCCTACGCGCTCAGAACAGTTATGGGTAAGTGATATCACTTACCTTGAACTCAGCAGTGAATTTGCTTATCTGAGCCTTGTAACGGATGCCTATAGCCGTAAGATCGTTGGTTTTCATGTTAGCGGGAACCTTACAGCCGAAGGCAGCATATTAGCATTGAAAATGGCTATTGAGGGGCGTCAGAATAAAAAAGAATTGATCCATCACTCAGATCGGGGGACGCAATATTGTTGCCACGATTATATAAAAACACTACAGGAGAACAACATAGATATTAGCATGACCCAAAGCGGGGATCCAAGAGACAATGCGATTGCTGAGCGGGTAAACGGGATCCTGAAAATGGAACTACTAAAGCCATCGTTCATAGATATTGAAGATGCAAGAACTGCTGTGACACAGGCAGTCAATATTTATAATTACTTACGCCCTCATAGCAGCATATCGATGTTAACACCTGCACTGGTACATACCAGAAAGTTTAAACTCAAACGCCTCTGGAGGAACAATTATAAGAGTAAACCTGCAAAAAGGGAGGAGACAGCCGGGTAGTTATCAACAACAAACGCCCGTTTTTAAAAAGAAAAAAAGAAGCAAAAAAAGAAAAACGTGTTAGGATGTGGATAACGCTACGCGTTACCCACATCCTAACACGACAAACAAACAATAATTATCTTTATTTTTATAAAATCACTGTCAACCTTTTTTAGGACAAGTCAAACTCGAATTTATCGAATTAAAGAATTTTCGGAATTTGCTAAGCATCCTATTAATCCCTTAATCCCCCCAAATCCCGGTTCAGAAAAATCCGAAATCGAAAATCCAAATTCCGAAATCCCAATTAGGCTAACTTACCCAACGCAACCTTCAACCTCCTCATAGCCTCAATCAACTTATCCTCAGCGGCAGCATAAGATAAACGGATAGATGAAGGATCACCGAACGAATCGCCACCTACGGTGGCTACGTGGCCTTCTTCAAGCAGGTAAAGGCTCAAGTCGTCCGAATCATTGATCACGCGGCCTTCATAGCTTTTACCGAAGAAAGAGGTAACATTTGGGAAGAAGTAAAACGCGCCATCGGGCAGGTTTACTTTAACACCTTCAATCTCGCTTAATAATTTGTATACAATGTCGCGGCGTTTTTTGAATTGCGCGCGCATCTCCAAAACGCTCTCTAATCCACCCTCGTAGGCGGCAATACCGGCACGTTGGGTAATTGAACAGGTACCTGAAGTTACCTGGCCCTGCATTTTGTCAAATGCTGCAGCAAGCTCTTTGGTGCTGGCTGTGTAACCAATTCTCCAACCGGTCATGGCAAAAGCTTTCGACCAGCCATTGATGATCACTACACGATCTTTAATAGCATCAAACTGCGCGATAGATTCGTGCTTATCAACAAAGTTGATGTGCTCGTAAATCTCATCGCTCAGGATATAAACGTGTGGGTGTTTCTCAAATACTTTGGCCAGGCCTTCCAGTTCGTCTTTAGTGTAAACGCTGCCGGTAGGGTTACATGGCGATGAAAACATGAACAATTTAGTGTTTGGCGTAATAGCGGCCTCTAATTGCTCAGGAGTAATTTTAAAGTTGGTATCAACGGTGGTGTTGATGAAAACGCTTTTGCCTTCGGCCAGTTTAACAACTTCGCTGTATGATACCCAGTACGGTGTAGGGATAATTACTTCCTGTCCCGGATCAACCAAACATAATACCGCATTGGCGATGGCTTGTTTAGCACCTGTTGAAACAACTATGTCGGCAGCGTCATAATCCAAATTATTCTCATTCTTGAGCTTGGCAACTACGGCTTTACGAAGATCAGGGTAGCCTGCTACGGGTGTGTAGTAGGTAAAGTTCTTGTCCATGGCCTGCTTTGCTGCTTCCTTAATATGCTCAGGAGTATGAAAATCAGGCTCACCAAAGCTAAGGCTGATCACGTCGACACCTTTAGCGGCAAGTTCACGGCCCAGTTTGGCCATTTTAATTGTTGCAGATTCGGACAGGTTTTGTATCCGGGTACTTAATGCGCTCATATAAATTGTGTTATCGCGGCAAATATAGAAAATAACTTTACTGCTACTTACGGTTGTTATTTTTTAAATTTGCGGCCTAATAACCCTTTGCTTTGAATCAACAAAAAAGGATCATATTAATTTCGCTTGTTACGGGCATAGTGCTGATGTTAGCGAAATTTGGTGCCTACTTTTTAACAGCCTCCAACTTTGTATTAACCGATGCCGCCGAAAGCATTGTAAACGTAATAGCAAGCTCCTTTGCTTTTTACAGTATCTACCTGTCGTCGCTACCGAGAGATGAGAACCACCCTTATGGCCATGGCAAGGTTGAGTTTTTTTCGGTTTTTATTGAAGGGGCTTTGATAGGTATTGCCGGTTGTATCATCATTGTAAAATCGGCCTACAGCTTTTTTTATCCCAATGTAATTCATGATTTGTTTACCGGTGCCGTTATTATAGGTATTACCGGTGCCATAAACGGAGGCCTGGGTTATTACATGATCCGCAAGGGAAAAGAGCTTCGTTCCATGACGTTGGATGCTGATGGCCGCCATTTACTGGCCGATACGGTAACCAGCGGCGGCCTCGTTGTTGGTTTATTGCTGATTGAGTTTACCCATGTTTTATGGTTGGACAGCGTTCTGTCTATTTTAGTCGGCTTGTATATAGTTTACAGCAGCTACAAATTGGTGCGTAAATCGGTAGGAGGGTTGATGGACGAGGCTGATACGCAGGTTGTTAATGATATTATTCACGTGCTGAGCGAAAAACGTCGCGAATCATGGATTGATGTGCATAACCTTCGCGCACAAAAATACGGTCATGAATTGCACATTGATTGCCACATGACCTTGCCAAGCTATTTTGATCTGAACACGGTACATACCGAAATCTCGTTGGTTGATAAAATGATCAACAAGGATATGGGTATCAAAACCGAATTGTTTATCCACGCCGACCCCTGTTTGCCCGATTGCTGCCACTACTGCAGCATGCCTAATTGCCCTATCCGCACCGAGGCGCAAACAGAAACCATAGCGTGGACAATGGAAAATGTTGTACGTAATAAAAAACACTTTGAATAAATGGAATATTTTAACGTGAGGGTTTACGGCCTGCTGCTGAATGATGACGACGAATTGCTGATAAGCGATGAGCAGGAATATGGCATCCGTTTTACCAAATTCCCCGGCGGTGGCCTGGAATTGGGCGAGGGCCTGATTGACGGCCTTAAACGCGAGTTTATGGAGGAGTGCAATATCGAGATAGAGGTTGTAGGTCATTTTTATACCACCGATTTTGCCGTTAAATCAGCTTTTAATAATTCGCAGATCATCAGCGTGTATTATTTGGTTAGGAGCTTAACTCCTGTTAATTTGAATATCAAAACTGCAGCCTTTGATTTTGACGGCGAAGGGGAAGTGCTACAGGCCTTTAGATGGGTGCCACTCACCGCTTTAAGCGTAACCGACTTTGAATTCCCGACAGATAAACGTGTGGTTGAACTTTTACAAAACGAACTATGAACCTTACCCACCGGGATTTACAGGTAATATGGCACCCCTACACCCAAATGAAAACCGCGCAACCGCCGATAGGCATTGTTAGGGGAGAAGGGGCTTTGCTATTTGACGAAGAAGGTAAACAATACATAGATGCAGTATCATCATGGTGGGTAAATATCCACGGGCATGCGCATCCGTATATCGCCAAAAAAGTATCAGAGCAACTGCACAAACTGGAGCACGTAATCTTCGCGGGTTTTACCCATGAGGGAGCTGTTGAACTGGCCGAGCGCCTGCTGGCCATCCTGCCATCTAACCAGAAAAAAGCGTTCTACTCTGATAACGGCTCTACCGCTATTGAGGTAGCCATAAAAATGTGCCTGCAATACTGGTTGAACAAAGGCGATCAGCGCACAAAAATCATAGCTTTCAATAACGCATACCATGGCGATACTTTCGGTGCGATGGCGGTAAGCGGTCGCAGCGCGTTCACTAAAGCTTTTGATAGTTTACTGTTTGAGGTAGAGTTTATTGATATCCCTACAAAAGAAAATATCGAAAGTCTCAAATCTCAAATCTCAAATCTCAAATCTGAAACAGCTTGTTTTATTTTTGAGCCATTGGTTCAGGGATCGGCGGGGATGATTATGTATGAGGCTGAGTATCTGAATGCATTAATGGCACATTGCCGTAAAGAAGAAGTGTTGTTAATTGCCGATGAGGTATTTACCGGCTTCGGGCGTACAGGCAAGCCTTTCGCTACAAACTATGTAGAGGTGGAAGCTGATATCATGTGCTTCTCTAAAGGGCTTACAGGCGGTACCATGGCCTTGGGTTTAACGACCTGTACCCAACAGATCTACGATGCATTTTTATCCGACGATAAATTGAAAACCCTTTTTCACGGGCATTCGTTTACCGCTAACCCTATCGCTTGCGCATCGGCATTGGCCAGTCTCGATCTGTTTCAACAGCCGGAAACTGCGGAGAATATAGCGAGGATTGTAGCTTCGCATGCTGCTTTTGCCGATAGGATTCGCAATCATCCTAAGGTAAAAACCATCAGGCAAACCGGTACCATCGTAGCCATGGAGTGGGAAACGGGCGATAATACATCGTACTTCAGCTCATTACGGGATAAACTTTACCATTACTTTTTAGCCGCGGGTATTATATTGCGCCCGCTGGGTAACGTTATTTATATTTTACCTCCGTATTGCATTACTAACGAACAACTCAATTATGTTTACAGCAAAATTGAGCAGGCCCTCAACGAAATATAACTATGCTACATACAATACTACCTACTATAATTGCTGATAATCAGCTGCATTCGCGTTGGTTAAACACGCTATCGCTGATGGAGAACACCGGTGCCCGTAAAATATCGGCCAGTGAAGATCCGCTTACAGTTACCTATATTATACTGAAGCACGCTGCCGAAGAGCACCGTCATGCCTTCTACCTAAAAAAACAACTGGAAAAAACAGGCGTAACGCTGCCAACCTACGCAGCCGAATACCTGTTGGCTCCCGGCTCGAGCAAATACTATTTAAACCAGCTTGATGTTGATGTTTGTCGTTACCTTAAAGCAGAACTTGGTTTGAAAGGCGCTGAACTGCGTTTTGCCGCTTACTTGCTGGTTACTTACGCTATCGAGGTACGTGCCGATGAACTTTATCCAATTTACCAGGATGCGCTTGACGAAGCAGGCAGTAAGGTAAATGTAAAATCGATTATTTTAGAAGAGGAAGGGCACCTGGAGGAGATGATTAACCAGTTACAGCAATTTTCTCCCGATTGGGAACTGCATGCACAAAAAGCTGTTGGGTTTGAAACTAAGCTGTTTAATCAGTGGGTTGAACAGTTGGGGAAAGAGATAGCAGCTTAAAAAAAATGCATAAATACCGACAAAAGTTCCACCACGTCATTGCGAGGCACGAAGTAATCACAAACTGTACAGGGCGGACCTGCTAATCGGGGATTGCTTCGTGCCTCGCAATGACGTGGTGGAGTAAGGCTCTGATAATTAGTCGATTGGTATCTTGTAATTACGCGGTTCTCTATCAAACAAAAACGGGTTTCTCATCATTAAGAAACCCGTTTTTATTATTAAAAATTTTAATTACCTGCCACCGCTCATAGCTTTCAGGTCATCCATGGTGATCTTGTCGAAATCGGCAGGGATACCGAAAGTACCGGCCGGGTTTTTTTGCTCGGTGATGCTTTTTACAGTAACCTCGGTAGTTTGGCCTTGCGAAAATGATGTGTACTGGATAGGGAAGCCACCTGCGCTGCGGTAATATTTAGCAATGCCGGTTACAGGTAAAGTAACATCATTAGTTACCCAAACATCGTAGGTTTTGTTGCTTTTAGTATCGGTAGCAACTACTTTTTTGCAGTTAAAGCCCGAAATTACTTTGGTTTCGGTGCCTGGCGCAAACGTTAAGGTAGGCAGGGTAGCCATAGCCTGGTCAACCTCATCAGGAGTTGCGATAGCCGCTTTTTTGATAGATGCAACAGGCACATCAACCATAACTACTAATGATTTACCTTCGGCATCAGTTAAGATTTTAATAGTAGCCGGGCCAGTAGTGAATTGCATAGCTGCCGAATCGGCCCTGAAATAGCTTTTTGCTTCAACCTGTTGTCCCTGCATTGCGGTAGAGATAGTTACAACACCTTCTTTGTAAGCTTTTTGGGCGTTTGCGCTGATAGCTGTTGCGGTAAGGGCAAGGCCTAAGGCAACGTTGAAAATTTTAATGTTCATGTTTTGAGTTTGATTTAATACCAAATTAACTTTTATTAATTAAAAGACAAATTTTAAGGTACGTGGTTTAATATGTTTTGCTAATTAGATGTGGCAATGAACGATTTGTTACGCTTTAAAACCACATAATTAACCTGTTTTGCACCGGCTTCATTAACAATATGTTGTACGGTTCCTGGCGCGTTATCGGCGGCTATAATTATGGTATGATATTCGTAAAATTTATCAATACTATCAAGTAAAATTTTAGGATTTTCGGTGAGGTAGAGGTAGTTAACAGCAGTTTTTTGCGAAGTGGCCGGAAGCGGGGAGTTTTTACCGATGATCAGAACGGTTTGATTGTTAAACCCGATGATGTTGCCCTTTTTATGCAGGTATGGTAAACTGATTTCCTTTTCAGGGCTGTAAATTTTTACAAGGCTCGCCTTGCTGCTATCAAGATAAGGCTGAACGGAATATTTATAGGCCTTATCCGTATCTGCAAGGTTGCTTAATACGACTGCGTCACTTCCGTTTTTAAATACAATGCCGGTATTTTTACGCAGGTTTAAAAAAGCTATAGAATTACTGGTGTAAGCCCGGTACCGCTTCATGCTGATACTTATAGCCAGTAAAAGTGTACAGGCCAGTGTTAACCTAAGCAGCCATCCTTTTTTGCTGTGTAAAAAATAAAATGCACCGATAATGATGACGTATAGCAACAGATATTCGGTAGTGGTAAGCCATATTTTATTAATATCTGCAAAGGGTGCATGCTCTATCCCGTACAAAACATAATTCATGACGAGGATAGTTTTCTCGAGTACAAAACTTAAGGCTGAAGACAGAAACGGTATTTGCGGCAATACCATGTAAGCGAGTCCGCTGCCCATAATAATTTCGGTAGGAATGATAATAAACAGGTTGCTAAACAAAAAGTAAACCGGGAACTGGTGAAAGTAAAAAGCGCTGAGTGGGAAAGTGATCAGTTGCGCCGCGATGGATACGGCACAGTACCGCCACAGTGTGTTTAAAAACCTGCTTTCAAAACTAAGCCATTTATAAACAATTGGATACAAAATAATTAATCCGGCAACGGCAAGATAACTGAGCTGAAACCCGACATCTGTAATGTAAAGGGGATTATACAAGAGTAATGCGAAAGCTGATATAGCCAGGATATTAAGATTGTTTACATAACGGCTATAAGTTTTACCGATAATAACCATACTGATTGTTACTGCGGCCCGGCACACCGCCGGCGAAAAGCCGCTAAGCATGGCATAATACCATATAAAAACTATAATGATACCTGCTTTAATTATCCTGCCGTATTTAAACCTGTTTAAAAACTGCAGTAAGAATGAAAGCAATCCCCAAACCAAAACCACGTGGGCTCCTGATACCGAAAGCACATGAATGGTGCCGGTTTTTGAGTAAGCCTGCAGCACGTCTTCACTAAGCTCGGCTTTGTAACCCAATATCAGTGTAGAGGCCACGGCTATAGCATCAGGGTTATGAAGTTGCAGCCTGAACTTTTCAACCATCTGCCGTCGCAGCTTCAGTGCCTGTGCTATAATTGGGTTGCCTGTATTAATATTTGTTTTGTGATACTGCCCGGGGTATAAAAACTCCTGGTAGTAAATGTTTTGGTGGGCAAGGTATTGCTTGTAATTAAATTCGGCAGGATTAAAAGGCGGATCGATAGGAGTAAAGCGTCCGGGTACCAATAGCTCATCTCCGTAGTTCAGGGCCTGCTTCATACTATCTTTAATAGCTATTAATAAAGTACCGGTGGTTGCACGGCTTTCGCGCCCGCGGTTGGCAGCTAAAACCGTTGCAGTAAATCGTACAATGCCATTTTTTAACTGTGGTTCGTTGTTAATACGCAGCAACAGGCGTTGTGCCGGTTGTTTTGAAAAGTGATGCGCATTGTTCAGTTCATGGTTATTAATAGCAGCTATCCAACCGGCAAGCAGTAATAATACCTGGATGAATATGCCGCCTATCCAGCGTTTTTTATAAATGTAAAATGGTTTGTATAAGAAGTTGAGTAGCAAAAAAACAATCAGCAAGCCCGAAAAGAAGATCGCTAAAACGGATAGGAGAGCCAGTGCAGAAAAATTGATACCCAGCCCTATACCCACCAAAAAGGGGAGCAGCAAAATTACAACCGGGATCTCGCCCTTATGTTTGGCGATCATATCCGGTTAACAAATTTTGTTGAATGAGATAGCATACAAGGCAAAGGTTATCTGCTCCGAAAATAAAGATATATTTTAAACCAGGGATAGCAAAGTTTATGATGGGTGTGCCGTGGCCTACATCTGGTCGCGCACTTCTAACAGAAACTTTTTAAGGTTTTCGAGCGAATCGATAACACGTTGATTGTTCCTCGTGTCACCCATATTATTTTTAAGGTGTTCTTTGGCGCCATTCAGCGTATAGCCCTTATCACGAATGAGGTGGAAAATGATCTTGAAATTTTCAATATCCTCGGGCGTGAAATACCGGTTGCCCTTTTTGTTTTTTTTAGGCTGAAGGATATCAAACTCCTTTTCGTAAAAACGGATAAGCGACTGATTTACATCAAACATGGCCGATACCTCGCCCATGGTGTAGTACATCTTGCTTATTTCACGTTCTTTATAAGGCATAATACAAATGTATTATATTGATTTCGGATTTCGGAATTTCGATTTCGGATTTTTCTGTCTTAAATAGACTTGCCGGATTAGTAATTTAACAATAATGTACCGGCAACTGTTTTGAGGAACCGCTCATAACTTTGGAGATTTTTTGAGAGGAAAATCTTTTTAAATGTGGTTAAAAAAATAGTGATATATTTATAGCCGGATAACCTTATGACGATTAAACTATTGATAACATACACCTTATGTATGTTTTTTGCGGGCAATGTAAATGCCATCGAAGCTGATTCGGCTGTAACCATAACCTCCCTGAAAAATGAATACCGGTTTAACTGGAACAGTAAAAGCAACCGGGTAGAAATTAAGCAAAAGCTTAACAGTATTTATACAAGCAATGCTTACCAGGTAAACTACACCGTTACCGAGTTTTATAACAATAACATTACCATTGATGATATAAGCTGCAAAGTTGACGGACACACTCCCCGTAACTTTAAGCCCCTGTATACTTATTACGGTAGCGACGATATTTTTTATTCGGACGAGCGGATCTGTTACTTCCCTCTCGAACTTGCAAAAAAAGGAAGCAACGGCAACGTTACTTTTGAAGAAACCCTTACCGATCCGCGCTATTTTACCAGTATTTACTTTGCCGAAGCCGAACAGATCCAGCAGGGAGAAGTAAGTATAGAAGTGCCGCGTTGGATGAAGCTGGATATTAAGGAACTTAATTTTAATGGCTTTAACATTAAAAAAAGCACCGTTTATAAAAGTGGCGACGATGCAGATATTATAACCTACACCTTCAGCAACATCCCGGCAATGAAAAAAGAGCCTAATAGCCCCGGGCCAACTTATATATATCCGCATTTGCTTATCATGTGTAAATCGGCGGCGGCCGGTGGCAAACAGTTTACCTATTTCAACACCCTGGCCGATCAGTACGCCTGGTATCGCGAACTGGTAAAAGATGTGGCCGGCGATCAGGCCGTAATCAGCGCCAAAAGCAGGGAGCTTACTGCCGGGCTTACCAATGATATGGATAAAATAAAAGCCATTTTTTACTACGTGCAGGATAACATCAGGTACATAGCGTTTGAAGATGGAATGGCCGGTTTCAAGCCCGAGAAAGCCGATGAAGTATTACGGAAAAAATACGGCGATTGTAAAGGCATGGCTAATTTAACCAAAGCATTGCTCACCGCGGCTGGATATGATGCCCGTTTGTGCTGGCTGGGCACCAAACATATTGCCTATGATTATCAAACCCCTTCAATGGCGGTTGATAACCACATGATATGCGGCTTAAATTACAAGGGCAAAACCTATTATCTTGATGCCACCGAAACTTACCTGGGTTTCAATGAATACGCCGAGCGCATACAGGGGCGCCAGGTTTTGATGGAAGATGGCGATAAATATATACTTGCCAAAATACCTTATGCGCTGCCGGTGCAAAACTTAAGCAGCGAAATAAGTAAGCTAAGCATTAAGGGTACTACCTTAACAGGTAAAGTAAGCAACCTGTGGAAAGGTGAAGATAAAGAGGGGGTTTTAGCAGGGATAAACAGCGTTAAGCACGAAAAGGTAGATGAAGCTACCAAGCGTTATCTTGCAGCGGGCAGCGCCGATTATACCATTACCAACCTGGTTTTAAGCAGCACCGCCAATCCCGATAAAGATTTAACAGCTGCTTATGATGTTGAGCGTAAAAACGGCATCTCGGCTTTTGGCAAAGAGTATTATATTGATATGGATAACCGCAAGGAGCTCTCGGACGCAGCTATTGCCGTTGATAAGCGGAAAAATGATTTCTGGTTTCCGGGCAAACAGCATATTGTTACCGAAACCGAACTTACGCTGCCGCCAAACTACAAGGCATCAGGCATCCCTCCCGAATTGAATATCTCAAAACCGGGATACGAGTTTCATATCAGCTATGTAAGTTCGCCCGGAAAGCTGACCTATAAAAAAACACTGCTCATCAAAAACACCCTGTTAACCAAGGCTAATTTTGCCCAATGGAACCAGGATATTGAGCAGTTAAACAAAGCATACAACGAAAATTTAGTTATAAAACCTGTATCACAATGAGTAAAACTTTACGCCTGGTATTTTTCTCTTTATTGCTTTCCTGTTCGGCCATTGCGCAAAACAATAATCAAACTTATGCCGAAAAGGCTGCTGCTCTTCAAAAGGAAGTTTGGGGTACAAAAGTTCCGGAATTTGCGGCTACCGCTGTGCCTGCCAATTTAAGCAACGAAAGCGCGGTGATCTTTGCACGCTCGTATAGCCTGCAGCGCTCGTTAAGCAGCAAGTTTAAATTTATGATTATCACTGCGTCGTCAACAAAACGTTCGGTAAAACTCACCACCTTTCACGAGCGGGTTAAAATCAACGATAAATCGGCACTGGAAGATTTTTCAACCATCTCTTATCAAAAAAAACTCGACGAAAGTGTAAGAATTCTGGGAGCAAAATTTTTGCAGACACACGAAACCTATATTGGTGCTAAAATCATTAAACCCGATGGCAAGGAGGTTATTGTAAATACCAGCGAAGAGGTTTTGATAAAAAATGAAAAAAAGGATCAGCAAAGCAAACTGGCCATACCCGATTTGCAGGTTGGCGATATACTGGATTATTATATAAGTAATAGCGATGTAAGCGAAAATGCCATGGATGATACCTTTGCCAATAATGATATGGTGTTTGTGCTTGCCGGCGAATATCCTATTTTACATTACAGTTTGGATTTTCAGTACAGCAAAAAAGATATTGTTAAAGCAATATGTGCCAATGGCGCGCCTAATTTTGAAACGAGTACCAATGATGCCGGCGACCAGATTTTTAGCATGAAGCTAAAAAATATCAATAAGTACGAAAGCCATTTATGGACATCTAAATTCCGCCAGTTCCCTTACATAGAGATCAGTAATTCGCCGGAGGTTGGTGGTTTTGCCAAATTTATAACAGGCGGCAAATGGGGCGAAAATGCATCTCAACGTTTAGAAGCAAATAAAACCTTGTTTGAACAAACGTTTAGCGAACGTGACAATCCGTTTTTTAAGGAGCCCGCCGACCGCTTGAAGAAATACTTCGATGGCAAAAAAAATATGAAGGAAGTATCTACAGATAGCCTGATGAAGGTATTGTACAATATAAAGCGGGGGATGGTTTTTGGGAGCTACGGCAAAGAGGATGTGAGCAAGATAGACGAACTTAATTACCGCCGGATGGCCAGCAAGTATAATACCGCGGCTATGAGCATGGCGCTAACCGATATGAAAATTGATCACGACGTACTGCTGATAAGTTCACGTAATACCAGCACGCTCGAAAATGCTTTTAACTATAGTGATTTTGACGCAGCCATCCGTATTAATTATGGAGCGAAACAGCTGTATATGTTTTTTGACGATGTAACCACGCATTTTAACGAAATTCCGGACCGTTTTCAGGGCGAAAAAGCGATAGTACTTACACCTAAGCGCGAAAGCAGTACCCGGTACTCATTTACAGAAGGCAGCGTAACATTGCCCGTTGCTCCGGCCAGCGCCAATGCCATAACCGAAGATTTGAAAGTGTCATTAATACCTAATACACAAAAGCTAAAAATACAACGGCTGGTTAAACAAACCGGCGCTTTAAGGCACGATGATCAGCGAAGCCTGATTCCAGCCATTGATGTTGATAATGCGATGATGGAACTATCAAAAAGCGAAGCGCTGAACAAGCGTTTGGGTGATAATCCTGAAACGAAAAAACTTCGCGACGATTTTAGCTATGCCTTTAATGACGATGCCTCGAAATCAGTAAAAAAATTTACCGAAGAAATTAAAAGCCAATTTGACCAGGAACCAACCCAGGTAGCCGATTGCAAAGTTATTAATAACGCGCTTGATAACAGCAGCCCCGTATTTCAGTATTCCTCGTCGTTTGTGTTAGATAACCTGGTGAAAAAAGCGGGCAATAACTTTATTATAGATGCAGGAAAGCTTACAGGCTTGTTTTACAAATTGGACGACAAAGAAAGGAAGCGGGTACTGGATGTTTATATGCCTTATTCGCGCAGTTTTAGTTATACTATCAATATTACCATTCCACCGGGATATACAGCTAAAGGTGGGGAAGAAATGGAAGTGAAAAAAGCGAACAAAACAGGTTCGTTCACAGCTACAGCGGCAGTAAACGGGAGTACTTTAACCATTTTGGCAACTCGTGTTTACAATAACAACTTTGAAAAAGCAGCCGATTGGCCTCTGCTTACCGAGGTTATTGATGCGGCGTCAAACTTCAATACGCAGAAGATTTTGCTGGAAAAGAAGTAAGGTGCTTCTTCAAAGCAGAAAGTTCGGGAAACCCTCCTGAACTTTCTGTTTTGGCGATACTTATAGCTATCATCAGAGTATTTCTTCGGGAAATGATAAGGATTGAATGTTATACGCTCTCGTATCGCTTTTTTATTTCATTGCAGGAGCGCGAAGTAGTTTTACCTGCTAAAAAATAAGCTTTTCGCTGTAGCATCTCCTGAACACCTTTGTCGCTTAATGTATTATCGTCGCTATATGTACTATAACGATAATTCAGGCTATCTAAAAAAGCTAAAAGAACTTTTTTTCCTGTTCGTTTTGAATATCTACCCGCAATGTTTCCATACTCAAATTTAAATAAAAATTCACGTGTGCTTTTAATCGCTAAATAGCGAAAAACGGTTATTGAACTTGTAAAATGGGCAACCGGGGTAGAAAAATAGGAGATATCGTAAGCGAAAAATTCACAAAAATTCACACTTTTGCACTTCACTTATAAAGTGACATAAAGACACTATTCATGACTGCTACCGAAATACGACAGGCTTTTCTTGATTTTTTTGTTTCAAAGGGACACACCATTGTTCCTTCGGCACCTATTGTAATTAAAAACGATCCAACCCTGATGTTCACCAACGCGGGGATGAACCAGTTTAAAAATATATTTTTAGGCGAGGCGGCACCTAAAGCCCCCCGCGTGGCTGATACGCAGCGTTGTTTACGCGTATCCGGCAAGCATAACGATTTGGAAGAAGTTGGTATCGATACCTATCACCACACCATGTTTGAGATGCTGGGCAACTGGAGCTTTGGCGACTACTTTAAAAAAGAAGCCATTGCCTGGAGCTGGGAACTGCTTACCGAAGTATACAAGCTGCCCAAAGACCGCCTCTACGTTACCTACTTTGAAGGCGACGAAAAGGAAGGCCTTGAAGCCGATACTGAAACCTACGAACTGTGGAAACAGTATGTAGACGAAGCACACATCCTCCGCGGAAATAAAAAAGACAATTTTTGGGAAATGGGCGAAACCGGCCCATGCGGCCCATGCTCTGAAATCCACTTCGACAGTCGCCCGGATAACGAGCGTGCCGAAGTTGAGGGTGCTACCTTGGTAAATGCCGATCACGACCAGGTTATCGAGATCTGGAATAACGTGTTTATGCAGTTTAACAGGCTTAAAGATACTTCGCTGCAATCACTCCCTGCTAAACATGTGGATACAGGTATGGGCTTTGAGCGTTTGGTACGTGTACTGCAAGGTAAAACATCAAACTATGATACCGATGTTTTCCAGCCGATGATCCAGTTCATTGCCGAAAAATCGGGTAAAAAATATAACAGCGCCGCCAAGCCCGGCGATGCTGATTGGAACGATGCTGTAGCCATGCGTGTAATGGCCGATCATATCCGTGCTATCAGCTTTGCTATATCTGATGGACAGTTGCCATCTAATAATAAAGCAGGTTACGTAATTCGCAGAATTTTGCGTAGGGCTGTGCGTTATTCATATCAATATTTAGGTTTTAAAGAGCCGTTCCTGAATCAATTGGTGCCTTTGTTGGCTGATCAGTTTAAAGGTGTGTTTGATGAGTTGTATTCTCAGAAAGATTTTGTAAAAAAAGTAGTTTTAGAGGAAGAAGTTTCTTTTTTAAGAACTTTAGAAAAAGGTATAAATATTTTTGAGCAGTACGTTTTTAACGTAACCGCAATGATGCTTCCCGATAAGAAGTTTGAACAAGTAGAAGCTAAAGTAGCGTTCGAATTATCAGATACCTACGGATTTCCATTAGACCTTACCGAATTAATGGCTCGTGAAAAGGGATTGACTGTAGATGTTAAAGGTTTTGAAAGTTTGCTTGCTGAACAAAAAAACCGCTCCCGCGCAGCCACCGCTATTGATACCGGCGACTGGATCATCCTAAAAGACGATGAATCAGTAGAATTCACCGGCTATGATGAAACCGAAACTGTAGCCCACGTTGTAAAATACCGCAAAGTAACCGCCAAAGGCAAAGAACAATACCAACTGGTATTGGATAAAACGCCGTTCTACGCCGAAAGCGGTGGCCAGGTAGGGGATAAGGGCGAACTGGTTTTCCCGGATGGCGAGATCATTGAAGTTACCGATACCAAAAAAGAAAACGGACTGATAGTTCATTTCACCGATAAACTGCCGCAGGATATTGACGATGCTTTAACTGCCATTGTTGATCCGGCTTTGCGCAGCCAAACCAATAGCAACCACTCGGCCACGCACTTGCTGCACGCCGCCATGAAACAGGTGCTGGGTTCGCACGTAAACCAGAAAGGTTCGTTGGTAAATGCCGATTATTTGAGGTTCGATTTTTCGCACTTCGCCAAAGTTACCGATGAGGAACTGGCGCAGATCGAAGCTATCGTAAACCAAAAAGTACGCGAAAACATCCCGCTTAAAGAAGAACGCAGCGTATTATATGCCGAAGCCATTACCAGCGGTGTAACCGCCCTGTTTGGCGAAAAATATGGCGAGTATGTACGCGTAATCACATTTGATGATAATTTCAGTAAAGAGCTTTGCGGCGGTACGCACGTAAAAGCAACCGGGCAAATCGGTTTCTTTAAAATTATTGCCGAAAGCGCTGTAGCCGCGGGTGTTCGTCGTATTGAGGCTATCACCGGTGTTGCTGCCGAAAAATATATCGTTACGCAAAACGCGCTGCTTAACCAACTGAAAGAGCTGCTTAAAAATCCAAAAGACCTTTCAAAAAGTATCGAGAGCTTGCTGGACGAAAATGCTAAACTGAAAAAAGAGATCGAAAAATCGATCCTCGAAAAATCAGCAGGCCTGAAAAACGAGCTGGCGCAAAAAGCTGAAGTTATCGGCGATATCAATTTCATTGCCCAAAAAGTAGCTCTGCCTAACGCCGATGCCGTTAAAAACCTGGCTTACCAGTTAAAAGATATTGTAAGTAACTTATTCCTGGTACTGGTTGCCGATTTTGATGGCAAACCAAGTATCACCGTTATGATTGCCGAAAACCTGGTGAAGGAAAAAGGCCTGCATGCGGGTAACATTGTTAAAGAATTGGCTAAAGAGGTTAAAGGCGGCGGCGGCGGTCAGCCGTTTTATGCTACTGCCGGTGGCAGTGATGTGAGCGGATTGGACAATGTGCTGGTAAAGGCGAGGAGTTTTGTAGGGTAACGAAGCAGGTTGTTGTATTATTGAAAGCCTGTAATAGATAGTAACATCGCGAGCGTAGGCCTTTACAACCCTGAGCTTGTCGAAAGGTCGCGCATAAAGGCCCTGCCCAGCATGCTTCTACAAGCTCAGCATGACACCCGCCGTGTTTTTTGCCTCGTAATTACATAAAGAAACTTTAAACAAAAAGACCACCTAAGTCAGGTGGTCTTTCCTTTTTATAAATTGATCCGCATTGGATAATTAATGGCGATGGTGTCCATTATCATGTACAACCTTAGTACGGGTAACTACACGTGTACGAGGCACATAGCGGGTGCGGTTTACTACACGGGTATGGTTCACTACCCTTGTACGGGGTACATAACGAGTACGGTTAACAACCCTTGTACGATTTACTACCGTTGTGCGGTTTATAACACGGGTGCGATAATTGTCGCGCACTATTACGTTTGGTGTACCGCGGTAACGGGCATAAGTATCGCGATCGTGCACAAAATAAGTGTACGCTCTTGGGCGGTTTACGGCAACTTTATAACCTGAGGCAATGTTGTAGCTGGCGTAGCGTGGAGGTAACGAGCTTCTCCAAACCCAGTTACCGCCATCTAAATAAACATATTGGTGGGTTGGTACATAATAGTAACTCTCCACATCAGGCAGGTAATAATAATTAACGTCAGAATATTCGGCAGGTGGGTTCCAGGCGCCAACGTGCACATTTAAACTTACCTGGGCGTTTGATTTTGTAGCGGAAGCCGCGAGTATAAAACATCCGGCAAGCATTCCTAAAATTAGTTTTTTCATGGTATGTGTATCTGTCTAAAATATTGAGGCACTTAATTCAATTTCTGTGCCGTTTAAATGATAGACGGTGATGGAAGCTGAAAGTTTAATTTTCTGTAGTCGATGTGAAAACATCGACCACTGACCGGTACTGGTTGAAGTTACGCTGCCGCTAAACTTCGACCAGAAATCGGTTGCCGAAAGTTTAATTTGCAGAACTGGGACCTATGTTCTGTACCGCTTTTTCGCCTAACCTCCAATCTCCAGCCTCTAATCTCTAAAAGCAATCTCTATAATTCCCACCTCACAACTATGGTATTGTACTTTTACCGTTGTTTTTAAAAGCAAAATGCTGCCGATACTGTATTAATCTTTATATATTTGATTTTTATAGCTCAGTAAAACATAGCTGAATTTTTATTTTTATGACAGTTCTCGCAGACGGGGTAGCTGAAAAGTACGAGGTGGTAATAGGCCTCGAAGTACACGCGCAGCTATCTACATCAAGTAAGGTATTCTCGGCAGATTCTGCTGCCTTTGGTGCCGAACCTAACCGCCATGTTAGCATGGTATCGCTGGGGCATCCCGGTACTTTGCCTTTTATCAATAAAAAAGCGGTTGAATACGCCGTTAAAATGGGCCTGGCCTGTAATTGCACCATCAACCTCAATAACAGCTTCGCCCGTAAAAATTATTTCTACGCCGATTTGCCAAAAGGCTACCAGATTAGCCAGGACCAGGCACCTATTTGCCTTAACGGCCATGTGCCCGTAAAACTGGCCGATGGTACCGAAAAGAATATCGCCCTGCACCACATCCACATGGAAGAGGATGCCGGCAAAAGCATGCACGATCAGCACCATGCCGATTCACTGATCGACCTGAACCGGGCCGGTGTGCCGCTGGTTGAGATTGTATCCGAACCGGATATGCGCAGTGCCGAAGAGGCAGGCCAGTTCCTTACCGAAATGCGTAAAATATTGCGTTACCTTGATATCTGCGATGGCAATATGGAAGAGGGGAGTATGCGTTGTGATGCCAATATATCGGTTAGACTGAGGGGGGCTACCACCTATGGCAACCGTTGCGAGGTGAAAAATCTTAACTCTATCCGCAATGTGCAGCGCGCTATCGAACATGAGTTTATCCGCCAGGTAAATGTTATCGAGGCCGGCGGCCATATCGATCAAAACACCCTTAACTTTAATGCAGATACAGGTGAAACATCAGTTTTGCGATCAAAAGAGATGGCTAACGATTACCGTTACTTCCCCGAGCCGGATCTGCCGCCGTTAAAATTGAGCCAGGCATATGTGGATGATATCCGCAAGGCACTGCCTGCCTTACCTGCTCAATTGTTTCAAAAATATACCCAAACGCTTGGTTTGTCTGCTTACGACGCTTCGGTAATTACTGCCGACAGGGATACTGCTTTTTATTTTGAAGAATTAATAAAACACACCGATCACTACAAGGCTGCAGCCAACTGGATGATGGGTGCCGTACGTTCATACCTGAACGATCATGGTCAAAGCATTGGTAACTTTGCTGTTACCCCGGCAAACCTTGCCGCCCTCATCAAACTAATTGACACGGGCGTGATAAATAATTCTGTAGCTTCGCACAAATTGTTCCCTGCCATGATTAACCAGCCGGGTAAAAAACCTGATGATCTGGCCAAAGAACTTAATCTACTTATCAGTGCCGATGGCGATGACGTAAGCCGTTTTATTAAAGACGCCATTGCCAAATTTCCTGATAAGGTTAAGGATTACCAAAAGGGAAAGAAGGGCGTTTTAGGCCTGTTTATGGGCGAGATCATGAAAAGCTCGAAAGGGAAGATCGACCCGCAGAAAACTAACCAGCTATTAATAAAAGAATTAGAAGCTAAATAAATGAAAGTTAAAAATATGGCTGCCGGCGCGCTGTTATTGCTAAGCGCAGGTATGTATTCTTGTAAAAACGAATCGCAGTTCAGCGTTTCGGGAACCATCAAAAACCCGGGTAAACTTAAAGGGATCTATCTTATTGAGGCCGATAGCTCGGGTTTAAAAGTAGTTGATTCAACCTCCTTAGGCGAAAATGGCAAGTTTGAATTTAAGCACGTTGCGCTTTATCCTAACCTGTTTAAATTAAAGGTAGGCAGTACCGGTCCGCAGGGTGGTGAAATGCAGGGCGAAAACCTGTACGATTTTATTGCCAAAAACGGCGACGATATCGAGTTTACCACCGATAATAATGATCCTAAACACGATTATACCATTAAAGGATCGGACGATTCGGATAAAATCAAAGAGTTTAACCGTATCAGTAATACCTACGGCGATAAAAACGCCAAACTGTTTGCCGAATACCAGGAGAAAGCCCACGGCGAGCGCAACGACTCGTTATTGAAAATATACATGCCTGTATTTTTAAAAAATGTGAACGATGGCGCACAGGCTGTATTGAAATTTGTTAACGATAACAAAAAATCGCTTGCCGGTTTTTATGCGGCTACTACGTTGGATCCTACCAAATACGAAGCACAATTAATTCAGTTTGCTGATGATATCAGGGGCGATTTTAAAGATAACCCAACCGTACAAAAATTCATTGCGCAGATGGATAAGATAAAACCAATCTCGATAGGCCATAAAGCACCTGAGTTTACAGTTACCGGTATTGACGGCAAGCCCATCAAGCTTACTGATTATAAAGGCAAGTACGTAATGATTGATTTTTGGGCATCATGGTGCCAGCCTTGCCGTATGGAAAACCCCAATGTGGTAAAACAATATAATGCGTTTAAAGGTAAGGGCTTTAATATTTTGGGTATTTCGCTTGATAAAGGCAAGCCCGAATGGCAAAAAGCAATTGATGATGATAAACTTACCTGGGCTCATGGTTCGGATTTAAATGGCTTTGAGGGCCCTACCGAGGCACTTTATCATATCGAAGCTATCCCCTCAAATTTCATTATTGATCCGCAGGGAAACATCGTTGCCAAGAATATTACTGGTGCCGATCTTGAAGCTTTTTTAAATAAAACATTTAAATAGCCTCAATTTAGGGTTAACATAAGGTAATGTTTAACAATTTGTTAATATTAGTTTAACTATTAGCTGTTGTAAAGCGTATACTTTTATACAAAAAAATTAACGCAACATGAGCAGTACCGCAAAACAGAAAATACTTATTGTTGATGACGAACCGGATATCCTGGAACTGATTGAGTATAACCTCAAAAAAGAAGGATACCAGGTGTTTTTAGCCCGTAATGGCCAGGAAGCCGTTGCCGAAGCAAAAAAGGCACTGCCCGATCTGATCGTACTGGATATCATGATGCCTAAAATGGACGGCATCGAAGCCTGCCGCATTATGCGCACCATGCCCGAGTTTAAAAACACCTTTATGGTATTTTTAACCGCCCGCAGTGAAGAGTATTCAGAAATTGCCGGTTTTAACGTAGGTGCCGACGATTATATTGCCAAACCTATTAAACCACGCGCCCTTGTAAGCCGTATTAATGCGATACTTCGCCGTAACGCCCCAGCCGAAGACGTAGTTGATAACAAGCTTGAAATTGGCGACCTGGTGATTGACCGTGAGGCTTACCTGGTATATAAAAATGGTGTTAAAGTGGTTTTGGCTAAAAAAGAGTTTGAACTGCTTTACCTGTTGGCTTCAAAACCAGGCAAGGTTTACACCCGCGAGGTGATCCTGAAAAATATCTGGGAAGATTCGGTAGTGGTAACCAATCGTACTATTGATGTGCACATCCGTAAACTGCGCGAAAAACTGGGCGACGATTGTGTTGCTACCGTAAAAGGCGTAGGTTATAAATTTGAGGCATAAGCGCCAATCCCGGTAACAGAAAATATGGTTAAGAAAAAAGCGATCTGCATGCAGGTCGCTTTTTTGTTTTAAGATGGTTTGGCATTTTTAGTTTCAATTACCAGCCATAATTTGGTTACGATAATATTTTTTGCGAAACCAAAATGCAACGTTAACCAGTGCTATCAAAGCCGGCACCTCAACCAGCGGACCGATCACCCCGGCAAAGGCTTCGCCCGAGTTGATACCAAACACACCGATAGATACCGCAATGGCCAGTTCAAAATTATTACCGGTTGCTGTAAAGGCGATAGAGGTACTTTTTGAATAATCGGCACCAAAATATTTACCTGCAACAAAACTTAACAGGAACATAATTGCAAAATAGGCTACCAATGGCAATGCAATACGCGCAACATCCAATGGGATTTGTACAATTAAGCCTCCTTTAAGGCTAAACATAACAACAATGGTAAACAGCAATGCAATAAGCGTAAGCGGAGAAATAAATGGGACAAATTTTTGCTGAAACCACGTTTCTCCCTTTATTTTAATAAGTACATATCGGCTGATAACGCCGGCAGCGAAGGGAATACCCAGGTAAATACCCACGCTTTTGGCAATCTGGCTTATGGTGATATTTACTTCATGCCCCTTAAAGCCAAACAGCGGCGGCAATACCGTTATAAAAATGTAAGCATATACGCTATATAAAAATACCTGGAAAATGCTGTTGAGTGCAATTAGTCCGGCCGCATACTCGGGGCTGCCGTCGGCCAGGTCATTCCATACAACAACCATAGCTATGCAGCGGGCAAGCCCTATCAATATTAACCCAAACATGTAATCGGGATAGTTGTGCAGAAAAACTATCGCTAAAACAAACATCAGGATGGGGCCAACTATCCAATTTAAAGCAAGGGATGCAATTAACACTTTGGTATCTTTAAATACCTTGCCTATTTGCCCGTATTTTACTTTGGCCAGCGGAGGATACATCATCAATATAAGCCCTATAGCCAGCGGTATGTTGGTTGTACCGCTCGAAAACGAATTGATAAAAGAGGAAGACGAAGGCGCAAAGTATCCTACAGACACGCCAATAATCATGGCCAGAAAAATCCATAGGGTAAGATAGCGGTCTATAAAGCCAAGGCGTTTCCGTTCGGCGGCAGGGGCACAGTTATTTGCAGCCATCTTAAATTGTTTCGGTTAAATATTGTTCGGTAAATTGTTTGGTATAGGCTTTTACCTGTTCCCGCACCTGCCTGAATGATTCCATTATTTCCTCTTCGGTGCCGCGTGCTTTTGCCGGGTCGGGAAAATTGTGGTGAAATCGGTTTACATTGCCCGGAAAGAAGGGGCAGGCCTCGTTGGCATTATCGCAAACGGTTATCACATAATTAAAAGGGACACTAATATATTCATCAACATGGTTTGAGGTATGATTGGAGATATCAATGCCATCTTCGGCCATAATTTTAATAGCCCTTGGGTTAACGCCGTGTGTTTCAATACCGGCGCTGTAAATGTTTGCTTTATCGCCTGCAAAATACTTTAAGTATCCATGGGCAATCTGGCTGCGGCAACTGTTGCCGGTGCACAATACTAATACGTTTTTCATGTTTGGTTATTAACAGCAGCCTGGCTCACAGCAGGCCTTTATTTCAGTTTTCTCGGCATAAACGGTAACGCTTACAATAGCGCCATTGCCGCCTTTAAATTCGGTAATCTCATCAGCCGATAAATAGTTACTTAAAATATCGTTGGGAATGATGATAGGTTTCTCTTTTTGTACAGTGATATTGCTGAACCCGTTTTTTTCAATCAGTCCCAGGTATTCATCTTTCTGAATGGCACCGGCCACGCATCCGGCATACATTTCGGCTGCCGACCGGATTTTTTCAGGCAGTGTACCGGTTAAAACAATATCCGAAATGCTGAAATGGCCACCGGGTTTCAGCACCCTGTAAATATCTTTAATTACAGCATCTTTATCGGGCACCAGGTTTAATACGCAGTTGCTCACCACCACATCAGCTTTATTGGCCGTTACCGGCATGTTTTCAATATCGCCAAGGCGAAACTCAACATTGTTATAACCAAGCTTATCTGCATTTTCGCGTGCTTTGTTAATCATAGCTTCAGTAAAATCGATACCTATTATTTTACCGGTTTCGCCCGCTTCGGCCCGGGCTATAAAGCAATCGTTGCCGGCACCGCTACCGAGGTCAATTACCACATCGCCTTTTTTTATTTGTGCAAACTGTGTTGGAAGACCGCAGCCTAAACCCAGATCTGCATCAGCGGTATAACCCTGCAATTCGGTATAATCTTCGCTCATAATGTTATACACCTCGGCAGAGCAGCCACCCGCCCCGCAGCATGATGCCTGGTTGCTCTCCTTATCCTGTAAGGCTATTTCACTGTATTTCAGCTTCACCAGTTCTTTTAACTCTTGATTTGTTTTCATTTGTTTATTGCAATATTGCGATTTGTTTTTTCAAAAAAATTTAACAGCAGTTGTTAGGGTTTTGATAGGATGAAAAGAGTTTATTCAATTCATCATTTAAATTTTTCCAGGCTATGGGTTCAATACAATAACAAACACTTACCCCTTCGATGGTGCCCTGTATAAGGCCGGCATTTTTTAATTCTTTTAAATGCTGCGATACCGTTGGCTGGGCTAATCCCAATTCGGCAGACAGGTCACCACAGATACAGGCTTTCGCTTCAATAATAAGTTGCAAAATAGCTATCCGCGCGGGGTGCGCTATGGCTTTAAGCTGAATAGCAAGTTTGTTCTGTTCGTCGGTGAAAATTTCTGTTTTGGTGATTCCCATAATTATATTGCAATATTACGATTAATTAAACAATTATCAATATCTAATAAAATAAAATTAATGGAATCAATATTGTTGTAATTTAAAAAGACAGAAATGAAGAACAGACTTACGAAGTATCAAAACTTCGTAAGTCTGTAGGAAGAGATTATTTGGCTGCCGCAGTGGCTTTATTTTTAACCGTTGTAGCAGCCTTAGCTGTTTTGGCCGCTACAGTTTTCTTTGCGGCAGTAGCTTCGGTTTTAGCCTTGGCGGTAATGGTTTTAGCTTTGGCTGCAGCCTTTTCTTTTACCTGGGTAGCTGCCTTTTTAGCTTCGGCAACATCGGTTTTAGCTTTAGCAGCAATAGTTTTTACTTTGGCATCAGCTTTGGCTTTTACATCGGCGGCTGCGGTTTTTGCTTTCGCGGTAACTTCATCCGCTTTTTTAACGGCTGCTTTTTTTGTTGCCGATACTTTTTTGGCGGCGGTGGCCTTTTTTGCTGTTACTTTTTCTTTGATATCTTCAATTTTTTCTTCGGCTGCTTCTTTTACGTCTTCGGCTGTGTCTTTGGTGCCTTCCCATAGGCTTTCAATGGTTTCTTTAACCTTCTCGAAAAATCCCTTTTCTTCAGGTTGGGTTGAATTTGTACTCATGATGTTTTATAGATAGGTAAATAGATTGTTATATAATTAAGCAATTAACCGGCAGGCTTAAAGTTTGTTTTACAAAGAAGTAACAATAGCACAGCAATCAATTTAACAGGGTGATAGCGGTTTAAATTATAAACCGTATTTTTGCAGGCTATGAAGTTTCCAAAATTTGCCGACCAGATACTGTTTGAAAACGATGATGTGATTGTGGTGAACAAGCCGCCCTTTATCAGTTCGCTTGATGAGCGGGGCGATGCCGCCGGCGAGATCAGTATGCTAAGGCTGGCCAAAGCCTATTGGGATGATGCGCAGATCTGTCACCGTTTGGATAAGGAAACATCCGGCGCTTTAATTTTTGCCAAAAATCCTGAAGCTTATCGTTCGGTATCTATGCAGTTTGAAAGGCGTAAGGTTAAAAAAGTGTACCATGCCGTTATTGACGGTACCCACACTTTTGATAACCTGCAGGTTGACCTGCCTATATTAAACGTAGGCAAAGGCACGGTAACCATCAGCAGGCAGGAGGGCAAAGCCGCCGAAACCTGGTTTAACTCATTAAAATACTATAAACATTATACACTTGTGGAGTGCCGCCCGGTTACCGGCCGCATGCACCAGATCAGGATTCACCTGGCTACGCAACGCGCATCCATAGCCGGCGACGAGGTTTACAAAGGGCAGCCCGTATATTTATCAAAGCTAAAACGCAAATATCACCTCGGAAAAGACCAGGAAGAGATGCCGATTATGAAACGTTTTGCGCTGCACGCTTACGAAGTAACTTTTAGTCTTGGTGTTGATAATGAGGTAACTATCCACGCACCATATCCTAAAGACTTTGAAACGCTTTTAAAATTGCTGGATAAGTTTGACAGTTAATACAAATAATGTAACAAAGTGTTTGATATTAACGTTAAGCCACCGTATTTTTATGCTTAATGGCCAATTACTTTAAAAAGGTATTCCTATTTGTTTTATTGATATTGTTTGGGACGAGTTACTTAAAAGCCGGACCATACGTGTATCTCTCCGAAGACAGTCTGGTTAGTTTTATTAAGATAACTAATAAAAACCTGCAGCAAAAAAAACTGGTAAATTATATCAAACTCCGCTTTCAAAATGGCCCGGAGGCCTCTATCCCGCAGGGGAAAGCTGAAGTTTACCGCGAACTGGATAAATTTCAGGTAAATGATCGCGAAGCGTTAAAGTATTTTATTGAAAGTACCATTCAGCGGCGCTTTTCAAACCTTAGCGGTGCCGAAAATGCCATGATCAAGGCCATTAACCAGGCATCGAAGGATAAGGCCGATTTTTTAACCTATTCGTTTATAAGTCACCTCGCCTTTATTCAAACTGATAAGGGTAATGCTATTGGCGCTATATACAGCTATGGGCTGGCCCAGAAAGAAGCGTTGAAGCTTAACGACCCACAGCTGCAGGTAGTGCTTAATATCAATATTTCTGATCTGTACTATAAACTCAACCTGTACGATCAGTCGTTGTTTTACCTCGATCAGGCCCTTTCGGTAAAAGAACAAAATAAAATAAAGGACGACAGGTTTTACACGGTTATCAGCTACAACAAGGCTGAAAATTTTTTCAGGATGGGCCTGGTCGACTCGTTAAAAAAATGTCACGACCAGTTGTTAGGTCCCCAAAATAAAAGTTATAAGCTTTTTACTTACCAGGGGCGCACGGCCTACTATCTTTCGTTACTTAAACACCGTAATGCCGAGGCTATTCAACAAATAAAGGCCCTGCAGGCCAGCAAGCAATACGTGGTGAATGATGTTGATAATCAAAACCTGGCCGATTGCTTTTATCGAAACTCGCAGCCTGACTCGGCAAAGGCTATTGTTGATGAACTGCTTGTTAAACCATATTCGGCCAATCACCCCGAAATAAAATATCACCTTTACGAACTTTTAGGCAAAATAGCCCGCGATAAAGGCGACTATGAAACGGCAGCAACCAATTTCGATCTTGCACTTAAACAATCTGAAGAGCGTATCAATAATACCACCCAGGTAGGCAACATATCGGCCCAGATAAAAATAGACAAAATTGAAAGTTCATTTACCGATACAGCCGAACGGTACCGCCGCGAGCGCCTTATTTTGATCCTTATTATTGTTGCCGTGGTTTTTATGCTTGCCGGTATTGTGCTGCTTTACCGCAGCATAAGGCAAAAGCGCCATTACGAAAAATTACTCTACGACACCAAAAAGCAGGAACTTGCCTTTATCAACTCGCACGAAGTGCGTAAACACCTTACCAATATATTAGGAATAGTAGAGCTGATGAATGAAAGTAAGGATAAAAAAGCGGAGTTTATGGAGGTAGAGAAGCATCTTTACAGTTCGGCCTCCAAATTAGATGATGCAATTAAGAATATCTCCGAAAAATTAAGCGATTAACACCTGTTACTCGCTTTTTTTATGCCCGATTTTATTGCAAAAAATTCGGGTTTGCAATATTGTTAAAAAACAAGCCTGATTTTTGGTGTAAAATATCAAATTGTTAAAAATTCGTTTTTTAATGATTTGTATTATGCTTTTTTAATTATTGTTGACCTATTCTTGAAAAAAAAATCAAAATTTCTTAACATTTGTGATGATTTTTGTAAAAAACATTTAAATTCGCCTTAATAATTATTGAGATTAATACAAAAACTATAATTAAAACCCCAACTTTACAAATTAATTAAAAAATGGCAATAAAACTCGAGTACATTTGGCTTGATGGCTATAAACCAACCCAAAGCCTGCGTAGCAAAACAAAAATCGTTAAAGAATTTAGCGGTAAAGTAGAAGATTTAGATAACTGGAGCTTTGATGGTTCTTCGACTGAGCAAGCACCAGGTGGTTCATCAGATTGTATCTTGAAACCAGTTTTTGTTGTTCCTGATCCGGCAAGGAAAAGCGCTTATTTAGTAATGTGCGAAGTGTTAAGCGCAGATGGAACTCCACACGAATCAAATGGCCGTGCTACTATTGCCGATGATGATAATGATTTCTGGTTTGGTTTTGAGCAGGAGTACTTCCTGTGGGATCCGGCTACCAACAAACCGCTTGGTTTCCCGGCAGGCGGTTACCCAGGCCCGCAAGGCCCTTACTACTGCTCGGTAGGTGCTAACAACGCTTTCGGTCGCGAAATTGTTGAAGAACACTTAGACGTATGTTTAGAAGCAGGCTTAAACGTTGAAGGTATCAACGCCGAGGTTGCTGCCGGCCAGTGGGAGTTCCAGATCTTTGCTAAAGGTGCTAAAGAAGCCGGCGACCAGATCTGGGTTGCACGTTATTTGTTGGAAAGAATTGGTGAAAAATACGGAGTTGCTGTTAACTGGCATTGCAAACCGCTTGGTCAGTTAGACTGGAACGGTTCTGGTATGCACGCAAACTTCTCAAATACAACTTTACGTACTGCTAACAGCAAAGCTACTTTCGAAGCAATTTGCGAAGCTTTCCGTCCTGCTGTTGCTGAGTGTATCGCTGTTTACGGTGCTGATAACGATCAGCGCTTAACCGGTAAACACGAAACTGCTTCAATTACCGACTTTAGCTATGGTGTATCTGACCGTGGTGCTTCTATCCGTATCCCTCTGTATGCTGTTGAGCACAACTGGAGTGGTTATTTGGAAGATCGTCGCCCTAACTCGGCTGCCGATCCATACAAAGTTGCTGCTGTGATCATCAAAACTGTCAAATCAGCGAAATTGTAATTATCCCCCTGAATAACTCATAGTCTGTCCCCCCGGTTCGCAAGAGTCGGGGGGATTTTTTTTATTCTTTTTTGGTTTCAGTATCCATTAGCTTTAATATAGCGGGCATCCGGTAAGGGCCTTTCATTGTTTTTATATTTTGGGCAGCCTCATCAATATCGGTTCCTATTGCCGAAACGTGTAAAGGGTTGTTACTTTCTCCGCGATGTATTTCAACAACTGTTTCTTTGTTAGCCATAAATGATGTTTTAGCAACGCCAATAATGGGCACCTGTTTATTTAAGGCCTCATAAAGTTTGCCGCCGAGGCCAAAATCGCCTTGGTTGCTAACGTAAACGTAACCATCAACAATAACACCTTCGAGGATATTTAAATCTACTTGTTTTAGTAATTTAAGGATACAGGGAAGTTCTCGCCGGTAAAATTCACCGGGGATGTACTCTTCAATGCCTGTAAAATATTCGGTGATGATTTGATGAGGTTGCTCATCATCCCAATTAAATAAAACGCCAACAGCTTTGGCACGGTCTTCAATGTAATAAACATCAACAGCAAGCAGCATAATTAAGCAGATTGGTTTGATAGATATTGAATGTAATCTCCACCTGGTATTTGGTGATGTTGATCAACCGGGAGGGCGTAAAAGTATATCCAGCAGTTCACTGAGCCGCTCTCTGTTTCAACATTAAGTAGCGTCCTGATGTATTCGTGTGGCAGAGGGTCGTTAGGGCCGATGCCTTCGTAATCGTCAAGTACCTGAAGTACGGTACTCGCATCATCCATTAAATATATGCTACCGTAAACGTAGGTGTTGGCGCTGTCATCGGCTAATGCGCCGGGGTATTCTCCAATATCATAAAGCCTGCCTTTAAACTTTGCCGAAGCCACCGGTTTGCAGTGTACATTAAGATACCGGCCAAACTGATTAGTTGGCAGCAGCAATGTTCCGTAAACAAATAAATAAGCGCTTGCAGTTTCCATCAAATTATAAAAACAAAGGTAAGCGGATGTGCGTATTAAACGCATGGGGGCTTAATTTTTATAGTTTAAGCCATAATAACTATCTTGCCCAACCTTAACCGGACATAATTTTACACCATGAACGCAGAGCAGATCAAAGCATATATCGAACAAAACAACATCCAGAAAATCAAATTCGCCTTTGCCGATATTGATGGCATTTTGCGCGGAAAAGTAATTCATCCTAAAAAGTTTTTGGATGGTTTGCAAAGTGGATACGGTTTTTGCGATGTGGTTTTTGGCTGGGATAGCAGCGATGTTTGCTATGATAATGTCGCGCTTACCGGTTGGCAAAGCGGTTACCCGGATAAATTGTGCCGTATTGATCTGTCAACCCTCCGCAATGTGCCATGGCAGGATGATATCCCATTTTTTTTAGCCGACTTCAGTAAGCCCGATGGCAATGATTTGCCGGCTTGTCCGCGTAGTTTATTAAAGCATATCCAGGCGCAGTGTAACGAAATGGGCTTTCATGCCGAGTTTGCACAGGAGTTTGAATGGTTCAATTTTAAGGAAACCCCGCAAAGCCTGGCCGATAAAAAGTTTACCAATATTGAGCCACTTACACCGGGGATGTTTGGCTATTCAATACTGCGCACATCAGAGAATAGTGATTTTTATTACGATCTGTTTAACCTGCTTACTAAGTTTAACGTTCCTATGGAAGGTTTGCATACCGAAACCGGCCCGGGGGTATATGAAGCTGCCATACTGCATGATGAGGTTTTAGCTGCCGCGGATAAAGCGGTATTGTTTAAAACGGCCGTTAAGGAAATAGCCTATAAACACGGCATTATGGCATCATTTATGGCCAAATGGACCGAAACGCTGCCGGGCTGCTCAGGTCATATTCATCAAAGCCTGTGGACTAAGGATCAATCTAAAAACCTGTTTTACGATGCCAGTGAGGTAAATAAAATGAGCGAGCTGCATAAGCAATACCTTGCCGGACAGTTGTATTGTATGCCACATTTGCTGCCGATGTATGCGCCAACCATTAATAGTTATAAACGCCTTGTTGAGGGAGCATGGGCACCAACCACCATTACCTGGGGCGTAGAAAACCGCACCACGGCCATCCGTATTATTAATACTACCGAGAACTACACCCGCCTGGAAACACGTATCCCCGGCTCGGATACTAACCCTTACCTGGCCATGGCTGCGGCGCTTGCTTCCGGCCTATATGGTATTAAAAATAAACTTGAACTAAATATTGAGCCTACCGAAGGTAATGGCTACCAGGATAAGCGCAACGGTGTACTATGGCCGAATCTGCATGCCGCCGCTACCGCTATGCAGCAATCAGACTTGGCCAAAGAGTTGTTTGGCGAGGGCTTTGTTGAGCATTTTACGCAAACCAGGTTGTGGGAATACAGGCAGTTTGCTAAAAGTGTTACTGATTGGGAGTTGAAGAGGTATTTTGAGATAATCTGAACCGGGATTTGGGGGGATTTTTGGGATTAATAAGATTTTTGCCTGGTGTTTTGTTAATAATTGTTCTAAACCTTATTCTTATTTATAAATGGATCAGCTTAAACATACTGATATAACAGGCAAAATTATTGGCTGTGCCATGCATGTTCATGCCACGCTCGGCAATGGATTTCAGGAAGTTATTTATCAGAAAGCGTTAGAAATTGAGATGGCTTTGAACGATCTTATTTTCGAGCGTGAAAAGGAGATGCCAATTTATTATCGTAATTTGCAGATCGGTACAAGAAGAGTGGATTTCTTTGTGGCGGGAATAATTATGGTTGAACTAAAAGCTATTACATTACTTGAAGATGTGCATTTGGCACAAGCCTTAAATTATCTCGAAGCCTATAACGTAGAAGTAGGATTGTTAATAAATTTCGGAAGCAAATCGTTAACAGTTAAACGATTAACAAACAAGAAATTCAAATCATAAAACAGCTTGCAAATCGAAATCCTATTAATCCCAGAAATCCCCCCAAATCCCGGTTCAGAAAATATTATATATTTGTACCCTCATTATAAACCGAAGCTGCCATTGGCGTAACTTTGCCGGCAGAATTATACAAATGGACTATTCTTTTATTATCCGCAAGGCCTGGGAGGGGTATGACGCGTCGAAAACCATCCGCGACATTGAAGAGATCAGCGCGATGGTATCAACCAATCACGTGTACCGCATTACGTTCGACGATGACGATATTATCATAGCCAAACTATCGTACTTTGGCAAATTTGAAAATTTTAAAGAGGACCACCGCATTATACAAACGCTGGCCATTAACCTGCTTTATCCGTTCGAAAACTTTTTGGCCCGTTCGCTGCAAAAAAATAACCGGGTTTATATTTATCATCATAAGCAGGGGAAAACGGATGCCTGGGTGGTATTTTATAACCCCACCCGTATTTTAGAGCGTTTACCACGCCGACTGGAAGAAAAGCATATCAAAAAGCTTGGCCAGCAGGTGGGGAAATTTCATAAGGCCTGTTCGAGGGTTAAAAACGTACTACCAAAATCGTCAAAAACCTTACGTACAGATATTTCTGCATTATTACAGCAGTTGGAGGCTGATCCGAAGCAATTTGGTAGCGGCATGCAGGCCGACTTTTTGAAATATCATTGCGAAACTTTCCTGAAAAACCGCTCTAAATACAACATGAGCTCGTTCGAGATTATCCCGGTATTTATTGACTGGAACATCGGCAACTTCTCGGTAACGCCCGACCTGGAATTGTACTCGCGCTGGGATTACGATTGGTTCAGGATGAGTTATCGCCTGCTCGATTTTTATTTCTTCAGCCGCGTAGTATCTGACGTGGGCGACCGTACCGTATTCAGCTACGTGATCAACACCATGATGGAAGACCGTTTCATCCTGTTTTTGAAAGAATATCACAAAGTAAACCCCTTAACGGCCGACGAGATCAGGTTTTTGAAAGAAGCTTACCGCTTTTTTATCCTGAATTATGTAATTAAAGATGGCAAGCACTTTTTTAGTGAACAATACGCCAAAAAACTACAAGCCGAAGCATTTGATGTGTATTTACCATCGGTAGACAGGGATTTTGATGCCGAAAAAATTATCGAGGCTTTAAAATTAAAATAGGTTAGCTATCTTTCGGGCCATTTATCTGCTAACCCTCAAAATATCCGAAAGTATATGACCCGAATAGACAACTTTAAATCCATTATTGATAAATATGAAGTTGTTTTTTTTGATGCTTTCGGAGTTTTAAAAAATTATGGCGGTTTGTTGCCGGGTATCGAAAACACTTTCGCGTATTTGCAGGAGCAGGGCAAGGAGTACTACATAGTAACCAACGATGCCTCGCGCAGCCCGGTGCAACTGGCCGAATCATATACCAGTAAAGGTTTAACCGCCATAACGCCCGATAGGATTATCTCGTCAGGTATGCTTACCAAAGAGTACCTTGATTTAAAGGTGAATGACGGCATCGTAGCTTACCTTGGTACGCCGGATTCCGCGCATTATATAGACAGCTCGGGTTTGCACACTCTGCCCATCAGCGAGGTAAATGCAAGTAACATAGATAGCGTTAACGCCCTGGTGTTTTTGGATGACGAGGGTTTTGAATGGGAGCGCGACCTCAACAAAACCGTTAACCTGATGCGGAAACGCACCATTCCCGCCATTGTAGCCAATACCGATCAGGCCTATCCCGTAACCAAGCAGGATGTATCGATAGCCATTGGCGGCCTGGCCAGCATGATAGAAAAAATTGTAGGCAAAGCCTTTATCCGCTTCGGCAAACCAGATTCGCAGATGTTTATGTTCGCCTATGATTTGCTGCGCGAGCGCAGGCCTATCAGCAAAAAAGATATTGTAATGGTAGGGGATACGCTGCAAACCGATATTTTGGGTGGTAATAAATTCGGTTTGGATACCGTGCTGGTACTATCCGGCAACACGCAGGCCAAGGATGCCGAAAACCGTATAACGTCTACCGGCATTGTGCCAACTTACATCTGCGATTCGGCAGTGGTGGAGCTGGGAGGTTTGGGGTTTTAATTAAAAAACTTCTATAATCGGTTTCTCTAAAAAATGAACAGCATCGTCATTGCGAGGAACGAAGCAATCGCGAACTCTACAGAGCGTCTTGCATAGCTCCTCTGCCTGTGTGCTATTGCTTCGTTCCTCACAATGACGGTCCTATTGATATACGTCAACGCTTTCACCTGCCTTACTCCACTACGCCAGGCTAAGTTTTCTTCCACAAATCCTCTCAATCTTTCTACCATTTCTATTTATTTCAAAAACTCTATTTTAAATGTAAGGTTTACATTTATTTTTACCACCTTTGAAATCGCTAAGGTATAACTGTCTACCTTACATGTATTAGCCAATTATTACCTGATTTTAAAAACTAATGGAAACAAACTTCGACTTAAAAGAGCACCCGCACAGCCGTTTAAATATTTTAACCGGCGATTGGATCCTTGTATCCCCCCACCGTACCAAACGCCCGTGGCAAGGCAAAGTTGAGGCTACACAAGCCGATGACCGCCCGCAATACGATCCAGCCTGCTACCTTTGCCCAACCAACAAACGTGCCGACGGCAGCGAAAACCCCGATTACAAAGGCAGTTTTGTATTCACCAACGATTATTCGTCATTGTTATTAAACACCCCCGACGGCGGTTTAAACGAAGATGAATTACTGGTAGCCAACAGCCAAAAAGGTATTTGCCGTGTTATCAGCTTTTCCCCAAGGCATGATCTTACCCTGCCTCAAATGACTACAGAAGAGATTGCCAAAGTGGTTGACGTATGGCAAACCGAGTTTCAGGATCTGGCCTCATACCCATGGATTAAACATATCCAGATTTTTGAAAACAAAGGTGATATCATGGGCTGTAGCAATCCGCACCCACACGGCCAGATCTGGGCTCAAAATAGCCTGCCTGTTGAAGTGGCTAAAGAAACCCAGCAACAAAAGCTTCATTTCGAGCAAAAAGGCACCAGCCTGCTGGCCGATTACCTGGCGCTTGAACTAAAAAAACAAGACCGCGTAGTTTTTGAAAACGAACATTTTGCTGTATTGGTGCCATTTTGGGCCGTGTGGCCATACGAAACCATGATTGTTAGTAAACGACATGTTACAAGCATCCTGTATTTTACTGATGAGGAAAAAGTAGCTTTGGCCGATGCCATCAGAAGATTGACCATCAGGTACGATAACATGTTCGAAACCTCGTTCCCTTATTCGGCCGGTATGCACCAGTCGCCGGTTAACTCGGGCGATCATCCTTACTGGCACTGGCACATGCATTTTTATCCGCCATTGCTGCGTTCGGCAACGGTAAAAAAATTCATGGTAGGCTATGAAATGCTGGCCAATCCGCAGCGCGATATCACTGCCGAATTTGCTGCCGAAAAGTTAAGGGGTTTAAGCGAGGTACACTACAAAGCGAGGTGATAATGAAAAAACACTATTTTTAAACCAAACTATAACCAAGCCATTTATGAGAAATTTATTTAAAGGCATTTCGTTAGCACTTTTACCGGCATGTAGCCTATATTTGGCAGCTTGTAATCAAAATTCAACCTCACAGAAAAACACTACTATGGCGGATAGCACCACAACTACTGCATCGGCATTCGAAAAAACAATCGATGGAAAACAAACGCATTTGTTCACCCTTAAAAACAAAAACGGCGCTATCCTTACCGTTACCAACTATGGTGGCCGCGTGGTAAGCCTGTTGGTGCCCGATAAAAACGGAAAACTTACCGATGTTGTTTTGGGTTTTGATGATGTGGAAGGTTTTGAAAAATCAACCGAGCGTTATTATGGCGCTACCATTGGCCGCTACGGTAACCGCATTGCTAAAGGACACTTTAAAATAGATGGCAAGGATTATCAATCGTCAATCAACAACACGCCAAACACGCTGCATGGTGGTAAACACGGCTTCCAGGAAGTGGTATGGGATGGCAAATTGATTGATTCATCAACTGTGGAACTTACCTATCTTTCAAAAGATATGGAAGAAGGTTTTCCCGGCAACCTGAACGTTAAGGTAACTTACAGCCTTACCGATGATAACACATTTAAATGCGAGTACGAGGCTACAACTGATAAAAAAACTGTTGTTAATTTAACTAATCACGCCTTTTTTAACCTGAACGGCGAAGGCAGCGGTACCATATTAGATCACCTGGTGCAAATTAATGCCGATGGCTATTTACCTGTTGATGCCGGTTTGATCCCTACGGGCAAAATCGAAAAAGTTGCAGGTACACCCTTTGATTTTACTAAGCCTGAATCAATTGGGAAACGCATTAACGAGGATAACGTACAGTTGAAAGACGGTAAAGGTTACGATCATAACTTTGTGCTGAACAAGCATGATATGACTACGCCTGTTGCTACCGTTATTGGCGACAAAAGCGGTATTAAAATGGAAGTATTTACTGAAGAACCGGGCTTACAGTTTTACAGCGGCAACTTTATGCAGGCTAAAAACGTGATGAAGCGTGGTATTAAAGATGAATACCGTACCTCGTTCGCTATGGAAACGCAGCATTTTCCTGATTCGCCAAATCAACCACAATTTCCATCAACCGAGTTGAAACCGGGCGATACTTATAAAACACAATCGTTGTATAAGTTTTCGGTAGTGAAATAAGCTTTAGTTTATTTAGATATACGTAAAAGTCCTGCTTAACGGTGGGACTTTTTGTTTTATATTCGTGTTATGACAACCGATATTAATACCTACAAATTTGTGAAGGAAACAGGCCGCTGGTACATCGACCTACCCGATTGGCCGGGAGTAAAAGCCGACCTGGAGATGGTTGAAGGGGCAGATATTATGCTCGATTATGTAGGAGAAGGCAGCGATGTTGTAGAGTTGATGCTTTCAGAAACGCTTTTTGATGGAAGTAGCACGCTTAAACTGATTGAAGATTATGCTGAGCATGTAGGAGGCGGTATTTACCTTTTGGATGAATATAATGGCGTAACGCTAAATCAGCAAATGTGGTTGTGTGATGTTACCAAATATGTATTTGGCGGCTTGCCGGAGTCTATTTATTTCAGGAAAGTTAGTTGAATGAGCGCCTGGCGAAAAAGAGCGATAGCATGTTTGCCCGAATTAAGAAAAGAGTTTGAAGATCCATCAACTTCCATTTACGGCGTTTTTATGGAATTGCTGCCGGCTACTGTTAATGCGCATAAAAATAACGATGCAACACAGCTTAGGCGGTGTTATGAGTTTGCAGCCTGGTGCTTCACCCAAAAATCAAAAGATTTATGGAACGCGGCAGCAGTGAGTTTCTATGAGCATTTAGGAGATAGGGCAGAAACGCTACAGGGTATGCACCTTTGGGTGAGCCGCGATATTTATTTAGAAATACGCGGGCTTTTAAAGCAAAGGCTTGATGATGTGGTTATGAAGGAATTGGATAAGCGTTATGGCGTGCGTGGGTAGTATTAAACGCGGCAGAGCTACCGCAAGCGTGGACGCCTCGCTTGTGGTTATCATATTGAGCTGTACAATGCTGTTTGTCAAATTGTAGATCTAAACGCGGTCCACAAGCGAGGACGCTTGCGGCAGCGGAGGGGCCTTTGCTTACTCAATAACGCCTTTTATAACAATCATAAATTGAAGCACTTCTCCTCACAATCCCTTAACAAAACCATAATTAAATCTCTCAATTTTTCCTCGCTTAAAAAGCGTACCTTTGCGCCGTTATTTTCTAAAAGTCAATATTTTATCATTTACACCATTGCCTTTCAACGGAAATAACCCCAAAATCAGCATGAAAAAAATTGTCGACTACAGGAAACTCTTAGGCGTAACCGAAACAGCAGAATTAAGCGAATTAAGGTCAGTATACAAAAGCCTGATGAAAACCTGGCACCCCGACAGGTTTCAGGACGAGGGCCGGGTTGAAGCCGAAGAAAAAAGCAAAACCATTATTGAAGCCTACCATTTTTTGGTAAGCATCGCCCCCGAAACCCGTGCCCAAACTTTAGCCGAATACACAGCAACCACCACGCAATCAAATATTGCCGATTTTGAATACAAGCAACAGGTATTGAAAGTTGAGTTTCTGGACGGCAATGTGTATGAATACTTCGACGTGCCAAGGGCCGTTTATGTAAAATTGGTTAATGCCGATTCGCCGGGGCGTTTTGCACGCAGGCATATTTTTACCGAGTTTGTTTACCGCAGCGTGAACAAACTGGTAGCTTCGGCCTAACTAAATTAACCGGCCTGGTTCAGTCGTTCCAGGTCTTCGGTTGTGTCGATATCAATAGCCCCTAAGGGGAAAGGAATAGTCAAAATATCATCGGGGTGCGCCTCGATGATTTTTTTTGCACCCTCCTGGCCTTTTAACCGGAGCAATTCGGGGAAATATCTTTCATCAAACAAGGCAGGGGCACCCACTACATCGCGGTAGCTGCTGGCTATGATGCCGCAATCGCTATGTTCGCTTTTATCAGTTAACTGTGATAATAAAAAAGGATCAACAAAAGGCTGATCGCAAAGCATTAAAATAATTGATGTTACCTTGGGCTCCAGTCGCAGCATTTCGGCTACACCAAGGCGTATTGACGAGGCCATACCTTCCTGCCAGTCGGTATTATAGGTAATATGCACTGTTTGGTCGGATATATTGGGGCGGATCACGCCTTCATTAGCGCCCAGTACCACAATTACTTTTTGGCAATGCAGACAGGTTAATGCGGTTTGAACGGCGCGCTGTAACAGGGTTTGGCCCTGGTAAATAAGGTTTTGCTTTGGCGAACCGAAGCGGCTTGATGCCCCCGCGGCTAAAATAACGATCCCTGTCATTTAAAAACTGTTTAATTAGGCCGATGTGCTGCCGTTTGTATCAATGCCCGGCATGGCACAATGCTGCAAACGTTTTTTGTTCAATTTTCTTTTAATCCGGGTTCAGGGGGCTCCCCGTTTATAGCTTCAGTTTGCAGATCTATGCCTTATTACGGTAAGTGCTTAATTAAAGTTATAGTTACATGCGTTGATCGATAACAAATTGATTTTTTGATACTTGTAAGTATTGTTTTATAAAATGATAGTTTTTGTAAATTATCTATTAGTTTAAATGTCATATTCAAAACCGCTGCTATTGCTTTGAAAAACTACATTTCATTAACACAATCTGCGCTGGTAACGCTTACATTTACTTTGCTGTATATAAACTTTAATAAACAACCCGCGTTTATTGATTAAATTTACAGGGTAAAGGAAACTATTTTGCTATTTGATAACCACGGCCGACCAATAACCTATCTGCGCCTCGCGGTGACAGATAAATGCAACCTGCGTTGCTTTTACTGCATGCCCGAAGAGGGGCTCGATTGGTTATCACGTGCCGAGTTGATGAGCTACGAAGAAATGCTTCGCGTTTGCCGGGTAATGGTAAATATGGGTATCGGAAAAATCCGTATTACCGGCGGCGAGCCTTTTGTGCGTAAGGATATTATGCAGCTGCTTACCGCAATTGCAGGGCTTGATGGTTTGAATGAATTGAATATCACCACCAATGGTGTGTTAACAGCCCCCTATGTTCCCGAATTAAAAAAAATAGGTGTCCGCTCGGTAAACCTCAGTTTGGATACTTTGGATGCCAACCGCTTTTTTACTATAACCCGCCGGGATGAGTTTAGCAACGTGATAGCAGCTATGGAAGCCATGTTGCATCATGATATGGAGGTAAAGATAAACGCGGTGGTAATGGACGGTAAAAACACGCAGGATATATTGCCATTGGTTGAGCTAACAAAAAATTTACCGGTAAGTGTAAGGTTTATTGAAGAAATGCCCTTTAACGGTGATGGTCATGTTTACGATGGCCTGCATTGGGATTATGTGCGAATTTTAGATGAGATCAAGGCAAAATACCCGCAAATTAAAAAGCTGGATGATCCGGCCAATTCAACCGCTTATAACTACCATATTCCGGGCCATAAAGGTAGCATAGGTATCATCGCAGCCTACTCCCGCACATTTTGTGGTACCTGTAACCGTATCCGCATCACCCCTCAAGGGCAGTTAAAAACCTGTTTATATGATGATGGGGTACTTAATGTGAGAGACTTGCTTAGAGCGGGTACAGAAGATGATAAATTGCAAAATATATTACGGGATGCCTTTAAACACCGGCCAAAAGACGGCCGGGAGGCCGAGCGTGCAAGAATAGCAAAAACAGGCATACACGAATCGATGGCTACCATAGGTGGGTAGCTGGCAGTCTAATATAATAAAAATGACAACCGTTGCCGAAGTAGAAAAACTGGTGCTTTCACAATTAAGGGATTTTGGTACCCAATTGCTGCCTTTTGAGCAGGCTTTGGGTTACGCCCTGGCCGAAGACCTAAAAGCAGATCGCGACCTGCCGCCTTTTAACCGGGTAACCATGGATGGCATCGCGCTAAAATATTCAGCTATTAAAAAAGGCCTCAATACATTCCGGATCACAGCCACACAAGCCGCCGGTGATGGCCCGGTTGAGGTAGAGCAGGACGATGAATGCATCGAGATTATGACAGGGGCCGTATTGCCTGCATCGGCAGATACGGTTGTGCGTTACGAGGATGTGAAGATTGAGAAAGGCCAGGCAACATTACTTTTGGCAGAAATTAAACAGGGCCAGAACCTGCATTTGCAGGGTGCTGATAAAAAACAGGGCGATGTTGTAGCAAGGGCCGGGGTGGTGGTTAGTCCGGCTATTATCAGCCTGGCAGCATCGATAGGCAAGAGCCATTTACTGGTAAAAAAAGTGCCAAGGGTAATGATCATCTCATCGGGTGATGAACTGGTTGATGTGAACGAAATCCCATCGCCATACCAGATCCGTAAATCGAACAGCTACACCGTACGTGCTGTATTAAAAAAACATAATATAGATGCCGACATCCTGCACATTCCCGATGATCCGGCTATCACCAAAGAAAAAATACAACATTGCCTTAAAAACTATGATGTATTGCTGCTGAGCGGCGGCATTTCGATGGGCAAGTTTGATTTTATCCCCCAGGCATTAGAAGACTCGTGTGTAGAAAAGCTATTCCATAAAGTAGCCCAACGGCCGGGCAAACCGTTTTGGTTTGGCAGGCACGGCGACGACGGCGCGTTGGTATTCGCCTTCCCAGGCAACCCGGTAGCAACATTTATGTGCCTGCACCGTTACTTTTTAACCTGGCTTAATGCCATATTGGGTTTGCCACCCAAAAAAGTAACGTATGCGGCCCTGGGGCGTGATTTTACTTTTAAACCCGAGTTGCAGTACTATTTACAGGTAACTTTACAAAGCAACGAGCAGGCGCAACTGATAGCCATGCCGGTTGAAGGAAATGGTTCGGGCGATTTTGCTAATTTAGCCGTTACCGAAGCTTTTTTAGAGTTGCCGATGGAGAGGAGCGAGTTTAAGAAAGGAGAGGTATTTGTTTTATGGGATTTCACTGATTAATTTTTGATTTCACCGATTAGAATGATTTCACCGATTTTTTTTGGTGATTTCGAGAATAAGAAGATGATCTCGAAGATTTATTTGTTGGATGGAGGGGTAAAAAATAACAGTGAAGATGATCAGGTAAATCCTAAAGAAACAAGTAAAATCAAAATAATCTGTGTAATCATTCTAATCGGTATAATCACACAAATAATGTTAACCCACATAAACAAACAAGGCAACCCAAATATGGTTGATGTAACTGAAAAGCAGGTTACGCAACGCACCGCCACGGCGCGCAGCATTGTGGTTTTGCCTGCCGAAGTATTTGAGCTTTTATCGGGCGATGAGTTGCAATCAAAAAAAGGGCCTGTGTTTCAAACGGCTATTATTGCCGGCATTATGGCTGCCAAAAAAACCGGCGACCTGATCCCGCTTTGCCACCCGCTGGGTTTGGATAATTGTAATATCAGTATTCAAATTAATGAGCAGCAGGAAGTAGTAGTTGATTGTACAGCAAGCATTACAGCCAAAACAGGTGTGGAGATGGAGGCCCTGGTGGGCGCTTCAATAGCTGCGCTAACCATTTATGATATGTGTAAGGCCATGAGCCATGATATTGTGATAAAAGAAACCAAACTGATAGCAAAAACAGGAGGTAAACGTGATTTTAAACGATCATAACCAAACAGATAAAGGGCATCGCAAGCATGCCAAACTGGCTAAACCTTCAACCGGTAATTTCGGCTGGAATGAGTGGGCCATTGTAGGCGGGCCGTGTACGGTGATTAAATTATTGGCCGATGATGTGATCAGGGCGCTATCGCCGGTTTATAGATGCGCGTATGTAGATACATCGCATAATGATGATTTTACTTCGTTACCGGGGAGATTGGCCAGTGGTGCTTCGTTAGAGTACACCGATCAGATCAACCATCAGCAATTTAACTATCCTAACCCCGTTTACCTGTATCAGCTTAAACAATACTTTTCCCCAGCCGATCTGATTTTAGTAAATGGCAACCATCAACAGGCTAAAAAGCAGGTGGTGATCATCGATATTAATAAAACAGCTTCGCTTCAAAAACGGCTTGAGCAATTAACCGATGTACAGTTGTTTTTATTGGCGGATAATGCGAATGAGGTAGCTGATTTTATACAGGAAGCTATCCCACATTGGCAGCAAATCCCGGTACTGAAAATTGACGATCGCGAAAATATTATCGCCTTTTTTGAAAAAGCCTTAAAGCAGGCCAAACCGGTTTTAAATGGATTGGTGCTTGCAGGTGGCAAAAGCACCCGCATGGGCTTTGATAAAGGCGCTGCAGCCTGGCATGGCAAACAGCAACGCTATTACATGGCCGATATGCTGAAAAACTTTTGTAATGAGGTTTACATTTCGGGCAGGCCCGGCCAGCGGCAGGAAATTGACCAGGAGTATTCTGTTATTGAGGATACTTTTACCGGGCTGGGGCCATTTGGGGCTATTTTATCTGCTTTTAGGGAGCAACCTGATGCCGCATGGCTGGTAATAGCCTGCGATTTGCCTTTGATGGATGAGGCCACTTTGCGCAACCTGGTAGCCTGGCGTAATATTTCGTCGGTAGCAACAGCCTATCATAGTCCGGTTACTGATTTTCCCGAGCCGTTGATAGCTATTTGGGAACCTAAAAGCTACCCGGTGCTGTTATCGTTTTTGGCTCAGGGATTTTCGTGCCCTCGTAAAGTTTTGATCAACAGTGATATTACTTTGCTTAACGCCCCCGATTTCGCGGCCTTAACCAACGTAAATACACCTGAAGAATTGGAGAAAGTAAAATCAATGATCCACACCAAAATAGTTACCACTAATGAATGAGGATTTACAACGATATAACTGCCAGATAGCCCTTCCGGGCTTTGGCAACGAAGCGCAACAACTGATAGGGCAGGCCCGCGTATTGATAGTAGGTGCAGGTGGTTTAGGTTGCCCGGCCGCACAATACCTCGCTTCAACAGGCATAGGTACACTGGGTATTGCCGATTACGATTCTGTATCTATCAGCAACCTGCACAGGCAGATTCTGTACACCCCGGCCGATGAAGGCAAAAATAAAGCCGAAGTAGCATGCGCAAAGCTGGCGCAGCAAAACCCGGGTATTAAACTGGTGCCGCATGCGCAAAAAGTAACTTCGGATAATGTGATGGATGTTATAGCCGGTTATGATATAGTGCTGGATGGTACCGATAATTTTGAAACCCGCTACCTGCTTAATGATGCCTGCGTTTTAAGCGGAAAGCCGCTTGTGTATGGTGCTATTTACCAGTTTGAAGGCCAGGTTGCTGTATGGAATGTAGATAAAGGGAAAGGCACCAATTCGCCCAATTATCGCGATCTGTTCCCGGATGTGGATGCAACCCAGATCCCCAACTGTACTGAAGGCGGCGTGATTCCAACCCTTGCCGGCATCATCGGCTGCATGCAGGCCAACGAAGCAATCAAATACATCACCAAAACCGGCGATCTGCTGGCCGGTAAAGTGCTGATCTTTGATGCACAAAGTATGCAAAGTCGCATTTTTAAAATAGGCCCGGTTACTAAAACACACATCAGGCGTTTAAAAACTACCATCGCTATCCCAACCATTAATGCTACCGATTTGAAAGAGCGGATGCTTCATGATGATACCCTCGAATTGATAGACGTACGCACCTTGCAGGAACGCGATGCTTTTGACATAGGCGGTACCCACATTCCGCTCGACGAACTGGAAGAATATCTCGCTTATTTCGCCAGCGGCAATACCAAGGTACTCTACTGCTCATCAGGCAAAAGAAGCGATGAAGCCGTTAAACTGATTATGAAGCGTATTCCCGAAGCTGATGTGTTTTCTTTAGAGGGAGGGATTGTTGATTGGTCATTGAGTCATTGAGTCATTGTGAAGCTGCCGCAGGTTTATCATCTGCCGCTAAACCTGCGGCAGAAAAAATCTAACCTCCAATCACTAATCTCTAACCTCTAACTCACGGATGCGCGGCCACCCAAACATCCCCATCCTCAAAGCTTTCCTTTTTCCAGATGGGCACGGTTTGTTTAAGCGTATCAATAATATATCGGCAAGCCTCAAAGGCGGCATCACGATGGGCCGCCGATACTGCAATCAGCACAGGTACTTCGCCAACCTGCAATAAACCTGTACGGTGGTGGATGAGTATTTTCTGAACCGGCCAGCGCTCAAAGGTCTGGGCGGCAATTTTGTTCATCTCGCTGATGGCCATGGGCTCATAAGCTTCAAAATCAAGCTTTAAAACTTTTTTGCCTTTGGTAGCATTACGCACAGTACCGATAAAAACATCTATCCCCCCGGATTCGGGCGACATGATCCAATCGATACACGATTGGATGTTAAGCATTTGGTCCGATAGTAAAATCTGCGTATTCAAAACAAAATAAGTTAAGCTTGTTCAAGTAATGATTTCATCAGGTATTTAGGCGATTCAACATAACCTTGCCGGTAATAAAACCTGTGGGCATCCACCCGGCGCGAATGGCAATGCACCTCTATACGGTCGCAATTGCGCTCTTTGCCGAGTGCTGTAATATAATCTTCCAGAGCCTTGCCTATGCCTTTACCCCGGATATTCTCATCTACCGAAAAACAACTGATCCGTATAAAATCGCCTTTAACCGCCAGTTGCGTTAAAAAATCAATAGCGATAAAACCGGCCACGATCCCTTCATCTTCATAAACCAACACCCTCGATTGTGATTGGCCCAGCATTTTTTCAAGGTTAGCCGGTAAAAAATCTTCGGTACCCGGATATCCTAATTGCGTTAACAGGGATGAAATAGCAACATGATCGGCTACGGTAGCATTTCTGATAGACATTGATTAATGTATTTACAGATCGATAAAAACGTCAAAAATAGGTAATACTGCAACTAAAAACTGCCACTGCAACTAAGCCTGCAAACTGCCCACTAAAAACTGCAAACTAAATTACCCCCCGCTCACCGGCGGAATAATGGCCACTTCATCGCGTTCATGAATCGTATCGCCGGGCAATGCATATTCGTTGTTTACAGCTATCATGTATGATGAAAGCTGTTTCAGGCGTGGGTATTGCTGCTCCAGCAGGTATTGTAAGTTAGAGATGGTTGCATCGTTGGTCATTTCAAGGCTAACTTCACTACTGCCAAAAATCTCCTTAGCCACACCAAAAGCCAGTACGTTGATCTTCATATCTCAAAAATATTCAAATTAGATCATAAAAACCGGGTAAGTTTTTAATTTAATGCGCGACATAGCACTAATCTTGCGCTCATCTGTGATGAGTGCTTAATATGGGTTTACGTTTGCAACGTAAACCTGGGTCAAATAATCAAACCCCAAACCTTAGTTGTATATTTGATTTATGCCTGCATCCACCATAAAAACTCCCATTGTAAAAGTAAGCAGTACGCAAAGCGCCCGTACAGATGATACGCTTGCCATTGAAGAACCCCTGGAAATAAAACTGGAGTATGGCGCAGACGACCAGCGACGGGTAAAAAATATTTCGGTAACCATGCGTACCCCCGGCCATGATGCAGAACTGGCAACCGGCTTTTTATTTACAGAAGGTATTATTAAAAACGCTGATGAGATCCAATCGGCAAAACATAGTTTTATTGCCTGTGCCGAAAATAAGGAAAATACCATCCTGGTGAGCCTTGAACCACAGGTGGAACCACACCTTCAAAACACCGAGCGTAATTTTTACACCAGCAGCAGTTGCGGGGTATGCGGCAAAGGCTCTATCAGCGCTATCCGTACGGTTAGCTCGTTTACCGGGCAGCCTGATGAAATGGTGGTGCATAGTGCTTTGCTTTACCAACTGCCTGATATATTGCGCCGGCACCAGCGTGTTTTTGACGATACCGGGGGGCTGCATGCCTCGGCATTGTTTACCCCTGTTGGAGAGTTGCTTTTACTGCGGGAGGATGTAGGCAGGCACAACGCTTTGGATAAACTGATTGGCGCAGCCATGATGTATAACTGGCTGCCACTACAGCAAACCATACTGGTATTAAGCGGCAGGGCCAGTTTTGAACTGATACAAAAGGCTGCCATGTCAGGCATAGCTATAATAGCGGCCGTAGGGGCTCCATCCAGCCTGGCCGTTCAGCTGGCCGGGGAGTTTAATATAACCCTGATAGGTTTTTTGCGCGATGAACGATTTAATATTTACACGGGGGCACACCGGGTAATGACGCCGGTTGATAGGTTAGCTTTAAATAACAATTTGACCGGGGAGAGTTGATTGTTATCGGTTTTGCCACAGGTTGTTCAAACAAAATCAACCCGATAATGCTTGTATCTCAAAAAACAAACATTATGTCATTTGATCAATACCACGAACCCGCTTCCGAGCTATCTGAAGAAACCCGCACCTTTGCCCGCATGATTGTTTCGCTTACCGAAGAGGCTGAAGCCATTAACTGGTACGAGCAGCGGATCTCGGTAGAGAAAGATAAACAGGCAAAAGCCATTATGCAAAACGCCCAGCAGGAGGAGTTTAAACATTTTGGTATGGACCTGGAGTTTTTATTGCGCAGGAAACCCGTTTGGCGCACCACATTACAGGCTATCCTGTTTAAAGAAGGTGATATAGTTGAACTGGGTACCAAAGGCGAAGAGGCTGCCGAAGAAGCGTAAAAATATTATGTGTTTAACATCATTCTTTTGTTAAAACGATTTTATTGCAAGCCTATAATGTTATCTTTAGCGCTTTGAAATTGAATTGCCCATTAATATTGATATGATCTGGTACGAAGAGGACGTTAAGCAACTGGAAATTAAGCGAACAAAACTTAATTACGTGCCAAGGGTAATTTTTTACGGCAGTTCGTCTATCAGGTTGTGGAATACGCTTGATGCTGATTTTGGCGATTTTCAGCCGGTTAATCTCGGTTTTGGCGGTTCAACACTTGCTGCCTGTGTTTGGTTTTTTGAGCGCATTATGCACTCATATACGCCCGAGGCTATTGTGGTTTATGCAGGCGATAACGACCTGGGTGATGGCCGCAATCCCGAAGAAGTCTTTATTTTTTTTAAGCAGCTTACCGATGAGGTTGCCAGGCTTTTTGGCGATATCCCTTGTTATTTTATCTCGTTAAAGCCCAGCATTGCCCGCTGGCCGCTTGTTGATAAATACAGGTACACCAATAGCCTTATTGAAAACGAGATAATACACCGCCATAAAAACTGGCAGTTTGTAAATATATTTAACCAGATGATGGATGGTTCGGGTAGGCCGGTTAGGGATTATTATGATAAAGACGGCCTGCATTTAAGCAGCACCGGATACACTTTGTGGAAAAATGCTGTTTTACAGCAAATGCTCCAAAGTATCAAATTAACTTAATACAGGGTTTATAGGCATTTGTCATCTTTCGGCGGTTTAAAAGATGAAAAGAGAGTACCACAAGTGGTTCAGTCCCTTCCTGCAACGCAATATGGAAATGCTGGTTTTCGGCCATTCCGGTGCCTCCGTCTTATTTTTTCCAACCCGCACTGCCCGTTTTTATGATTATGAAGACTGGAAGGTGATTGAAGCACTACGCCCTAAAATAGAAGCCGGCTACCTGCAGATTTATTGCGTTGACAGTATTGATCGCGAAAGTTTTTACAACGAATACAGCCACCCGCATCACCGTATTGAGCGCCACCTGCAATACGAGCAGTATATATTGCAGGAGGTTGTTCCTTTCATGAAAAAAAACAATCCCGGCACCGCACTTATTTCGGCCGGGTGCAGTATGGGGGCTTATCATGCCGTTACAACCGCATTTAAACATCCGCATTTATTTAAAAAAGTGGTAGGCATGAGCGGCCGGTACGATGTAACCCAAAGCATGGGCAGTTTTCGCGATTTGCTTGACGGTTACCGCGATGAGAATGTTTATTTTAACATGCCCAACCAGTTTATGCCCAACCTTGGCAATCCCGATATTATTACTGCCCTCAAAAAGCTTGATATAATTATTGTAATTGGCGAGGAAGACGCTTTTTTGGCAGATAACAAATATCTCTGTTCCATACTTGCGGCCAAGGGTATCCCCAATCATCTTTATATCTGGCACGAAGAAGCGCACCGTGCCCGCTACTGGCGCAAAATGGTACAGATTTATTTTTGATCAATAGAACCAAAGCCTCTTCTGTCCTGTTTTCTTTTTTAAAAGTTTGTAATCATGCTTAATATCGAATTGATACAAGGCGATATCACCAAAATAAAAGCTGACGCTATAGTTAATGCGGCAAATACCTCATTAATGGGTGGCGGCGGCGTTGACGGTGCCATCCACCGTGCAGGAGGCCCTGCCATATTGGAGGATTGCCGCAAAATAGTGGCCCGCCAGGGTAAATGTAAAACAGGCGAAGCTGTGATCACCACCGCAGGCAATCTGCCGGCAAAATATGTGATCCATACTGTTGGGCCGGTATACAACAGCGGAAAGCCTAAAGAATTGGAACTGCTTCGTTCGGCTTATTTAAACAGCCTGAAACTTGCTGCCGAAAATGAGGTGCATACCATTGCTTTTCCTAACATCAGCACGGGCATTTATCGTTTTCCGAAAGATAAAGCAGCGGAAATTGCCCTCTCAACCGTGAAGGAATTTTTAGCCTTCGATAAAGTTGTGGAGAAAGTGATTTTTGTGTGTTTTGATGATGAGAATTATGGTTTGTATAATAGGTTGCTCGCAGGGGAATAAGCACGCGCAAGCGCAGAAGTGTAAAAGAATCACAAAGAGAGATTGATATCCCTCAGATACCGATATTACAAAGTTGTTAAAACCCGGTGATAAAGCATTTTGCCCAAATCAAACAGTATAATGCTGATGATAATGGTAAAAAACACTTGCTGGCTGTTTGGTTTGTATGATGGGATAAACAGCAACCCTATTGCCAGAAGCACCAACGGAACAGCATGCTTTACAAGCTGCCACCGGCTTTTTATTTTAAACTCGATGATGCTGAAAATAATATAGCTTGCAAAAGCCACCACGTAACCCGGTATGGCAAACAGCATGTACATAGCGGCGGCACCAAAATCTTCACCCTCGCGCGAGATGCCGTAAATTATAAGCGTTATCAGCATAAAAGGCATGCAAAAACCTGCCTGAACTAATGATTGTGAAATTAGGGTTACGGGTTGTTTTAAGCTCATTTAAAAACTAATTTAAATAAAGTTTACAAGATTTTATCTTTCTTTTCCGCCTTCTTTATTCCTAACCTCCTGAATCTTTTTTCCTGCCTCCTGATTTCCTGCTTCCTGCTTCTTGCCGTCCTGCCTCTATCCCCATCCTTCTCAAACGATGTAGTTAAAATATACGGCTTCGGGGATAGTGTACCTATACAAGATGCTGCTAAACCTATATATTTGAAAACACCAACCGTAATACAACCTCACATGAGAAATAAATACCACCTGCCACGTGTGTTTGTGGCATCGGCCGTATGTATCAGCTTTGGTCTGTCGGCGTCGGCGCAGCAAAGCAATATTTACCACAAAGGCTGGATCGATTTTAACAAAAACGGCAAAATGGACGTTTTTGAAGATCCCTCGCAAAACATCGATAAACGTGTAGCCGATTTGGTAAGCCAGATGACCGTTGAAGAAAAAACCTGCCAGATGGCTACCCTGTATGGCTACAAACGCGTACTGAAAGATGAAATGCCCATACCCAACTGGAAAAACGAGGTATGGAAGGACGGTATTGCCAATATCGACGAGGAACTGAACAACCTTACCTCGCATACCGACGATGCGCCTACGCAGTATTCCTACCCCTTCAGCAAACACGCCTCGGCCATCAACACCATCCAGAAATGGTTTGTTGAAGAAACCCGCCTCGGAATCCCTGTCGATTTTACCAACGAGGGGATTCACGGCCTTAATCATGACCGTGCAACACCATTGCCTGCGCCTATCAGCATAGGCAGTACTTTTGATAAACAATTAGTTTACCAGGCCGGCAAAACCGTTGGCCGCGAAGCCAAAGCTTTGGGTTACACCAACGTTTACGCACCAATTCTTGATCCGGCCCGCGACCAGCGCTGGGGCCGCGTGGTTGAATGTTATGGTGAAGATCCTTTTCATATTGCCGAAATGGGCAAACAAATGGTGCTCGGCATCCAGGACGAAGGTGTTGCCTCAACCCTTAAACACTACGCCGTTTACAGCGTACCCAAAGGAGGCCGCGATGGCAGCGCCCGTACCGATCCGCATGTTGCACCGCGCGAAATGTACCAGGTGTATTTATATCCTTTCCGCAGGGTGATCCAGGAAGCACACCCAATGGGGGTAATGAGCAGTTATAATGATTGGGATGGTGTGCCTATCACCGGCAGCTATTACTTTTTAACCCAGCTTTTGCGCCAGCAATTTGGCTTTAACGGCTATGTGGTGAGCGATAGCGAGGCGGTTGAGTTTCTGTACTCGAAACACCACGTTGCTGCCGATTATAAAGAAGCTGTAAGGCAGGCTGTTGAAGCCGGCCTGAACGTGCGTACCAACTTTACCATGCCGCAAACTTTTATTATGCCGCTGCGCGAGTTAATAAGAGAAAACCGCATCTCGATGAAAATTATCGATACCCGTGTTAGCGAGGTGTTGAAAGTAAAATTCAGGTTGGGTTTATTTGACAGCCCTTATGTTAAGGACCCTAAAGCGGCGGATAAAATTGTGCATACCGAAGCTGATAAGGAGATGAGCCTGAAAATGAACCGCGAATCGATGGTGTTGCTTAAAAATGCCAATAATTTGCTGCCGCTGGATAAAAAGAAATATCCTAATGTACTGGTAACAGGTCCTCTGGCTAAAGAAACCAATTATGCTATCAGCCGTTATGGCCCGTCGCACAACCCGGTTACCACCGTTTTTGATGGTATTAAAAATTACATGGGTGCCGATGGTAAGGTTAGCTACATAAAAGGCTGCGATATGGTTGATGCCACCTGGCCCGAAAGCGAAATTATTGAAACGCCGCTAACTGCGCAGGAGCAGGCGGGTATTGATTCGGCTGTGGCTGCGGCTAAACAATCAGATGTTGTTATAGCCGTTGTGGGCGAGGATGTGGATAGGGTAGGTGAAAGCCTTTCGCGTACCGGTTTAAACCTGCCTGGCAGGCAATTAAAGCTGATCCAGGCTTTGCAGGCAACAGGCAAGCCCGTAGTTATGGTAATGATAAACGGACAGCCGCTTACCATTAACTGGGAAAATAAATATTTACCGGCCATTTTAGAAGCCTGGTTCCCGAGCGTACAAAGCGGCCAGGTTATTGCCGAAACCTTGTTTGGCGATAATAACCCGGGCGGAAGGTTACCGATGACTTTCCCGAAAACCCTGGGCCAGCTGGAATATAACTTTCCTTTCAAACCTGCATCGCAGGCCGAGCAGGGCGGGCAAAACAGCTGGGGTAAAACCAGCGTTAAAGGCGCGCTTTATCCTTATGGCTATGGCCTAAGCTATACTACGTTTGAGTACAGCAACCTGCAAATCTCACCAGAAAAACAAAACTCGCAGGGTCTGTACCAGGTGAGTGTTGAGGTTACCAACACCGGTGGGCGTAAAGGTGATGAAGTAGTGCAGCTTTATTTAAAAGATGAAGTGAGCAGCGTTACCACTTACGAATACGATTTGCGCGGCTTTGAGCGGATCACCCTAAACCCGGGCGAAAAGAAAACCGTGCAATTTACCCTGCACCCGGATGATCTGGCCCTGCTGGATAAAAACATGAACTGGACCGTTGAGCCCGGTAAATTTATGGTGATGGTAGGCAGTTCGTCCGTTGATTTGAAATTGAAAAAAGAGTTTGAGGTAGAATAAACAGATCAAATTCTGATTAAAGAGTTTTAACGGCAACCCGACATCAGATCGGGTTGCCGTTTTTAATATTTGTTCGGCTAATTTTTCCTAACTTCCACCTAAATTTAAACCTATGCTGTTAGATGATACCTGGGTAGCTATTGAAGCTGTATCTGATGATGAGATCCCTTTGTTGGTGCGTTACCGGCCCAATTTGCTCAACTTTTTTGAAAGCGGGGTTTACCTGCAAAGAATGGATATTACCTGGAGCTATGAAGCTACGGATTCATCATTGTTGCCGCCCGCCGAAGAAATGGTTTTGATGGAACAGGTTGAAGATGCCCTTATTGATATGCTTGAGGCCGATCATCAAAGCATCCTGGCGTTTGTGTTTACCGGCGAAAACGAGCGCTGGTGGGCCTGGTACACCACCAATATTGATATAGCCGGCGAACGCCTGAACGATGCCTTAGCCGATTTTGATGAATTACCCATAAATATTACTGTTACCGATGACCCTGAATGGGAGGAGTATTTTGGAGTGATGGAGGATTTTGGAGGCGAGGATGATGAATAAAAGTTAAACCCTGTTTTTGAAACTTATTTTCCCGGCCGCTCCAGTTTCTGAAAAGGGATCTTAAGGATATTTAAAAACCGGCCGGTAACTTTTTCATTCATGTGCGTATCAATACCAAACCGGGTTTCTTTAACATCCAGTTCGCCAAAGGTACCAAAAAGCCTGTCCCAGATGCTTAGCACATCGCCATAGTTACGATCGGTGTGTGGGAGCTGGTAGTGATGATGTACATGGTGCAGGTTAGGTGTTATAAAAATTAAACCTGCTATCTTGTTAACTTTTTGTGGCAGCCTGAACTCGGTATGGGCCAAAACATTAAAAGCCGACTGGAAAGTTTGCCTCAGCACCAAAACACTAACCGCAGGGCCCAATATAAAAACCCATAACATCAAAAATCCGGTACGTACACAGGTTTCTCCGGGATGTTCGCGTACGGTGGTCGAAACATCAACGTGTTGGTCGCTATGATGCACCAGGTGAAACTTCCAGAGCAGATCAATTTTGTGCATCACCACATGGTAAATGTATTCGCAAAGGTCAAGCAGCATAAACAGGCTGATATAATAGATCCATTTATTTTGATGACCAGGAATGTAGTTAATCAGTCCCCAATGGCGGGCATTGGTCCAGCTAACTATCAATAAAACAATTGTAGTTAACATCAGCTGGATGGGAAGGGCCGTAAAAACAAACAGCAAATTGGTTTTATTATGTTGCCAACGCTTTTTTACAGAGATAAGGCCTGCCGAAAAGCAAACTTCCATCAGCCATAATGAGCTTATGATAAAGGCGTATAAAGCAATTTGCACGGCATCCTGGTGCGTGCTGATAAATTGGGTAACAGTCATCTTAAATTAATAGGGATGGTTATTTTACAAGCGTATCGTAAAATAATCAGGAGCAATTTCTTTTTTTACGATGAATGTTTGATGAAGTGTGTTAATGGCAGGTTATCACATTGTTTAGTATTGAAAAATACAAGCTGCATACCGGCAGATAAACAGTAGCCAATTTGTGATATATTTGCCCTTATCCCAATATGAAACTATCGGTAACAGAACAATCCACCGGCGGCGATTTACACCTCCTGATTAATGAAAAACATTTCGACAGGATGTTTTTTACCCGCGATCGTGAGCACAAACATTTAACCATTGCATGGAACAGGGGCCCGGTGCAAACAGTTATTATCGATGAGGTAGCCTACGATTTTTTGCCCAATACCATTTTACCTTTAATGGTTAACCAATCCTTCCGCTTTGAAAAGCCCCAGGATATTGTGGCCTGGCAGTTTAACCGCGATTTTTATTGTATTGTTGATCATGATGAGGAAGTAAGTTGCGTGGGTTTCCTGTTTTACGGCTCGGCCGAGCAGGTTTTTGTTCAGTTAGACGAGACCATGCAGTTTAAATTGCAGCGCCTGCTGGAGATTTTTATCGAGGAGTTTGAAACTGCCGACAGTATCCAGGTTGATATGCTGAGGATGCTGTTGAAGCGCTTAATTATTTTAGTAACCCGCTTAGCCAAAGCCATCCGCCTGTCCGAACCTGCGCAATCAGATGAGAAATTTGCTACCATCCGCAAGTTTAATTTATTGGTTGAAAATAATTTCCGCCAGCAACATACCGTGGCTTATTACGCGCAGCAGCTCAATAAATCGCCTAAAACACTTTCAAATGTATTTGCGCTGTACAATCATAAAACTCCCCTACAGATTATCCAGGAGCGGTTAATCCTCGAAGCAAAGCGCCTGCTTTATTATACCGATAAATCGGCTAAAGAAATTACTTACGAACTGGGCTTTGACGATGCCGCTTATTTCAGCAATTTCTTCAAAAAACACACCTCGTTTTCGCCTACCGATTTCAGAAATAATAAAGTTTTAGTAGCCGAAGGGAAATAGTTACAAGCAGTCGGGAAGTTTGTCTATTTTTCAGGGGGCTTTCGCACCGCATCTTTGTATTGTTAATTCAAAACAACAAAAATTAACATAACAAAAATGAAAACTTTCGCAATTCCAACCAGAGAACAAGTAACTCCTGAAAACCAGGCAATATTCGATACATTAACCAAAGTGGTAGGCCGCGTGCCAAACCTGTTTGCAGTATTTGCAACTTCAGATCATGCCCTTGCCAACTACATCACCCTTTCAAACGGCAAAACTTCATTACGTGCCAAAGAAAAAGAAGCCGTAAACCTGATAGTCAGCCAGGTAAATGACTGTGCTTACTGTTCTGCAGCCCATACAGCTATCGCCAAAATGAATGGTTTTAACGATGACCAGATTGTTGAAATCCGCAAAGGTGGTGCTTCATTCGATGCTAAAATTGATGCCCTTGTAAAAGTAGCCAAATCAATTACCGAAAATAAAGGCCATGCCGATCATCAGCTGATTGAAAACTTTTACGCTGCCGGTTATACCCAGGCTAACCTGATTGACGTAGCCGTAGCAGTAGGCGATAAAACTATCACCAACTACGTATACGCCTTAACCCAGGTACCTGTCGACTGGCCAGCTATTCCTGAAGTAAAATAATTGTCAGTTTATAATTTAGTTTACGCTTTTAAGCCCGCCTTGCCAAGTAAGACGGGCTTAACTGTTTATTTTTATAAAAACCTGTATCATGAACTTTGCACGATTTGCTTTTACCGATGGGGTTAAAAAGCTCCAGGAAAAATACGGCAGCCGCCCGGCCTACGCCCGTATGGAAAATATGCTGGCCGATAAGGAAGGGATTACTGAGGACGAACAACTATTTATTGAAAGCCGCGACAGTTTTTATATGGCCAGCATTGGCGAAAACGGTTATCCCTACATTCAGCACAGGGGAGGCCCCACCGGCTTTATTAAGGTAATTGATAACCATACGTTGGGTGTAGTTGATTTTAGGGGGAATAAACAATATATCTCGGTAGGTAATGTATTGGCGCATCCGCAGGTATCCTTGTTTTTAATGGATTATCCGCACAAAACCCGTCTCAAAATTTTTGCCGATGCACGTATTGTTGAACTGGCCGACAACCCCGAACTGTTTGATCTGATCGATCCATCCGACTATAAACATACCGCCGAACGGATGCTGATTTTTGATGTGAAGGCTTTCGACTGGAATTGCCCGCAGCACATTACACCGCGCTACACAGTTGATGAAATTAAAGAGGCTTTTGCCCCGCAAAATGAATATGTGCTGAAGCTGGAATATGAAATTGAAAAGCTGAAGAAACAACTGGCCGAAAAGTAAGCTTTTGCATTTAGGTTTTAATAGTTTACTTTTAGCCTAAACTTATCACACAATGCCTGCTTTGTATCGTAAACAACTCCATTTTAATTTTATCGGCCTGTTCATCTTTATATTGATGGGTTCAACTTATATAATTGATCGTGTTGTTATTTTTCTGATCCGCCCGCAGGTAAAAAGTTTCGCCAACGCAACATTTTCGCATAGCAATCATCAAATAAACGCATACCAGGTTACCTACTTAGCGGCTTTTATTCAAACTTACTATATTATCGTTTTTGTTTGTGTGGCTTTGTTATTGTGGCTTATTCTATCTGTTTTTAAAAATAGCAGTTTTTTTTACGCGAGTTTGGGTATGCTATTATCGGTATAATATTGATCAGAACCCTGGTGGCTTGCATAATGAGGTATGTATTAAAAATAATTCCATAATGGCAACCAAACAACAAGTAATCCCTATGCTGGCCTATGAGGATGGTGTAGCGGCAATGCACTGGCTGTGCGATGTGTTCGGATTTACCGAAAATATGAAGATGTTAAATGATACCGGCCGGTTAGCCCATGGCGAGCTTAAAATTGGAGAGAATTTAATTATGCTTGCCGAACCCACACCGGATTACCAGGGACCTTCACATCATGCTAAAAACTGCAATATCGCGGCTAAATGGTACCAGGTGCCTTATATTATTAACGGCGTTTTAGTATATGTAGACGATGTTGAACTGCACTACCAAACCGCCAAAACCAAAGGCGCTACTATATTAAGTGAATTGGAATACGGTTTCCCCGGCACCCGTTACCGGGCTGCCGATCTGGAAGGGCAGCGCTGGATGTTTATGCAGGTTGAGGCAAACTGAAAGTTATGGCAGCATCATTGCATTTTTTGTTTGTTGTAATTAAATCCGCAATCCTTGCTGTAGTTTACACGTTTTTTGGGGGGCTGCTGTTGGCCTTGTTTTTAAAGCTAAAAAAACAATATACCGGCTTTAAGTGGTATAAGGTATTTGCGGCTCACAAAGTTGTTTTTATCCTGCTGCTCATATTTTCGTTCACTTATTATGGCAATCATGGTTTAGGCGATGAATCACATATTCCGCTGGGCCATGGTGAGGTTATGAGCGAGAGCGATACCTTCGCTTATTTTGTACCTAAAGATAAAGCAGAGCAAATAAATGTGCAGACCTTCCGGGTAAAGGGCGATAACCTTTGCATGTCGGTTGATTCGGGTTATAAGGTGTATAACCTGAAAACCAAAGTGTTCATCAACTTTAGCAATGAGCCTATGTATAACAAACTGGCGGCGGCTAAAGAACTTCCATTAGCCGGAGATTTAAAAGATTTCCGGTCGCAGTACGATGAATATTGGAGTGGGTGGCGCTTTTGGTTGCTGCCGTAATAATTAGCAATATTTTTTGCGATGAAAGAAATTACCGGATTAAAAGATTGGATTTTAGATAAGAAATTTCCTAACGCGAAGCGTTTTGCTGTTGTGACGATCTTTTTTCAATACCCCGACCAGGCGCTGTTTATCAACCTTAAGCCTAAAGAGCGGATTAAGGCAATCAGTAAAAATTTCAGGGATAACTATCAAAAGCTTTTGGATCTCGGCATATTTGAGAGCCTTGAAATTCAATCTTCAAAAAAGAAACCGCAGATAATTACCGGGAAACTCAGGTATAATCAGCTTAAAAATATTGCTGCGCTGGATTATATCTACACTTTTTCAATCCAATCGATAGATAACGCTGTACATCAGAAAAAGGAAACTGTACAGCCCGACAGGTATTTCTGTGTAAAAATGACTGTTGTGATAGAGGTAGAAGGTATCTCATCAAAAAAACAGGATCTCGAGAAGCGTTTTGTACTGATCAAAGCAAAATCAAGCGATGATGCTTATGAAAAGCTGGAAAAGAGTCAGGATGAATACGTTGAGCCTTATCTAAATCCACAGGGTCGTTTTGTACGATGGCGCATTGAAAGTTATGACGATTGTTTTGAAACCGATATCCAATCGCCTGCAGATTTGGATGGTCCGGCCGGGGTGGAGGTGTATTCTAAGCTCTCGAAGCGTAAAAATACGGGTAAAACCGTTTGGGGTGGCAAGCTTTAATCAAAACTTTCGCTTATTTTTTATCGTACACAAATTTTATAGATATTTTTGCAGGCTGTAGACCAATATCATTTTACATGATGTTAGTCTGATTGCATAGCGGGCCTCAACTGTAATTATTACAGTTGTACTTTATCACTTTATTTATAATTTTATAAAGTACAATACACCAGGAGGGCGCGGCCCGTTATAAACCAAACTATACAATTTGTTAATGGAACTTACAACTAAAGGGGTAAAGGGCAGTCAGCTAAAAAATATGATCATCAAAAGGCTTTATTTTAATAAGGCCATGTCATGTGCCGGGCTAAGCGAGTTGTTTGATAAAAGCATCCCTTCAATAGCCAAGGCTATCAACGAGCTGATGCAGGAAGGTTTTGTGGTTGAACAGGGTTATGCACCATCAAGCGGTGGCCGCAGGCCGTTAATGTACTCGGTAAAATCAAGTGCCATGTACATCCTCGCCATTGCGCTCGATCAGCTTACGGCCCGTATCCAGATGTTTGATTTGCTGAACAATCCGGTGGCTGATATGCTTACCTTCGAGCTTAAGCTGCTCAATAATCCAGATGCCTTGCCAAAGCTGGTTGATGAAATTAATGTTTACATAGCGCATAGCGGTATTGTCAAAGATAAAATTGCAGGTATAGGTATAGGCATGCCCGGTTTTATCAATGTAACCGAAGGTATCAATTATACCTACCTTGATGCTGGCGGCCAAAGCCTCACTGCATATTTAACTTCAAAAACAGGTATCGCAACATATATCGATAACGACTCGAGTTTAATTGCCCTTGCCGAGCAAAAGTTTGGTATAGCCAAATCGCAGCAGGAAGTAATGGTAATAAACCTGGGATGGGGTATTGGTTTAGGGATGATTGTTAACGGTAAGTTATTCCGCGGCCACAATGGTTTTGCGGGCGAACTGAGCCATATTCCGCTTTCGGAGGATGGGCTGCTTTGTGAATGCGGCAAGCGGGGTTGTTTGGAGGCCGAAGCTTCGCTGCTTGTTGTAGCCCGAAAAGCTATTGCAGGCATCAAAAAAGGCCGTGTAACCAGTTTGAAATATAGTGAAGACGATCATTCAAAACTGATGGGCGATGCCCTGATAGAAGCCGCCAACAACGGCGATCAGTTTGCTATTGAATTATTATCAGATGCAGGCTATAAAATAGGGAAGGCCCTGGCCATCCTGATCCATATCATGAACCCGGCTATCATTGTACTAAGCGGCAGGGGAGCAAGGGTAGCCAAAATACTCATGGCACCTATCCAGCAGGCATTGCATAAATATTGCATCCCGCGTTTAGCGGCCGGTACCGAGTTGCTGGTGTCTGAGTTAGGCTTCGATGCCGAACTGATTGGCGCGGCAGTATTGGTAATGGAGAACTTTGACAGGGTGGTAAAAGTTAAATCTGTAAAAGCAGCTAAGAACGCGGCAGCGTAAAAAAAAGGTTGTCTGAATCAGAATTTACAGAATTTGAGAATTTTCAGAATAGGAAGAGCTCATTGGTTTAAGTTTAATTATTATGCCAATGATACATTTTAATTCTGTACATTCTAAAATTCTGTAAATTCTGATTCAGACAAACACCCTCCCCGAAAACTCCATCGCTTGCCATAATTTCTCCATATCAAGCCCTGTAAGCTCATTTTGTGCTTCGAGATAGGCAATCAGGTTTTCGGTAGCGATATTGCCTGTAAGCTCATCTGCGGCCATCGGGCAGCCTCCGTAGCCTTTTATCGCTGTATCAAAACGTTTGCAACCGCTTTGATAGGCTGCATTTATTTTGGGCCGCCAGGTATCGGGGGTAGAGTGGAGGTGGATGCCAAACTCAGTTTCCGGAAAAAGTTCAACTAATTTGGGATAGATCCGGGCTATCTGCGCCTCATTAGCAATGCCGATGGTATCGGCAAGGGCTATGTTTTTGATACCTTCTGCAACCAGTCTTCCGGTCCACTGTTCAATAATGCCGGTATTCCATTCATCTCCGTAGGGATTGCCAAAGCCCATGGAGAGGTAAACCAGTAATTGTTTGTTGTTCGCTGCGCACAGCTCGTTGATGCGTTGTAGGTTTTCAAAAGCCTGCGCTATGGTGTTATTGGTATTGCGTAATTGAAAAGTTTCGGATATGGAAAAGGGATAGCCTAAATAAGTGATCTCCGGGTGTTTTACCGCATCTTCCGCACCACGATAATTGGCTATGATGGCCAGAAGCTTTGAGCGTGTCCCGCCAAAATCGAGCCTGCTTAACACTTCGGCTGTATCACTTAATTGCGGGATTGCCTTGGGCGATACAAAGCTGCCGAAATCTATCGTATCAAACCCTACCTGCAAAAGCAGGTTGATGTATGCTGCTTTGATATCGGTAAGGATGAAATTATGGATGCCTTGCATAGCATCGCGGGGGCATTCGGTTATTTTTATTGGCATGGTTAAATTTCCGATGGTGACGTGTTAACCTATCGCCCCGAGACTTGCATGCTTGCCTAAGCACTCACAATACACCGTATCCTCTTACACAAACATTGGCCGCTCATTTGCCGCGGGGGCTGTTACTTTTGTCTTGACACAAAAGTAACCAAAAAGTCAAGACAGAAAAAAGCTTCAGCCCGCAGAGCCTGCCCCGATGCCCATCGCGGGCCAACTCCCGGCCCGCTTTTCTGTCGGGCCACCCCGCATTTTGTACCAAAAACACTATTTAGCTTAATCTAATGTAAAAGATCTAATTTTTGACTTGTCGTTTATCTTCGGACTTTCCGACTGCGGACTTCCTGACTTCCCAAATCAATCCACCGTATTAGGCAAATGTTGATCCTCTGTCAACCCTTCCCGCTCAAATTTGCGGATTATAAGCCTTGTGCCGCCATTATAGGTTACATAGCTCGATACCCAGTTAATGAATACAATAACCTTGTTACGCCCGCCTAAAAGCGAAATTAGGTGCACAAACATCCACACCAGCCATGCAAAAAATCCCTGGAATTTTATCTTACCCAGATCGGCTACTGCCTTGTTGCGGCCAATGGTTGCCAATGAGCCTTTGTCGTTGTATTTAAATGGCGTGGTTTGTTCGCCGTTAATAATATGGATGATGTTTTTTGCTACATTCTGCCCCATTTGTATTGCTACTTGCGCTACGCCGGGGTGGCCTTTTGGCGTTTCGTCGGTTATCATGGCTGCCACATCGCCTATGGCAAAAATGTTGCTGCTGCCCGCTACCCGGCCCACGCTGTCAACCCGGATGCGGTTGCCCCGTTCTATAATGTCCTGTTCAAATCCTTCCGGCACAACGCCCATAACCCCGGCGCTCCAGATCACATTTTTGGTGCGGATGGTTTTACCGCCTTCAAACCTGATCTCCTCGCCATCGTAGCTTTCCACTTTAACGCCTAATAAAACTTCAACGCCCATGCCCGTTAAAAAATCTTTGGCCGCTTTGGAAGCCTGATCAGACATCGGTCCTAAAACTTTCGGCAGAAAATCTACCAGGTAAACTTTCATATCCTCCTTTTTTAGTTCCGGATAATCTTTGGTTAGGATGTGATTGCGTAATTCGGCGAGCGAGCCGGCCAGCTCAACACCGGTAGGGCCTGCACCTACCAATACAAAGGTGAGGTAGGGATCGCGTTCGGCCTTGCCTACCTTAAGCAAGGCCTCTTCTATATTTTGTAAAATAGAATAGCGCAGGTTCAATGCCTCAGGGATGGATTTCATCGGCATGGCATAATGTTCAATATCTTTATTGCCAAAAAAGTTGGTGGTTGATCCGGTGGCTATCACCAGGTAATCATAACTGATATTGCCTATGGTGGTTTCAAGCGTGTTTGTTTCGGCATCAACCCGTGTAACTTCGGCTATCCTGAAACGGAAGTTTTCCTGGCTGGCAAAATTCTTCCGCAAAGAAAATGCTATCGATTCCGATTCGAGGCTACCCATGGCCACCTGGTAAAGCAGGGGCTGAAATACGTGGTAATTATGCTTATCCAGCATCAGTACATCAACGGGTTTATCTTTAAGGTGCTTGGCTACCTGCAGGCCGCCAAAGCCGCCGCCTACTATTACAACTAAAGGGAATTTTGATTTATTGGGAGTATTCATTTTTTTTAGCTTAAAGCTGAAGGCAAAAAGCCTAAAGCAGGGTTTAGTTTAAAGCGTTCGGCCTTAGGCTTTCGGCTTTCAGCTTATACAGTAACAAAAAAGGCTCCAAATGTTCTTTGGAGCCTTTTTAAATAACGATGTATTTTATCTTATTTTTTTAATTGCTTTTTTCCAAAGTCTACAATCACCGGTGTTGCCACGCAGATCGACGAGTAGGTACCGAATAGTACACCGATCAATAAAGCGAACGAGAAGCCTTTGATAACATCACCACCAAAGATGAACAATACTAACAATACGAACACCACGGTTAAAGCTGTGATAATTGTACGGCTTAATGTACTGTTGATAGCGCGGTTAATAACATCTTCCTGTTTTTCGTTACCTGAGTGATCAAGGAACTCACGGATCCTGTCGAACACTACCACGGTATCGTTAATTGAGTAGCCGATTACAGTAAGTATAGCCGCGATAAAGGCCTGGTCGATATCCAGTGAGAATGGTAAGAAACCATTGAACAACGAGAAGAACGATAATACCAGCAAAGCATCGTGCGCGGTTGCAACCATCGCACCCAAACTGAACTGCCATTTGCGGAAACGGATCAGGATATAAGCTGAGATAACAAAGATGGCGAAGATTACCGTGTAGATAGCTGATGTTTTCAACTCATCGGCAATTGTAGCGCTCACTTTCGATCCACCTAAGTCTCCGTTAGAAAGTTGAGTTTCAGGTTTTTTATTTAACAAGTTTACCAGGGTTGACTTTACTTTAGCATCGGCAGCACTTGAGTTATCATTGAACAAATAGTTAGTAGTGATACTAAATTTATCGCCCATGGTTTTAACCTCAGTGCTGCGGCCCAAAGTAGCATCAATTGCATCGTGAATCTGTTCGGTAGTTACTGCTTTATTTTTGAAGCTAACAATGTAGTTACGGCCGCCTTCAAAATCCACGCCGTAGGTAAAGCCACGGGTAAAGATAGAAACCAAACCGGCCAGGATAAATACGCCCGAGAAAATGTAAAACTTGGTACGGTTTTTAACAAAAGCGAAGTTTGCATTTTTGAAAGTATGCGAGCTCCATGGGTTTGAGAATTTGATATCCATTTTCCTGTCAAGCATCCACTCAAAAATTACTCTCGAGATCAGTAATGAACAGAACAATGAAGTGGCGATACCGATCATCAATGTTGTTGCAAAACCCTGGATAGGACCAGAACCAAATACAAACAAGATTAAACCGGTAAGGAATGTACTGATCTGCGAATCGAGGATTGATGGTAAGGCGTGTTTAAAGCCATCGGCAACAGCAGTGCTTAATGATTTACCTAAACCAAGCTCCTCACGCACACGTTCGTAAACCAGTACGTTGGCATCTACCGCAATACCCAGGGTTAATACGATACCTGCAACACCTGGTACGGTTAATACCGCCCCTAAGCTGGTTAATACGCCCATCAGGAAGAAGATGTTGATAATTACCGCAACCACAGCTACAGTACCTGCACGGTTGTAATATGCAATCATGAAGATCAATACAACCACCAAACCTAATACGCTTGAAAGAATACCGGCATTGATAGCTTCCTGGCCCAATGACGGACCAACGATTGACTCAGATACGATGTGCGCCGGGGCCGGTAAACGGCCGGCTTTTAACACGTTAGCCAAGTCATGTGTGTCATCAATGGTAAAGTTACCTGAGATTGATGATACACCGCCTGAAATTTCGTTCTGTACGGTAGGTGCCGAGTATACGTTATCGTCCAATACAATGGCGATAGCTTTTTTATTTTGGCCTGAAGAAGCTTCGGCGGTAACGGCACGCCATTTTTGTGCACCTTCCGAGTTCATCACCATCACAACATCCGGAGCACCTTTTTGGTCGTTATCCGCACGGGCATCGTTAATTACATCGCCTGATAGTACAGGACCGTTATCGGCACCGGTAAGTTTGATGGCATATAAGGCAAAAGTTTTGGTGTTTTTGATAGGTTTCACATCCCACAAAAACTTAATGTTACGTGGCAATACCGACTGTACATCTGCACTGTGCAGGTAGGCATTTACTTTGGCAGTATCCTGTAACGGCGCGTAGCCCACAACCGGGCCATAACCCAATTGCTGCTGCCCGTTAGCACCCTGGCCAACGTTTAAACTCATTACAGCAAACAGCGGATGCTGTGATGCCAGTTTTGTTTTGTTTAATGACGAAGCAGAAGTATCGTTTTTAGAGGCATTTTTTTGAACCTTGCTTAATAACGAACCGCCTTTAGCCGAAGTATCAGCTTTAGCAGCAGCAATTTTAGCTGTAGTATCAGTTTTACCGGTATCGGTTTTAGCTGTTTTGTTTTTTGCACCAAGCAGGTTGTCAACATTAATCAGGTACTGGTAAGCTTCTGAATTATCAAAAGTTTCGTAAAACTCCAGTTTAGCCGAACCTGAAAGTAGCTTGCGCACACGCTCGGGTTCTTTAACGCCTGGCAACTCAACCAAAATCCTGTTTGAGCCTTGTTGCAACTGGATGTTAGGCTGGGTAACACCAAACTGGTTGATACGGGTGTTTAATACCGTGAATGATTGTTTTACCGCAGTGGCAGCCAAATCTTCAAGGTAGGTTTTAACCTCGCTGTTTGAAGCGTTAAACTTCAGGTGATCCTGGTTGTCTTTTGTTGAAAAGATGGCGGCAAGCTTACCGTTAGGGTTAAGCTTTTCGTACTCGCTTACAAATAAGGCGATGTAATCTTTCTGGCTGGTTTGTGCATTTGCCTGCAATTTATCGGCATTAGCCAAAGCCTGGTTAAAGGTTGGATCAGGGTTGTTGTTGGCAATTTTACGCACCAGCTCGTTCAGTTGAATTTGCATGGTAACGTTCATACCACCCTTAAGGTCCAAACCTAAGGCAATTTCACGTTGCTTTACGTACGAGTAATCGTGTTTAAGTAACGGATACACCGGTTGATTGGACATTGAATCCAAATAAGCAGTGTATTTTGCCGGATCACCTTTTGAGTACGCTTTGGCATCACTCTCTACGTTATGGGCCACCCACGTAAATGATAGCTGGTATAAGCACACCACTGCCAGTAGTATGGCGAAAAATTTAATAACCCCTTTGCCTTGCATCGAATTTGTAATATGTAATAAATTAGTTTATAAGCTTTTTTTAATAAGGCAGCAAATCTAATAAAATTTCGTAAGCACAAAATTTTAAATTAAAACAAAATCATGACAAAAAATGTTAGCGACGCTCAAGCGTGATAAACGAATATTTGTATTTGTTTTTTTCGTCGGGCTCAAAATCTTCACGTTTTGTTTCCCGCCACTCGTCCGGGTTCAATTCCGGGAAAAAGGTATCACCGTCAAAATCCTGGTCGATTATGGTGAGATAGATGCGATCTGTTAAAGGAATAGCCTGCCGGTAGATCTCAGCCCCACCAACAATAAAAACTTCGTCCTCGGCCTTGCAAAGGGCCACAGCGGCTTCAAGCGAATCAACCACCTCACAGCCCTCAATGCTGATGGCCTGCCGGGTTATCACAATATTGCGGCGTTTGGGCAGAGGCTTGCCAACCGAATCGAAAGTTTTGCGCCCCATGATTACGGTGCGGCCTGATGTGGTGTCCTTAAAATGTTTCAGGTCATTAGGCAGGTACCAGAGTAATTTATTGTCTTTGCCGATGGCGTGGTTTTTGGCTATGGCTACTATTATGGATAATGTCATTTCTTTTAGGTCAATGGTTCATATGTGCTAAGCAGGATGAACCTAATTTGTTTTTCAAAAGTGTTTGTGTTTGCTAAAGCGATTCGGTTTCTCCACCACGTCATTGCGAGGAACGAAGCAATCCCCGATAAGCAGAGGAACTATGCAGGCACGCCCTGTATAGTTTGGGATTGCTTCGTTCCTCGCAATGACGTGGTGGGAAATTCAGACTTACGAAGTTTTTAAAACTTCGTAAGTCTTACCTGCTTTGTAAATATACTCCTTTGGAAGCCCGGGCTTTTACTACTCGCAATGATGAGTGCGTGATTGATTATCAAAATCCTATCAATCCTTTAATCCCATAAATCACGGTTCAGACTACACCGCCACCTCCGCCTTTATATGCGGACACGGATCATAATTTTCCAACGTGAAATCCTCGTACTTAAATGAGAAAATATCCTTCACCTCCGGATTGATTTTCATGGTAGGCAGCGGGCGTGGTTCGCGGGTTAGTTGCAGGCGTGCCTGGTCGAGGTGATTGTTGTACAGGTGGGCATCGCCAAGGGTGTGTACAAAGTCGCCAAGGTCAAGATCGCATACCTGTGCCACCATCATGGTGAGCAGGGCATAAGAGGCAATATTGAACGGAACGCCCAAAAATATATCGGCACTTCTTTGATAGAGTTGGCATGATAGTTTTCCCCTCGTTTCACCCTTCGATGAATCTGCAGGCGCCACATAAAACTGGAACAGGCTGTGGCATGGTGGCAGGGCCATCTGGTTAACCTCGGCAACGTTCCAGGCCGATACCATAATGCGGCGCGAGTCGGGGTTGTTCTTAAGTTGATTGATCACCTGCTGTATCTGGTCGATATGGCCGCCATCAGGCGTTGGCCATGAGCGCCATTGTTTGCCGTACACCGGTCCGAGGTCGCCGTTCTCATCGGCCCATTCGTCCCATATGCGTACGCCATTTTCTTTCAGGTAGCGGATATTGCTGTCGCCGCTCAAAAACCAGATCAACTCGTGGATGATCGATTTAAGGTGAAGCTTTTTGGTGGTTACCATCGGGAAACCATCGTTCAGGTTGAAACGCATCTGGTAGCCAAATACACTTATCGTACCGGTGCCGGTTCTGTCATGCTTCTGCGCGCCGGTTTCCATCACATGCCTCATCAGGTCGAGATACTGTTTCATTTTATTTTTTAGTTGATTGGGTGAGTAGTTGATTAGGTGAGTAGTTGTGATCAGCTAATTGGGTAAAACCAATGAACTAATGAACCGCTGAACTAATGAACAATTTCAAAAGGCAAAGAAAAATAATCTACTTTTGGTTTCCTACTGATGTTGGCAAAAACACCAGGTGTTAATTACTTTGTATGATTTTATTTCCGAACGCAAAAATAAACATTGGCCTCAATATTACCGAGCGCCGGCCCGATGGCTACCATAATCTCGAAACCATTTTTTACCCGCTTGATATTAAAGACGCCCTCGAGGTGGTACAAAGCGACAAGCTTAGCTTTACTTCATCAGGTCTTGATATTCCCGGCAGGATGGAGGATAATCTGTGTGTTAAGGGCTACCAAATGCTGAAGGAAGATCATGACCTGCCGCCGGTAAATATTCATCTCCATAAACAAATCCCGATAGGGGCCGGACTGGGTGGGGGTTCATCAGATGCAGCGTTTTTTATCAGGCTGATGAATGACGAATTTAAGCTTGGTTTATCAGTTGATGAGATGACCGGATATGCCCGCCGCCTGGGTGCTGATTGTGCCTTCTTTATCGAGAATAAACCGGTATTTGCTTTTGAGCGTGGCGATGAGTTTGAAGCCATTAAACTCGATCTTTCTGCTTATAAAATTGTACTGGTAATGCCGCCCGTTCACGTGTCCACAGGAGAGGCCTTCAGGGGGATTGTGCCTGCACAACCAAAGGAATCGCTGTTTGATTTAATCAAGTTGCCGATAACCGATTGGAAGAAGTACATTAAGAATGATTTTGAGACATCGATATTTAAAAATCATGCGGAGATCCGCGGCATCAAAGCGGCCTTGTATGAGGCCGGTGCTATTTACTCCAGCATGAGCGGAAGCGGGGCATCCGTGTTTGGAATTTTTGAAGATACACCGGATGTGAAATTTTTAGAAGAAGAGAACGAAGTGTTTTATTGTTGATTTCGGGATTCGGGTTTTCGATTCCGGATTTGTTTGATTTTAGGAAACCGGAAAACATTAAAGGCGCCATTGCGAGGTATAGCAATGGCGCCTTTTTTTGGTTGTGAAGAATAGATATTGTGGATTGGCAATGCTTGTGTAATCCGGCCATTGATTTGCTGGTACTCCCCGGCTTCAGCATTCATTTACTCACCCGTCATCGCTCCGCTCGATACCCCTCTCTACGCTTTGCGTAAGAGGGAACTTGAAAGCTTCAATTTTTTTACCCTCTTTTCGGCTACGCCGAAGAGAGGCCTGACCAGCGTGGCGTAGTCCGGTTGAGTCCCCGCAGCAGGATATGAAAAAATGCCGGATGATTATATCAACTTGTATATCGTCAGCATATCAGCCGGCCTTCTACTAAATTTGAAATCCGGTTCTAAAAATCTTCAATCAAGAAATCAAAACTTCCCAATCCTAAAATCCGAAATCGAAAATCCGAAATCCGAAATCAAAGTCCCGCATCTTCGCTTACACCCCGGCTCACACCCTCTACCCAATCAGCTTCGCCCCAGCCTTTGGCTACGGCCGTTAGTAAACGGTTGTGTACGGTATTTACGGTTGGCATGGGCATCTCGCTCGTTTGCGATAACTTGAATGCCAGGCGGGCGTCTTTATAGCCCAGTTTCGATTTGAAGCCCACCGGCTGATATTGCTTATTGGCAATCGCCTTACCATAGTTTTGAAAGATGGGAGCGGCAAAAAGTGTCGATCCGAAAAACTCGGAAACCTGTACGCGGTCGAGACCATTTTTCTCGGCAAGGGTATAGGCCTCGGCCATCATTTCCATCGAGGCCATGATCATAAAATTGCCTGCTATTTTCACCACATTGGCACCTGCGGTTTTATCGCCAAAATCAATCACGGCCTGGCCCAGGCAATCCAGTATGGGGCGGGCGTCGGCCTTGGTTTGTTCATCGCCAGAAATACAGATCCAAAGCTTGCGCGCGTCGGCGGCTTCTGGCCTGCCAAATACGGGCGAGGCCAGGTAGCGGTTGCCGGCCTGTTCATGCAGTGCGGCCAGTTCTTCAGCAGTGTCTGGCGAAATGGTGCTCATGGAGATATGAACGGCATTTGGTTGTAGCGTTTTTAAAATTCCGCCGTCGCCTGTAACCGATTCTCGTAACACGGTATCATCCGAGAGCATGGAGATTACAAATGGTACCGAGTTGGCCGCCTCGGCCGGGCTCTGGCATCTGGTTACACCTTCGGTTCCCAGCTCGTCAATTTTAGCAAGTGTGCGGTTGTAAACCTGTAATTGATAGCCCGCGGCAAGTAAGTTTTTAGCAATGGGGGTACCCATGTTGCCGAGGCCTATAAAGCCGATAGTTGTTTTCATATGTTAGTTAATGTATTCCCTGTCTTCGTCGCTTAGTGTATCGGGATTGTTTTTGTCGTGAATGGCGTCGTGATAGCCGCCGATGTCAAATTTTTGTTTTTTAGGCCAGGCCACGATGAGGCCCAGCAGGAAGCCGGTTACTGCCACCACCAACATCATCGTCAGTTTTGAAACCCTGAAAGTGGAGAATAAAAATTTGAAATAAACCTCGTCGGTATTTTGCATCAACACGATGGTTAGCAAAACGGCTACGACTACAACGATGATTGTTTTAATGCTCATGATAGATCTTATTTTAGATAATACAATATCCGCTTTTTAAATGTTTAAATAAAACGTCGATAAAATATCGCTGCGATGATGGTGTGTTTACAGGCGCTCGCCTAAACCGGTACAGTGGTGCAGCTCATCCGGAGGATATGAACAGGCCGGGAAATTTCGCGTACCCATTTTTTTCCTGGCGTGTACACCTCGTCTCCTTGCCGCCAAATCAAACCTTAAATTTTAATTCTGTTTTAAGGCAACCATACGCGTCCAAAAAAATACCCGGGGCGAGAGGAAAGGAGCTGTGAGGTAACCGCGCCGATGACGGATTTTTTCGACGCTTTGAATCAAGTTTTTCTTCGACGAGAGTATCGAAAAACCTGCTAAAATTTTCGGGCTGTATACAAGCAGGAGAGATGTCTCGAATTTTATCGAACTCTCATTTTTTAACTGGATACACTATCGTTCCGTTAAATCTCCTAACTGCTTTTGTGAACTTATTAGTTATATAAGTTATTTTAAATATCTGATTTTTAAATTTTAATGGTTTTTTATTTTGGATATTTTTTACAATGCTAATTTTTTTAGTTTTTTGTGATTTTAGTTGTATGGCTTTTGTTGTATTTTTTATTCATGTAAATTTTATATATATCTGATTTTTAATTTAATATTTTATTTAATTGAACTCTTTTTTTAATTTTAATGCTGATGAAAATCTCGATACCCTCTCGTTTTTTAATTTCATCGCTTGTTGATCGTGTGAAATTTAAATACACTAACTAAAAATTGGATTTTGGCGCTATTCGCGGCAAAGCGATGTTTGCGGGCAGAAATACGTCTGAAAATTATAATGGCTTAGAAGGGCTAAAAATGGCCTGTTTTAATGTGGGGTTATTTGCTCTCCCGGCTGGGATATCGGGGTAAAATGCACGCAAAGGTGGTGGCTGAGGTTATCGGTTATAAACAAAAAGCTACCCCGGATGAGGTAGCTTTTCTATGATGTTTTCCGGCCTGGTGGATACAGAAAATAAAAGATCAGGCCCGGCTTTTTCGTTTTGAAATTTGAGTTTGTACAACCGGGTACAGGAAGATTGTAGACAGGATGAGTAAAGCTCCACCCCAAAATCCGAGTGTCATTTTATTCATATCACCAAAAAAAATGAACGACATAATGATACCATACACCGGCTCGAGGTTGGTGATAAGCGCTACCCTGAACGCCGAAAGTTCGCGCATAACCGATACGCCGGCTACATAGGCCAGCGATGTGCAGATGGTGCCGAGTAGTAATAAGTAGCCAATGTCTGCCGGCTTCAATAGCATATCCCGGGTATAGCCCGAGGTGATAAACAGGTATATCGAGATCCATACAAATGCGCCCGATAATTCATAAAAAGCAATCACCGGGGCCTCGGCTTTCTTTACCAGGCGCGAGTTGATAATCGAAAAAAGGCTGGCGCAAACAGCGCTCGCCAATCCGGTTATGATACCCTTAGTGTATCGTGTTTCAAACTTGAAAATTAAAATAATGCCGGTGATAATTAAAATTCCGGCAAGTATTTCCAGTTTTGAGATGCGCTTTTTATTGATGACCGGCTCAAAAATAGCCGTAAATAAAGTAATGGAGGAGAGGCAAACCAGCGTAACAGCAACGGTTGAAAGCTTGATAGCAGCGAAAAAAAGGATCCAATGCGCACCAACAATAGCGCCCGTAGCCACCATTTTTAGTATGGATTTTCGCTCAACTTTAAAATCGGTTTTACTGAATTTGAAATACAAAAACAAGGATAAAGAAGCGATCAAAACCCTGAACCATACCAATTGTACCGCCGAAATGGTGATTAAAGCACCTAAAATTCCGGTAAATCCCCATACAAAAACGGTAAAATGGAGAATAATTAGGTTCTTATTTAGACTTTGACGGGCTGTTTGCGACATTATTTAGGTGCTTTTAATAACAGGTAATACCCCAAAATGCCGAATACTATATTAGGTATAAACACGGCAACCAGCGGTGTCATGCCTCCTTTTACCGAAAATACCAGGGCAAAGCGCTCTAAAATGATATAGGCAAAGCATAGTAATATACCAATACCGAGGGGTAATCCAACACCGCCACGCACCTTTCTTGATGAGATAGAAACACCAATTAGTGTAAGTACATAAGCCGATAAGGGATAAACAAAACGGTGGAATTTTTCGAAATAAATCGACTTTAAATACTCTGGTCTACGAAGTTTTTCCTTATCGATATTCTTGTTCAAATCGCTTAATGACATGGCCGTATACACGTTATCATACACGATAAAATCGCTCGGGTGCATATCTAATACGGTATCTTTTTGGGGCTGATTTTTCAGAAATTGCTCCTTCATTCCCCGCACATATTTAACAGAATAATCTTTTAAACTCCAGATATTTTTTACCGAATCGTATTGAATTTGATTTGCAATCAGCTTTTCGCGAAGTGTATCTCCGTTAAACTTTTCCATTATAAAATTATAACCCAGGTGCGTGGTGGGATCATAATTGCTCAGATAAACAAAAGTATGCTTGTCAATTTGCATATGCACTTCACTCTTTGTAGGGTCATTATCCATCATTCCATTGGCATTTTCAAAGTCTATTTTTAATCTGTTTGTGTATGGAATAAGATAAACATTGGCAAAAAATGATACAATAAATATCAGTGTAGAGGAAATAATGTATGGTCTTAAAAAACGGTTGAAGCTTGCCCTTCCGCTCAAAATCGGAACAATTTCTGTTTGATTTGCCATCTTAGCTGTGAAGAAAATTACCGCCAGAAAGTTGATCAATGGCGATAGCATATTCAAATAAAATGGAATAAATCCTGCGTAGTATCTAAAGATAATATCGTGTAAACTGGCGTGCTTATTCAGGAAGTTATCAAGCTTTTCTGATACGTCGAATACCACGGATATCACCATGAAAATGCCCATGGTGAATATAAAAGTTCCCAGGTATTTTCCGATGATAAACCTGTCGATAATTTTTAAATACCTATGAAAAATAGCCTTCATTTATCGGTTATTTTATTTGCTTTTTGTTTTTAATTTGATCTTTGCCGTGATAGATTATAAACGCTGTCCAAGGCATTTTACCATCATGTTTTTCCATTCGTAAAATTCGCCGGCTATGATTTTTTTTCGCGCTTCTTTCACCAGCCATAAGTAAAAATGGAGGTTATGGAGCGTTGCAATTTGCGCGCCAAGCATCTCGCCCGAGTGGATCAGGTGGCGTAGATATGCTTTGGTGTAAGCTTTATCTGCAAACAGATCACTATCATTTTCAATAGCCGAAAAGTCGTTTTTCCACTTCTCGTTTTTGATATTGATGATGCCATTTTTGGTGAACAGCATACCGTTGCGGGCGTTACGGGTTGGCATTACACAATCGAACATATCAATGCCCAGGGCTATGTTTTCCAGTATATTTACAGGTGTGCCAACCCCCATTAGGTAGCGAGGTTTTTGCTCAGGTAATATATTACAAACAATCTCGGTCATAGCATACATTTCCTCTGCCGGTTCACCTACTGATAGGCCGCCGATGGCGTTACCTTCACGCTCGTAAGAGGCAATTACTTCGGCCGAGCGTATACGTAAATCTTTATAAACAGAGCCCTGTACAATAGGGAAGAGTGTTTGGCTGTAACCGTATTTTGGCTCGGTACTATCAAACCTGTCGCAGCAGCGTTTAAGCCAGCGATGCGTCATTTCTATTGATCGTTTGGCGTAGTTATAATCGCAGGGATAGGGGGTGCATTCATCAAAAGCCATGATAATATCAGCACCGATTACGCGCTGAATATCCATCACATTTTCGGGCGTGAACAAGTGTTTCGAGCCATCAATGTGCGAACGGAATGTAACGCCTTCTTCCTTAATTTTACGTACTTCGGTTAATGAATAAACCTGGTAACCGCCGCTATCCGTTAATATCGGGCCATCCCAGCCATTAAATTTATGCAAACCGCCCGCACTTTCAAGCGTGCTTAAGCCGGGGCGCAGGTATAAATGGTAGGTGTTACCTAATATAATCTGGGCCTCAATATCGTTTTTTAATTCGTGCTGATGTACGGCTTTTACGGTACCCGCGGTGCCTACGGGCATAAAAATAGGGGTTTGGATAGTACCGTGGTCGGTAGTGATCTCGCCGGCGCGTGCCTTCGAAAGCGGATCTTGCGTTGTTAAAGTAAATTTCATTTTGAGGTGGCAAAATTAGCAAAAAAAAGCCTCAACCCCGTTGTGTGCTTATATAAGAGTACCGGAAAGCAATTGGTAAACGCGCTGAATATTAAACCCATGTTGATAAAGTTGAGCACTGTTGAGAACTATTACGTTAATCCATTATTAAACTTTAAATTAACGCTGAACCGCCGCCTTAATTTCATCGATTTTTAACAAATTTGCCTGATTATTTTTTTTGTTTGGAAACGTACGTACAAAACGCGCTTTTTATTCTTTTTCAGCTTTGTTTTATAGTTCAGCTGTATTATTTGATAAGCAGGCATACCCGCCTTGCAGGCTACAAACCGGGTGAGGAACCGCCTCCGCAGGTACTGATTCCGGTATCTGTCATCATCAGCGCGCGCAACGAGGCGCAAAATCTGCAGGAAAATCTGCCCGCTATTCTTGAACAAAACTACCCCGACTTTGAGGTGGTAGTTATAAATGATTGCTCGTACGACCGAAGCGATGAGGTGCTGGAAGAACTGGAGAAACAATATTCACACCTTAAAGTGGTTACCATAACCGAGCATGACAGGTTTAAAACCGGGAAAAAATTTGCACTAACCCTGGGGATAAAAGCCTCAAAAAACGAATACCTTTTGTTTACCGATGCCGATTGCCGACCGGCTTCCGAAAATTGGATCAGCCGCATGATGGCTAATTTTTCAAACGGCGTGGAGATAGTTTTGGGCTACTCGCCTTATACCAAACGCCGCGGTTTTTTAAACGCTTTTACCCGTTTTGAAACCGTGAAAACTGCCATTAATTATTTTTCAAGCGCCCTTACCGGCGATCCGTATATGGGCATCGGCCGCAACCTTGCCTATACAAAAACCTTGTTTTTTAGCGCCAAGGGCTTTGCTTCGCACATGCATGTACTATCCGGCGATGATGACTTGTTTGTTAACCAGCATGCCACAAGCAGCAATACTGCCGTGGAACTAAACCCTGAAACCTTTGTTTATACCGAGGCTAAAACCACTTTTAAAGCCTGGTTCAGGCAAAAAAAACGGCACATGGGTGTGGGCAAACTGTACAAAAACCAGCACAGGCGCATGATTAGTTTTGACGCCTTAAGTGGATTTATATTTTATATTTTGTTGATATTATTCGTTATTTTAAGGTATGAACCAGTACTGGCATTGGGTTTGTGCGTTTTTAGAATGATATTACAACTGGCCATTTATAATCGTATATTTAAAAAACTCGAAGCAAAAAGCCTGTTTTGGTATTTCCCCCTTTTTGATCTTATATATTATATGTATTTAACTGTTTTTGGAGTGATCGGTACCTTTTTAAAAACGAAGCAATGGAAATAAACGCCAACTTTACCGAAAATGCTAAGAATGATTTTCACCTGGTGGTAAAGGCCCGCCAGGGCGATCAGAAAGCCTACGCCGATTTAATGCACCGCTATAAAGATTCGATATACTTTATGGTGCTTAAAATGGTGAACAACAAGGAGGATGCAATGGATTTAACCGTAGAAACCTTTGCTAAAGCATTTGAAAAGCTTGAAAAATATCAGCCCGATTTTGCTTTCAGCACCTGGCTTTTTAGGGTGGCTACCAATAATTGTATCGATTTTATCCGCAAAAAGAAGCTCAATACCATGTCTATCCATGGTATGATGGATGATGAAGGCGATGAAAAACCACTGCAAATTAAGGCGGATACACTTAATCCCGAAGAAACATCTATCAAAAAACAGCAAACCCAGGAGCTGAAAACGTTAATTGAAAGTTTGCCTACCCGCTACAGAAACCTGATTACTTTAAGGTATTTTGATGAGCTTTCGTACGAAGAAATTGCCCAGCAACTTGATCTTCCGTTGGGTACTGTAAAGGCACAATTATTCAGGGCGAGGTACCTGCTTGGTAATATTATTAATCGTTTTAACAGGGATGACATCTGAAATAGTTCTACAATATTTTCCTGATTTAAGTAATGAACAGCGCGAACAAATTGAAAAATTGCCCGCGTTATATGAACATTGGAACAGCCAGATTAACGTAATTTCGCGTAAAGACATCGATCTTTTATTTGAAAGACACGTGCTTCATTCGCTTGGAATTGCAAAAGTTATGACGTTTTTACCCGGCGAAAATGTACTTGATGTTGGTACCGGCGGCGGCTTTCCTGGTATTCCTCTGGCTATTTTATTTCCCGAAACGCAGTTTCATCTGGTTGATTCGATAGGTAAAAAAATTAAAGTTGTTACCGAAGTGGCTGCTGCTTTGGGGCTGAAAAATGTGCGGGCTTCGCACCTGCGCGCCGAGCAGTTAACAGAGAAATTCGACTTTGTTGTATCACGCGCGGTTACACAATTAAAAGATTTTTATCCCTGGGTAAAAGGCAAATTCAACAAGCAATCCAACAATAAATTACCTAACGGAATCCTTTATTTAAAGGGCGGAGACCTGACGCAGGAGATCAAAGAATCGGGCCTGAGTGTAACACAATATCATCTGAAAGACTATTTTAAAAAAGAGTTTTTCGAAACAAAGCAGGTGATATACGTTAAGGGATAAGCCTTTCGTTTTCCATTAATCTATAATTTTTAGGCGCGCTAAGGTGCAGAGGTTTTACGAATAGATGGTTTGAGATTTTTAGGCACGCAAAGGCGCAGGGACGCAAAGGTTTTTGGGTGGATGGTTTGAGATTTTTAAGTGCGCAAAGAGGCTAAGACGCAAAGGTTTACAAATAGATAGTTTGAATTTTTAAGGCGCAAAGAAGCTAAGACGCAAAGCTGGTAGGTTTTGGTCGTTGATTTTTGCGCATGTAGATACAAACTTTTCTTCTCAGAGTCTCGGCGGCTTTGCGTGATAAATTATATCAAGTGGTCGTGGTGCTGATTGTCTGTTCTCGAGGCTGCCCAGAAAACAAAGCCCAGGAAAAACAGCGCCCCTCCGGCAAAAACAGGAAGTTTGAATGTCCAGTTACCGCCCATTCCGGTGGTGATGATTGAGCTGCCTGAGCTATCTACAGCGTTAATAGTTGATCCGTAAAAAAAATTGCCGGCAATAAGAGCAATAAGCCCTACAATTGCTAAGATGATACCAAACCTTTTCATATTATCAAGTTTTAAAAATGAACAAAAGCAGGTTAACGGTAAGGTTAAGGAAGTATAATCGGTATTAATACTACAAAGCGCGATGGTATTTGTTTGCTTTGCATTTGGTTGATGATTTTAAATCAGCACTATAATAAAGTTACGTAAATCGAAAAGATATATTACAAATACCAGGCTATTTTTATTTGTAAATTATTGAAAAAGAGGAGAGTTGTTTACGTCAAAAATTGCCGGAACGGATTTAGGCCGGTCGGCAATTAAGAGAGCTTATAAAGCTCTGTTATTTTAGTGGAGGCTGGTTTACAAATAGCCCACCACTACTGATTGATTAATTGTAACTGCGGATGGATTGGCTGCAGCTACTTCTTTAGCCTGTTTTTCGGGCACTTGATTATCGGTTTTCGAATCTAAAAGCTCCATCGCTACAGGTACATTATACATGCCCGATTTCACACCCAGTTTGCCATCAAAGCTATTTAAAACCCTTAGTATTTCATTATCTATATCAGTATCGATACTTTTTAAAAGTTTAACATTATTTATTTTTCCATCAGTAACATTAACGCTTAACATAACCTGGCCGGCAATGCGTGCGTTGCGCGCTTTTGAAGGATAACGGACGTTTCGGCCGATAAAGCGATGTAGATCGTGAAACGGATCGGCCGGTGGGGGAGGCGGAGGGATACGTACTTCGGTGGCCGGTGAGGGCGGAGCTGGAGGCAAAGGTGTAGCCGGTTCCTGTCCTGGTGCGGCGGGCGCGGGAAGCATATCTACCGTAGCTTTCAGTTTTTTACCTTTTTTTGCCGGTATTGGTGGCGGCGGCGGTGGTGGCAACTGATTTGTTATCTTGTGCGGACCAGAGCCTGCTGGTAATGGCGGTGGCGGAGGAGGTTTCGGGAAATTGAAGTTTTTAGGGAACGAATAGCCATATTTTTCTTTCAGTGTAGCTAATACTTCGGGAGTGGCCTGGCTTTTCAGGTACTCTTTGCGCTCGCCGTTTTTATCCTGGATAACCACTTTAAAATCAGCTTTATCGCCTTCAACAAAACCGCTTTCTTCGTATTTGTATCCTTTTGGCGTGTTGCCTTTTAAATTAAATTGCGCGCGTTTTGTAGTATCTGCAATTGGCGAATGGGCCATTGCCATACGGTTTGCGGCAACCTGATGTTTGGGCAGCAGATCAATAAATCCATAAGTTTTACTGAATGCCAGCGTTGATGCGCCCAGCAGGCCGCAGCTTATGGGCAGGGCCACGAGGTATTTTAGCCTGGCTAATTTCCCCGATCGTTTTTGGTTTAACATAATGATCCTCTTTTTTAGTAAATTATAATTGAAAAATGAATGCGCAATAGATGAGCCGCTAAGCCCGTAAGCATTGCTAACCAGGAAGGATGAATAGCTGATAGCATCGCTTTCCTGCATGGCGGTTTGTTCATCAGCAATGTATTCGTGTACGGTTTTCAGGCTTATTTGCAACAAATAAACAAGCGGATTAAACCAGTTAATGATCTTGATCAACTCTAAAAAAACAATATCAACCGAGTGTTTTTGGCGGATATGCACCAGCTCGTGTTGAATAATGATGTTATTCTTAGCCGTTTTTGTGCCAATAAAAAGGTAGTTGAAAAATGAAAACGCGGTATTGGATCCGTGAACGTTTATCAGTTTATACTTATCGCCAATCCGTGTTTTGCTTGTTTTTGTTAGCTTCAGGAGTTGATAAATTTTAACAATAAGCAGTACGGCAAGCGTGGCAACACCCAATATGTAGGCATAAACCATTAATTCATTGATAGTTAACTGTGGGGTAGTAGTCGCCGCATCTGCTTGTATCTGCAGTTGAGACGTACCTGTAATTATAAAGGTTTGCAGCGGCTGTTCGGCAGGTTTTAGCCAGCCTATTTGCACAACAGGTATAATGAAGGATACGATGCAGCTAAGCAGCAGGTATACCCGGTTTAAAGTGTAGTAGGTTTCTTTATTTAAAAACAGGCAATAACCGGCGTAAAACACGCACAGATACAGGTTTGCCTCTAAAAGGTAATGCAGCCAGTTCATTGTTTTTTGTTTTTAAGTTGATCAATTAACGAGGTTAACTCATCCAGTTCCTGTACGCTGATGTTTTTTTCATCAACAATAAACGATACCAGGCTTTGGTACGAATTGCTGAAATAGTTTTTCATCATCTTATCAAACGTAAATTTTTTATAATCCGCTTCGCTGATAAGGGGGAAATACACATGCGAATTTCCGTAGGCTTTATGATCGATAAAACCTTTGCCCTCCAGTACCCTTACAACTGTCGAAACGGTGTTGTAGGCCGGTTTGGGATCTGGCATTTCTTCAATAATATCTTTTACAATGGCTTCGTTCAATTGCCAGAGGATCTGCATGATCTGCTCTTCGGCCTTGGTTAGTTCTTTTATAAGCATAGTAAACTATTTTTATAGTTAGATAAAGGTAAAACTATTTTTATAGTTTGCAAACTATTTTTGTAGTTTTTATTTTTTGCTAATGTTTTTAGGATTTATTTATACTTTAGCGTGTGAATGGATGTGCAGAATTGTAGATGTGCAAATATGCAGATGAGTAAATTATAAAGAGAGTTTTTTTCATCTGCACATCTGAAATTTGCACATCTGCACATCAATCATCTCCACATCTGAAATCGAAAAATCTAAACCATGTCATTACTTCACCAGGTAGCGTTAACTTTTATAAAAAATATTGGCCCGGTAGCGTCAAAATCACTCCTTGCTTACATGGGCAGCGCCGAAGAGGTTTTTAAAGCATCGAAAGACAAGATGCTCAGGGTTCCGGGCATCGGCGAAAAAACAATAGCACAGATTGACTTTGATGAAGCACTCAAAAGGGCGGAGGCCGAGTTACTGTTTATCGAAAAAAACAATATCGAGGTGATATTTTATACAGATGCCCGTTATCCCAAACGCCTGAAAAACTGTAACGACTCGCCGGTTTTGCTTTATGCAAAAGGTAAGATGGACCTAAATCCACCGCATGTAATCAGTATAGTGGGCACCCGTAACGCCACTGATTACGGCAAGCAACTATGCCGGCAACTGGTAGAAGAATTACAGCAATACAACGTATTAATAGTAAGCGGGCTTGCCCATGGTATTGATGTGGCTGCCCATAAGGATTGTGTTAAACTGGGGGTGCCAACAATAGGCGTGCTCGGGCACGGCCTTGATAGGCTTTACCCATCGCAAAACCGGGCCACAGCTGATAAGATGCTTGAAAACGGTGGGCTCCTGAGCGAGTATCCATCCGGCACCAATCCTGATAGGGAAAACTTTCCGCAAAGAAACCGGATAGTGGCCGGTATTGCCGATGCTACCGTAGTGATAGAAGCCAGCGTAAAAGGCGGGGCGTTGATTACCGCCGAAATTGCCAACTCTTACAACCGGGATGTTTTTGCTTTTCCGGGTAGGATAGGCGACGAATTTTCGGAAGGCTGTAATTTTTTGATTCGTAACAACAAAGCAAGCCTGCTTACCTGCATGGCCGACCTGGCTTTTAGTTTGGGCTGGGAGAAAACGGATGATAACAAACCGGCTGTTGAGCAATTTTCACTCCCGTTTGATCTTTCGGCAGAAGAGCGCCTGATTATAGAGATTTTACAACAAAATAAAGCTCCTGTTGCCATTGATGACCTTACATTGAAAGCCAATATGCCCCTGAGCCAACTGGCTATGAACCTGCTGAATATGGAAATGCAGGGTTATATCAGTTCATTGCCGGGAAAGATGTATCGGATTGGTTAGTGTGAAGTCCGGAAGTCGGAAAAGTCCGGAAGTCTGTTGATGGCTGGTTGGGATTTTTCTGATTTAAGCCTGGTTTTTTCTTTCGGGCTTCCGGACTTGCAGACTTTCGGACTTTTCTGACTCAAAACTCATCCTTTCGGCGAATCGAAATGTACCAGCTTTCCGTCTTCCTCGCTTATAGATTGCCAGTCATCATTCTCAAAAGTGATTATAGCAACTGCGCCCGTAGGCATATCTTTTACCTGGCCGGTTAAATAGTATAATATATGGCTTATGCCCGGGTTATGGCCTACAACGGCTACGAAATTATGATCTACCGGTAAATCGTTCACCACTTTAACCCAGGTATTTTCGCTCGCTTCATAAATTCGTTTATCGGTAAGCGGAGCCGGGATTTTAAATTGGTTGGCAAATATTTCGGCAGTATTTAATGTGCGCAATGCCGGACTGGTTACCACAATTTCGGGGATCTGCATTTGCCCCCTTAAAAGCGTAGCCATCAGCGCGGCATCCTGCATGCCCGATGGTTTAAGGGGCCTGTCGAAGTCGGCATAGCCACTTTCATGGGTGGCTTTGGCGTGGCGAATAAGCATTAGTTTTTTCATTGTTGTATTAGGGAAGCAGAGCGGTTTATAATGTTATGATCTTGTAAATATAACGTGAAATTTTTCTATTAAGTTTTCAATTATACTAAATAAAAAAGGAGGAATAACAGTTCCTCCTTTATAAAATATTTTAGGATCAGCTTAAAAAGCAAAGCCCACAGAAGCACCCAAAACGCGGGTTTTCATTTTATTCCCGTCGGCATCGGGCAGGATATTGGTTAGGCCCAGATCGTAATTAATATTAAAAAGCAAACCGCCTTTCAGTTTAATACCGGCAATGGCATTGGCACCGTAATCCATCCGTTTGATCTCGCCTGATTCATCGCCAAATTTGATATCGCGCGAGCTGCTGAATGATCCGTTTTGGGTATTTATGGCGGATTGTTTAAGTTTTCCATGCACGCCATAACTTCCGTAGGGGCCGGCGCCCAGATAAATTTCACCAATAACAACCGGGATATGATATACGATATTAACCGGAACCTGCACATAGTACAAGTTATATTTGCTATGCACCTGGCTTGTTGAGCCACCGGGCAACGGGCCCGTGGTGCCATCAAAAGTGCCGCCTTTGCCGGTAAAGTTAACCGCCGGTTGTAAGGAAAGATGGCCGAATTTAATATCGGCAAAAACACCAAAGTTAAATGAAGTTACGCTGCCTGATGATGCCTGCAGGTTTGTACCGGCAACAACATTATTAGCCTGGCCCGATGCGCTGAGTGTAGCAAAGTTAACGCCGCCTTTTATACCTATGGTTGGTAATTGCGCGAAAGCTGATAGTGTGATGAAGATTAACAGTAAAGATAGTATAGGTTTTTTCATGTTAATTGTGGTTTGATTGTATTTTCAAATATATCATTATAGCATAACCTGTTTATACAACAGCCTTTTTAAAACTGATTGGTGTAGAACAAAAATAGAGGGACGTTGACCCTCTATTTTATTAAATTCATTTCTTTAACAGATGCTTAGAAAGCGTAACCTACAGAAACGCCGAATACGCGGTTGGTAAGTTTAATACCATCAACATTAGTGATGTTGGTTAAACCTAAATCGTAGTTAGCATTGATCAGGAAACCGGTTTTGAATTTGAAACCAACTATTGCGTTTGCGCCAACATCAGTCCGTTTAAGTTCTTCTGCACCGCTGCCAAATTTAACGTCTTCAGAGTTTCCCTGGCCGTCTTTTCCGCTGCCCGAAACACCTACACCAACGTAAGGACCGGCACCAAAATAAAATTCGCCCACAACGGCAGGTACATGGTAAACTACATTTACAGGCACCTGTAAATAATACAATTTTACTTTCGATCCGCTTTGCGCATCAATATCGAAGTTTGATGACCCTCCTTTACCGGTAAAGTTTAAGGCTGGTTGTAATGATACGTTGCCAAATTTAAAATCGACAAATGCGCCGACGTTGAATGTGGTTAAACTGCCCGAGTTTCCGGAACCGCTTACTCCGTCGACAGTGGCGTGCAGGGTAGCAAAATTAACACCGCCTTTAATACCAACGGTTGGTAACTGGGCAAACGCTGCAAAAGAAGCTGTTAAAAAGCAAAGGCTTAGTAAGATTTTTTTCATGGGTGAAAGGATTTTAAGTTGGGTAACTAAATTATATAAACACAGCAATTAACGCTAAAGTTTTATTAATATTATAAAAAACAGACAGTAGAGGTTTGGTTAATTTGCAGATTTATAATTTGTTATATGTTAATTGCCATTGGCAAAATCAACAATCCCGGTTTCGGGCATCTCATTCATGCATTTAAAATGGCCAAGCGGGCATTTTTCCAGACCAAATTTGGAGCATGGCCTGCACGAAAGTTCGATGCCGGCAATTAATGAATTTTTTACTTTATATGGCCACACACCCAGCAAATCGGGCGTAGTGCCACCCCATACGGAAGCTATAGGCACATTAAAAGCTTCGGCAATATGGGTGAGGCCGGTATCAAATCCTATTACGCTTTTTGCTTTTGATACCAGGAAAACCGATTCATCAAGCGAGGTGATCCCGCATGCGTTATATACCTGCTTCCCTGCGGCTGCAGCTATCTCATCCCCATTGGCTTTTACATCGTTTCCTCCCAACAGCAAAACGGCCAGGTTAAGCTGTTTGCATATGCTGATGATTTTGTAATTAGGCATCCGTTTGGTAAAATGAGTAGCACCTATTATAAAAGCTACATAGCTGTTTTGATGGGTAGGCGGTAATAGTTTGCTAATATCATGTTGGGCTTTAACATAATAATCTATAGGCGCATCATCATTAATCACCCCTAAAAATTTAACTGCTTTTAAATACCTGTCAACCAGGTGTTCGGCAGCTATTAAGTTTAGTTTGAATTTAAGGCTGAGCCATTTGCGGATTGGTTGTTTTTTATAGGTTGATGCTTTTATACCGGTGCGCAGCTTTATAATGGTTGTGCGGAGGTTATTGTGCAGATCGATGATCTGATCGTATTTTTCGGCTTTAATTTCGTTAATGGTATCTGTTAACGAGGGTTTTAATAACAGTAATTTGTCAACGTAGGGATTACTGTCGTAAATATATTTAAAAGCCGGTTTGGTTAAAAAATGGACCTCGGCATCCGGCACCTGCTTTTTTAGGCAGCGCACAACAGGAGTGGTATAAATAATATCTCCCATCGAGCTAAAGCGGATCACCAGTATCTTCATTTTGCTAAACAGTTCAGGAAATTTGACCCCTTATTTTTTCAATTATCGAGGTTGACGAGTATCCATCAACAAAACTAATGGTTTTTACATCGCCGCCATTGGCCAGCACTTCTTTGGCACCAACAATATTTTCTACAGCATAATCGGCACCTTTTACCAAAATATCGGGTAACAGCGCCGTGATCAGGTTAAGCGGGGTATCCTCTTCAAAAACAACTATCGCATCAACAAAAAACAAAGCCGCCAATAAAGCCGCGCGGCTGTTTTGATCGTTCACCGGCCGGGTAGGGCCTTTAATACGGCGTACCGAACTATCTGCATTAAGCCCGATAACCAGTTTATCGCCAAGCTCGGCAGCTTTGGCCATATAGGTAAGGTGACCAATATGCAGCAAATCGAACACACCATTGGTAAACACCACTTTTTTACCTTCGCTTTGCCAGGCTTTTACCTGTTGTTGCAACGATGTCAGATCGGTTATTTTATCAAGTAATGTTTTTTCGAAGCCGGTTCTCATTTACTTATTATGTTAATTTAAGGATGGGTGTCATGCTGAGCCTGTCGAAGCATGGAGCGTAGGGCCTTTACGCGCCACCCTTCGACAAGCTCAGGGTGACAGGCCAGGCCGCCCAATTTTATATCCTTCAAATACCTCTCCTTTTATCTAATTTCAATAATCTTTCTACAATCAAGATCAATCAAACAGATCATCCACAGCAGTACACAAAATATGCCCGATAAGGATATGCATTTCCTGGATGCGCGCCGTAATGCTGGATGGAACGATGATATTCAAATCGCAAAGTCCGTTCATTTTTCCGCCGTTCCGTCCCGATAAACCTAAAGTTTTAACCTCCAGTTTCTTAGCCGATTCGAAAGCAGCCAATATCCCCGGACTATTGCCGCTGGTTGAAATACCAATAAACAAATCGCCCGGCCGCGCAAAAGCTTCCAGTTGGCGCGAAAACACATGTTCGTAACCATAATCATTAGCTATCGATGTAAGTGCCGAAGTATCAACTGTTAAGGCAATGCCCGGCAAAGGCTGACGGTCTTTAACGTATCTACCTGTAAGCTCTGCTGCAATATGCTGTGCATCGGCAGCGCTGCCGCCGTTACCGGCCAGCAGTACTTTACTACCGTTTTTTATGGTTGATGTGATCATTTCGCATGCCGTTGCAATATCATCCCCCAATGTATCAATTACACACTGCAACGTTTCCTGGTGATCTTTAAGTTCGTTTAATATTTTGTTATTCATTTCTTTAAATGTCATTGGGGCATTAGGTCATTAAGTCATTTTTCATACGGCTTATAAGCTTTCGCCTTAACCTTTTGCCTTTTACCTTACCTCATCGCGTTCAATATCATCAATAATTTCCTGCACGGTGGTGGTGGCGCTGCCTACGCGGCGTATTACTATAGCAGCCGCGTGGTTGGCCAATTCGCAGGCTTCTTCAAGCGTACATCCACTGGCTAAAAAATAAGCCATGGTAGCCAGCACGGTATCGCCGGCACCGGTTACGTCAAATACCTCGGTGGCTTTAACGGGTAATAGGGTAAGCCCGGTTTCGTTTAATATTACCATACCTTCTTCAGATAGGGTAACTACTATATATTTGGCACCTGTTTGCTGCAAAATGATGTTTGCCGCTTGCTGCAGGCTTTCTATCGAATTAATTTTTTCTGTTTTCGCAGCCTCTGCCAGTTCTTTACGGTTGGGCTTAATAATAAATGCGCCCTCGTACTTTTGATAGTTAAGCCCTTTGGGGTCGATAATTACCTTTTTGCCTTTCGCATTTGCTGCTTTGATAACCTGCTGCGTTAAAAACGGCGAAAACAGCCCTTTGTTATAATCCGACAAAAGTACCATATCCACAGCATCAATATGGCTGTTCAGCTTTTCAATCAGTTCAAGGCCTATAGTTTCTGATACCTCGTCGGTTACTTCCCGGTCAACGCGCACCAGTTGGTGACTGCCTGCCAAAACGCGCGTTTTTACAGTTGTGGTGCGGCTGTTGTCTTTAATAATAGTATCGGTTTCAACCCCCTCATCGGTTAATATGGTAATGAGTTCGCCGGCAGC